>JABFSU010000025.1 GCA_013140455.1 Nitrospira sp. | reverse complement strand
GACCATTTCCATGAGCATGCAGGCCCGGATGTACTCCGAAACGGTCATCCCGGCTTTCTTGGCGCATTTCTCGATCAACGCCTTTTCTTCCTCGTTCACCCGAAACTGCATCATTTGGGTTTTCATATAACTAACCTCCGGTGTATGTCACAATGCATGACAGGACTGTACGTCACTGTGCATGACGTGTCAAGACAGCAGAGGCGAGCGAGGGCGTATGATGTATTTGTTGTCTCCCGTGTTACTGAGACTGGATGCCCGCCCGTCCAGCTGCCGCCGGATCAAGCAAGCGATGGCCCTCACTGTGGGGGCGCTATACTGTGCCATTAGTCCCTGACCTTCTGATCAAGGTAACCGAGTCCGATTCCCATCGCCAGGAAACGCATCACTTTCAGTTATGAAGAAGGAAAGGAAGGTCTTTATCTAAGTAGGACGGGGAGTCATGGTAGAGCACGGGGACAGCATCGACCCCAGTAACCGAAATTCAAAAGATTGCCTTACTGGCATAAACTGGTCTACGTTGTGCGGCGACAGGCAGCCGTCCGAATGGTCAACTTCATGCTCTCATGAAGGATAGCTTACACAAGGGACAGGATCGTTCCTATCTATCAGCCATACAGTCCGGAATGGCACCAGATAGCCTTATTTTGGGGAAAACAGCATAAACGATTGGCCGGTAAATAATGACAGAGTTGTCTGCCAAGATCCGTCTCCGACCCACCCGAATTGGTTTTCTTGTAAATCCAAACGACATGCATTCCCTCCGACAAATCATGCGCGCATGTGCATGTGTATGGGGTGGCGAATATAATCCCATAATTCCCGTTTTTCGGACTGCACCGAAGGATTGGAAGCCAAGAACCCATTACCTTCAGATGAAAGCAACAGACATCACAAAAGGGTACATAAAATTTTTCGAGCCTGACGTTCTGGTTGAGTCGGAAAGCGGTTTGCTGGAACGAGCCGGCCTGGGGGCGTTACGGGAGAAATACACTGACCTACCCGAAGCTGTAGGTCTTGACGACTTTCTCACACCACGTGAGTATCGTGATTGGGCGGAGCCGGCCGTGGGATTATCTATTCTCGATGTCTTCCACGATCTCTATGAAAAAGAGCGCCGATTTAAATTAAGGAAAGAAAGACAGGCTCTTCTTATTAAGCCCAGCAGAAGTGACTGTCGTGTAGAAGCCATCTTCGGCGCTTACCCACAGCAAAAAGATATCGACTATTTGCAAAACAATTTTAGAGATGTATTGGAACCTCTAGAGATAAAAGCCTCTCCCGATGCCTGGCTATCAGTATTCGATAAGGGTGCGCTAACTCCTCTCCGGCTGACACGTTACGGGCTAGACACTCAACGTTATTGGTATCACGATCCGGTGATCTATGTATTTGACCCTAAAAAATCGACCGATCTGATCGATCTGTGGAATCTCCGTCTGGAACCTCATCCAGTATTGCCTATACCTTTGGACTGGTTTGCGGTTCTGACTGATCCGATTAAGAAACGGATTCTAGCCGGGCACAGGTCCGTAAAAGGAGCGTCCCGTGGAGTGATGCATGAGACTACGATCGAATTCTCTCGATCGATTGGCGAAGAACGAGCGAAGGAGCTAGTTAAAGAGCTTAAAGGGCTTCCTGTAGGAGCGTTCTCAGTTAAGTTAGGGCGCACCCCAATATGGATAGAAACCACTGATCCTCATGCTCATCGGCATAAACGGTTGGAGGTCACTTATAAAGAACATCAAACATCCCTGACAGTAAAAGAGAGTACACCGGGGCGGGGCAAAACTCTAACAACACAATTTGAAGTCCTCGAGCCTGACTTTGCCGCACGTTTCGGAGGGCGCTACGATCGTTGGGTTAATGTGGTTAGAATTTCCTACACTGGATTCTCCGACAAGATTGGAACCGTGTTCCCTTTCAACACGTTTGATCGCCGCTGGCCAAGACTTGGCATGGGCGGTGATCGCGTTGCTATTGGTAGTGAAGGATGGGTTTTCAGGCAAAGGTTTAAGAACTTTGACCGGACAATATGGTTGCCTACTCGAGAAGAAGCCGTTATTGGATCTCTTAAGGAACGGGGCATAGAGGCAAGCCTCTCTGAACCTGGTTTCATCGCTCAGCAGATGCTTGAGCAGCTTGGTAGTCTTTGGGGAGCACATCTCTTAGCGGACCTCGAAACCCTTCAGTTGCTAAACAGCATGGCTGGTGGTGTTCGCGTCAGAACAAATGATACTGACACTGTTAAAGAAACTTTCGAACGCAGGACCGCTCCACTCAAGACTTGGATAGACCTAATTTCTCGACGCAAGGAGAAACATTCGTTACGAGACATCGGCCTAGCTGATTTTACCGACAGAAATGTTATTCGCCTAGGTTTGGAGACGGATTGCACCAATTGCAGAGGGAAAAACTGGCATAGCTTGACGTCAACGGATTATGCCCTGACGTGCGAAAGATGTTTAAATAAATATTATTTCCCCCAAGCTAGCCTTCTGGCGAACAATAAAAATTGGCATTACCGCGTGGTTGGACCATTTTCGGTGCCCGACTATGGTAGAGGGGCTTATAGCACCCTATTGACGCTGCGCTTGATAAAGACATTTTCCGGAACAAGTTTCGATGAAATGACTTTCTCTACTGCAATGAATCTTAAATTTGATGGGAAAGACGTTGAAGTAGATTTTGTCGCCTGGAAAAGAAAAGAAGGTCTGGATGTCAGCACTGCTCCTGACCTGGTTATTGGCGAAGCCAAATCACTAGGACAAGGAGATTTAATAAAACGAAAAGATCTCGATAAGCTTAAGCTGGTTGCGGACAAATTACCGGGTTCTATCATCGTCCTATCGATTTTGAGGGACCATTTTACCAACAAGGAAAAAGACCTCCTCAGACCGTTTGTAAAGTGGGGACGTAGGCCAGACGTCAGAGGAGAGCCATCAAATCCGGTTGTTCTCTTGACGACCCACGAGTTGTTTACGGATCATTTTGTTACCGAGACATGGAAGAAGCTTGACGAACCCCATAAGTCTTTTACCGACCATTATTACACAGAAACCATGAAGGCATTCGCAGAGGCTACTCAGCGTATATATTTGGGACTACCATCCTACGATAACGATCGACGAGAACGATGGAGGAAGCGGGCTGCGAAAGCAGGAAAGCTAAGGCCAGCATCTACCCCATCCTAGGCAGCAGCACAGTTCGAGCGTTTTTCCTTATGTAGGGCCGCGATGACAGCTATAAGCATATGGTGTAATCACGAAGTTCCAGACACTCCTGGGTTATGGATCGCCGCAGATAGCCGCGTGAGTACTTCGTGCGGTCCAACACTGATTGATGACGCGGCCAAGGTCTTTGCCTTGCCCGTTGTCTGCCGATCGCCAGGTGACAATGGCCTCATGACAGAGATCTATTATGATCATACTTATGGCTACTGCTTCGCCGGCGACACCCTCTTGGGCCAAAACGCGTACCTGGCATTGGTTCCGCTCTTGAGTAACTTGGTGTCATCCATCTCCTACATTCCTTCGTTAGCCGAGGTCGCCAGGTATGTGCACGCATGGCTCGGCCGTACTTTTGATAGCTGTAGGGAATCGAGAGGCGAACGCTCTCTGTTCGAAGTCGCCTTGTTTGGCCACTGCCGCATGACTGATCACCTTTCAGCATTCCATTTTATGCCGAAGGATGTAAACGGGGTCGTCGAGATCGCCTGCGAGCCGCATGAGAACATGCACGACAAGCAGTTCCTCTACCTAGGGGATAAGAAGGCGCATATGCGTTCACAAATTGCGGAGGCTCTTGCGGCTGACTCGGATCCGCTCGCTGCTTTTGCTGCTGCCTCGGCCGGCAGACCGTTAAGCCGAATACCACGTTACGTCATTCAAGATCACATTAATGATGCATCGTTTCCGACCATCGGTGGAAATCTTCAACTTGGCATCGCTGATAAATTCGGATTTCGCGCCTTTGCACTGTGTAAGCCAACCGAAACCGGGCAAGCCATCATCACCTATTTAGGACGGGAGCTCACGCCGGATCTCCAGTACGTGGGTCGCGCATTGGTTGGCAGCCAAGCTATGGTGTAAATGTGCTCAGGAAGTAAGTTCAAGATGGCGTCCTAGAATCATGGCATCACTGCGAGAGTATTTCGATAACGATTTCACTCATGTATTAAATGTCGCCAAACCACTTTTAATGCACTTTGAGAACTCACCGCGGCTTGAAGTACAAGCTCGCCTTCATCTCGACTTCACTGCAAACGCAAAGTATATCTCTTGTTACTTCCCAGACCATGCAGTCCCGCTGGCTGCATTTGTGGGCGTGTTGGAGAGGCTGAATGTTATCTTTGATTTCATGAAAGAGGTAGCAGTCGAGGCAGGTTATGTCGGAGAAAGACTAGTTGCTTCCACACAGTTGATGTTCACGGGGAGGGTTTACTTCTATTCTGAAGCCAGTGTCCCTGCTGACAACTATGAGCAGCTTCGGCTAGAGGCACTTCAAAATGGAGTTTCCCTTTGCCTAAGAGGAACGCAGTACGCCCTCGAACGCTCAAAATTAGAAAAACCACTAGCCTTCATATGCCATGACTCACGGGATAAGGAAGCGGTTGCCAGACCAATCGCTCTAGGCTTGTCTCAACTCATGTGTCCGGTGTGGTATGACGAATTTTCGTTGAATGTAGGCGATCGTCTTAGGGAGTCAATTGAGAAGGGGCTAAAGGAGTGCAAGAAGTGCGTCCTTGTTCTTTCAGAACATTTCTTCGGGAACAACGGCTGGACTAAGGCTGAATTCAATGCGATCTTTACCCGCGAGTTGATCGAACAACAAGACTTCCTCCTTCCGGTCTGGGTCGGGGTGAGAAAGGAACAAGTCTTTGATTATAGCCCGAGTTTAGCTGATCGGGTTGGCGTAAATTGGGACCTTGGCCATGAGGAGGTGATTCGACGGCTCCATAGGGTAATCCGATGAGGAAAGTACTGTTTCCGGGCGAAGTGAACAATCAGAAGTGCAAAAAAGGGGGCGAAGCTGCGCTTTTCGGCTGCTACAGTTCAAGCTGCTATCTTTTCGTCTAATGGAGTCGGACAGTCAGGCGCCAATGCTCAGATGAATCTCGCCTGGGGACCCGATCAAGACTCGGACTATGCAAGATTTGACCGGATAGTCGTAAGACGATACCATGATCGATGCGATAAACGTAAGGAGGCAGGTATGGCGACAACGACGATCTCGTCTAAGTTCCAAGTCGTGATCCCGAAGGAAGTTCGGGACAAGCTCCATCTCACCCCCAGCCAGCGCTTGCAGGTGGTAGAAAAGGGCGGCGTCATTACGCTGGTACCAGAAGTGCCGCTGAAATCGCTGAAGGGTGCACTCAAGGGTATGTCCACGAAAGATATCCGAGAGAAGAAGGATCGGGTGTGAGGGTCTTATTGGATTCCAGCGGGTGGATTGAATTCTTCACCGATGGCCCTCTGGCCGACCGCTATGCGGCCTATTTCACCCCTCGGTATCAGCTCATTACGCCGACCATCGTTCTGTACGAGGTCTACAAGAAGATCAAACGAGAAAAAGGTGAAGAGACGGCGTTATTGTTTGCGGGCCGGCTCAATGGCACCGAAGTCGTTCAACTGACAGAATCAATTGCACTTTTAGCCGCTGATGTGAGTTTGCGACATGGATTAGCCATGGCCGATGCGATTGTATACGCGACGGCAAGGGATCAGGAGGCTGAAGTTGTTACGGGGGATGCGGATCTCAAGGATTTACCGGGAGTCGTGTATGTCAGGTAGGGAGCGAAGACGATTCTCAGTTAAAGGACCTCACGGCAATGAGACGGAAACGAATCCCGGAGAACTATCTTGGACTATGCTCTCACTCTGCCAGAATATCGTATGGGTCTTATTTAGCATCGCAAGTTGAATCCCATAGCCGTTAGAGTCCTTGGAATCGTATGCGCGATAAATGGTTCTCTGATAACCGAGACCTCATAAAATGGTCTGTATTGCTGATATTGGCACGACGAATCAGAGCTGATCGCATCATTCAAATAGCCTTTTTAAACCCAAGTGAGTTTGGCAGCATCGAAATTGACGGTGAGCGGCATCAAATTCCGTCGGAGGTTCTATCTCGTTTCCGCGACATTCGGAACGTCACTAGCCTCTCTCAACATCCACGAATCTCGGTCTTCGATATCGTTCTTCACGAGAGAGATAGCTATCTCCGAGCTGCGCTAAGCTATGTTGCGTCATTCAGCAATGAGCGGTGCGTTGTATTTCTCGATCCCGACACCGGCCTTGAGCCAAAAAACGGGGGAGGGGACTCAAAGCACGTGTTGAACCATGAGGCGCGTAAATTCTGGGATGCGCTTCCACAGGGTTCGATGTTCGTGTTCTATCAGCACGAAACCAATAAGGCGGGAAAACCTTGGATAGAGGAAAAATGTGCGCAACTTTCAGCCGCCATTGGCGTACCACCCAATGAGGTTGGTGTGGCTTCAGGCCAGAGCATCTCCAGGGACGTAGTGTTCTTCCATGCATCCAAATCCTAACGGTCCCTTCGAGATACGCTTAAGGGTAGAGCGTTTGTCTGTTGCGAAGACAATTTCGACTCAATACTCATTTATTCTCCCACGGGCACCCCTCGTGTTTTAGTCGTACCCCTTTCTGACCTGAGTGAAATCATCGAAGCTTATGAAAATAAAGGGCGAAGTCGTAGTCATCTTTAAACACGGGTTCAAATCCCGTTGGGACCACCACCCCGAGCTTGCTTGGCGGGAGCCGTTCCCCGCGGCGATCCGCGAAATCCTGAACATCCTTTTTCTCCTCTCTCTCCCACGCTCACGCGCCGCTGTCCCCGAGAGTAGCGCGCGGAGAAAGTATTTGTGATCTCTCCCTCCTTCCACCGCATGCGGGTTGTCCGGATCGGGAGCTATCCTCAATGGTTCGTGGTGATCAGGCATCACACTGTGAGAGAGTCTTTCTTCCATCGGTCGTGCGCGTGGTTCTCGTTCATGGTTTGTGTGCGCAGAGGTTCTCTCTCTGCTGCGTGATGTAAATAGTGTGCAGCCGCGATGCGGCGCTCGCTTCATTGACGCCTCTAGCGACGGTTGTGTATAAGGAATGCGCCTTTTGTCATTATATTTTGGGACGGTGATGGGCTATGGCGACACGCGAATTTCATGACGGTGGGAAAGACGGCTTAGAAGCACTGGAGCCGCTCGACCCGGACAAAATCGGCTCCTTCAACGAACTGCTGGTTGCGATGAGCAAGACGGCGTTCGGCGGCCGGCGGCTGGGCGAAGCGTTCGAAGTACTCGATGCAATGATCGAGGATCCCGACTGCAAGGTCGTCTTGACGCTCTCCGGGGCCATGACCATCGCCAAGATGGGCAAGATCATCAGCACGATGGTGGACCGCGGCATGGTCCATTGCATTATCTCCACCGGCGCGCTGATCGCCCACGGTCTGAGCGAGTCGATCGGGAAGACGCATTATCGCGTCAATCCGGCGATGTCCGATGAGGAGTTGTTCGAGAAAGGCTACAATCGCGTTTACGACACGCTGGAGATGGAGTCGAATCTCAACTACGTGGAGCAGGTAGTCTCGCAGACGCTGAAGCGCGTGAATTATGATACGCCGCTCTCCTCTGAAATTCTGACGCGTGAGCTCGGGAAAACACTGGCTGAAGAGTATGAAGGGGACGGAATTCTCAAGAGTGCCTATCTGAAAAAGGTGCCGGTCTATATCCCGGCCTACACCGATTCTGAAATGGGCTTGGATGTGGGGACCTGGGCCATGGGACGGGCGATTGTCCAGGCCCGTTCTCAGGTGAAGCCAGGAGACGATCTGGCGGTGCTGCGCAGCATCCATCAATCCCTCCCGTCTTTTAATCCCTACCTTGACCTCAATAGCTATGCCGGCCAGATTTTATCCGCCAAGAAGATCGGGATTTTCACAATCGGCGGCGGGGTGCCGCGAAATTGGGCGCAGCAAGTCGGGCCCTATATCGAAATCGGCAACCATCGGCTGGGCCTCAATGTGAAGCCGCCGCGTTTCCAGTACGGCGTGCGGATCTGTCCCGAACCGGATTACTGGGGCGGCCTAAGCGGCTGCACCTATCAAGAGGGAATCTCGTGGGGCAAGTTTGTTCCGCCGGCCGACGGGGGACGGTTTGCCGAAGTGCTCAGCGATGCCACGGTGGTGTGGCCGCTGCTGATGATGGGTTTGTTGGAGCGGCAGCGGGCGCGGGACAAGCGGCAGTCATGAATCGTTCGCGCCGCGGCATAATGGTGGGTTGGGTGATGGCAGGCTGTCTTGCCCTGTGTCCGTCTATGTCCGGCGCCAAGGACGAGCCCGGTCAAGCGGAGACTCGCATGAGGGGCCAGGCCAATGCGCCGGTGACGCTGATCGAGTATTCGGATTTTACCTGCGGCTACTGTGTGAAATTTTTTCGCGAGACCTGGCCGAGAATCCAAGCCCGTTATGTGGATACCGGCAAAGTGAAGTTTCTCTACCGCGACTATCCTCGCGCTGACCAGGGGCCCGGTCTCGATGCGGCGTTGGCGGCGCGTTGTGCCGGGGGGCAGGGGAAGTATTGGGCGATGCACGATCGCCTGTTCGCAGAGGGCGGGCGGTTAGATCACACGGTTATTCAGCGGCACGCCGTCGCCATCGGGTTGACCCAAGCGACGTTTGAACGCTGCCTCAAAGAAAAGTCTCACGTTGCGTCGATTTTTGAAGATCGGGAAGAGGCCAATCGTTGGGGATTTCACGGAACCCCTGGGTTTATTCTCATGCGGACCGTGAGCGGCCCTACGGAGAAAGAACCTGCGATCGCGATCCCTGGAGCGTTTCCGTTCGACATGTTTGCCGAAGAAATCGATCGATTGCTTGCGAGTGCTCCGCATTCACGCGGAGGAACAGAGCGTGAGTCTCTCATTCGACCCGTGCGGTCTGTTGAACGCTCCAGGCCGCTTGTTCGTGATCCACACGTGCCATAACGTAGGAGTAACTATGGCTTCCACGCAATCATTCTGGTCAGTTCCTCAGCATGAGGGGACGGCTGAGTTTTGGGTTTGCATGTCCTGTCTGGGGGAAGTATTTTACCGAAAAGTGCCGATGCCAGACTGTCCATCCTGCCACGGGGTGTCCACGTATGAAAGCTTCACTCTAGAGGCGGTACGTGATTGGGGAACGGACGAACTTATTGCCAAGGCGGTTGCTGAACAGCAGGCCGCCGATGCGGCTCAAACAGCCTCTATTCCTGCCTCGTCCTAGAGGGAGATCGCGCGTTTGCAGGAACCACGTCCGTTTCTCGTCCACGGAGTTTGGAAGCGCAGCGCTATCACGGCTGGCGTGACCAATCCGTTCACGGGAAACGTCTTTGCGGAAGTCTGTCAGGCCGGTGAAAGCGACGTGGAAGAGGCCATTGCCTCCTCAGTGGTCGCCGCGCCCGTCATGGCGAAATTGCCATCCCATGCCCGCTATAATATTCTCCAGGATATGGCGGCCCTGCTCTATCGCCGCCGGGATGAATTTGCCCAAACGATCACGGCAGAAGCCGGTAAGCCGATCGCCGACGCGAAGCGCGAGGTCAATCGCGCGGTACAGACCCTGACGATTGCGGCTGAAGAGGCCAAGCGTATCCCGGGCGAAGTCGTTCCGCTCGATTGGACACCCCAGACCGAATCGTATCTTGGGATGGTTCGCCGGTTTCCCGTGGGTCCTATCGTCGGTATCACGCCATTTAATTTTCCTCTCAATCTGGTCGTTCACAAAGTCGCGCCGGCGCTGGCCGCCGGCAATCCGATTCTGATCAAGCCGGCCCCGCAGACCCCGCTGACTTCGTTACTCCTCGGTGAAGTGGCTTTGGAGGCCGGACTCCCTGCCGGCGGACTGAACGTGGTGCCTTGTGACAATGCGCTCGCGGAACGGCTTGTGATTGATCCCCGCTTCAAATTGCTGAGTTTTACCGGCAGCGCACCGGTCGGGTGGATGCTAAAAGCCAAGTGCGGCAAGAAGAAGGTGACGCTCGAACTCGGGGGTAATGCCGGCGTGATTATCGAGCCGGATGCCGATCTGGATCTGGCTGCCAAGCGGTGCGCCAGCGGCGGGTTTGGCTATGCCGGACAAACATGCATTTCAGTCCAGCGTATTCTCGTTCATCATTCGGTGGCCGATACGTTTACGACCAAACTGCTGCTGCAAGTCGCCAGGCTGAAGGCCGGTGATCCGACGGATGAGACGACGACCGTTGGTCCGTTGATTGATCCTGGAGCCACGCAGCGCGTCGAGAGATGGATTGAAGAGGCCGTGTCACAAGGCGCCCGGGTATTGCTCGGTGGGAAGCGCCTGGGAACGGTCTTGGAAGCCACGGTGCTTACGAATGTGAAGCCGGAGATGAAAGTGTCCTGCCAGGAAGTATTCGGCCCTGTGGTCACGGTGTCGTCCTATCGGCAGTTCAGCGATGCCATCGCGGCATTGAATCAATCCGACTACGGATTGCAGGCCGGTGTATTCACACAGGATATCAATAAGGTCTTTCATGCCTTTCGGCATTTAGAAGTGGGCGCCGTGTTAGCCAACGAGATTCCCACGTTTCGAGCGGATCACATGCCCTATGGGGGCGTGAAGGATTCCGGTTTGGGGAGAGAAGGCGTACGAGCGGCCATTGAGGATATGACCGAGCCGCGGTTGTTGGTTCTGAATCTGAAAGAACCGGTCGGGGGATCGTAGAAATAATCCTGTGAGGATATTGCGAACCCCGGACAATCTTGGTACAACAGCGGCCCAATACAACTTTTCGTCAATGTAGCGCGGTCAGCCTGCGGATAGACAAGGGAGACGACGACGATGGTACCTACACAGATGTTTCTGACGCGAGGAGTGGGAGTTCATAAGGAGAAGCTGGCTTCTTTTGAACAAGCCCTCCGCAGTGCCGGTGTGGCCTACTGCAATCTTGTGACGGTCTCGTCGATTCTTCCGCCGAATTGCAAAATTATTCCGCGCAAGCGGGGTGAAAAACTGCTGAACCCCGGTGAAATCACCTTCTGCGTCATGGCCCGATCGGAGACCAATGAACGCAACCGCCTCGTGTCCGCATCCATCGGACTCGCCATTCCCACGGATCGTCAGACCTACGGCTATCTCTCCGAGCACCATGCCCACGGCGAAACCGATGAAGAGACCGGCGAATATACCGAAGATCTTGCCGCACAGATGCTGGCCACCACGTTGGGGGTCGAGTTCGATCCGAATATCGCCTGGAAAGAGCGCGAGCAGGTCTTCAAGATGGCCGGACAAATCGTACGCACATTGAATATCACCCAGTCGGCGGTCGGCAAGCCTGACCGATGGACGACGGTCATTGCATTGGCCGTCTTTATTCCCGAAGAAAATATCCCCAAGCGCTCTCGCCGCTAATCAGCGTGAGCACGTTGTCCCGCAGCACGCACGCCACGCCAGCCTCTATGGTGGACCAGGTATGACACTTCCTGCTGGGTGGGAAGGCCAAGACCACAACTTCCTGGGGATCGATGAGCCCTGGTGTCATCCTGACCAGGCGGGCGTCTATGTCCTGCCGGCTCCGTATGAACACACGTCCAGCTATATTCTTGGATCAGACCGCGGTCCTTCGGCCATTCTTGAGGCGTCCGCTCAGGTGGAGTTTTACGATGAGCAGCTCGGATGCGAGCCGTTCCGTGAATGGGGCGGCATCGCGACCGCGACCACGCTCGATCTTCAGGGGCGCGTGGACGGGCAAGCGGTTGACGCGATTCAGTCATTTGTCGCCCCGCATGTCGGGACCGGGCGATTTCTCGTGACCCTCACAGGCGAACATACGGGTGCGCTCGGGGCAATCCGGGCCCATGCGAAACGGTATCCCGATCTATGCGTGGTGCAAATCGACGCGCATAGCGATTTGCGCCAGGCCTATGGGGGAAATCCGTTCAGCCACGCCAGTGTGATGGCGCGAGTGGTGGACGATGGGCATCGGCTCGTCCAAGTTGGAATCCGGTCGATCTGTCCTGAAGAAATCCAACGGATCAAGACGACCAAGAGCATCTCCACGTTCTTTGCCGCGTCGATTCTCGATCCATCCGGTCCCTATGAGGGGCGGGCGGCACGGTGGGTGCCTGAAGTTGTGGCGGCCTGTACCGGACCTGTGTACTTGACGTTCGATTGCGACGGGCTGGATAGCGCCATTATTCCTGCCTTGGGCACGCCTGAACCGGGCGGCCTTGGCTGGTACGATACGCTGCACCTAGTCACGGCCTTGGCTAACGGTCCGGGGATTGTCGGCATGGATATTAGTGAGATCGCTCCGATCGAAGGGTTTGTTGCCCCGCAATTTGCCATTGCCCGCTTGATTTATCGCATGCTCGGCCGGATCAAAGCCGGCCGCCGGGTTCATTAAGGCGTTCGCCACGATGTCGCGCGACGTTCAGCCCGCGCCTTCTTCTCCCATCCGCATCAATAAGTTTTTTACCGAGCATGGTATCTGTTCCAGGCGCGAGGCCGATCATCGTATCGAATCCGGCCGGGTGACCGTCAATGGGGTCGTTGCCACACTGGGTGACCGGGTGAGTCGGGCGGACACCGTCGCTTGCGACGGGACAGTGATCCCATGGGGACAGGCATTCATCTATATCAAGTACCACAAACCGGTCGGGGTCACGACGACGAGCGAGTCGCATGTGCCCAGGAATATCATTGCCGAAATCGGCTATCCCGAGCGCATTTTCCCGATCGGGCGACTGGACAAGGATTCGTCCGGTCTGATTCTGCTCACGAACGACGGAAACATCGTGAATGAAATTCTGCGGGTTGAATTCGGTCATGAACGGGAATATGTGGTGGATGTTGATCGATCGTTCGACGAGGCATTCCTCAAGCATATGGCGGAGGGGGTCGTCATTCTCGGCAGCCAGACAAAGCCTTGCCGGATGGAGCGAGTGCGGCCGAACCGGTTTCGTATCATCTTGACGGAGGGGCGCAATCGTCAGATCCGGCGGATGTGTCAGGCGTTGGGCTACCGGGTGACGGGGTTGCACCGTGTCAGGATCATGCACATTAGCGTTGCCGGGTTGGGAGCGGGAAATTGGAAAGAGCTCTCTGCCGATGAACGGACTGAGCTTCTTCGGGGAGTCGGGCGTGCGCCGGCTTAGCAGGATACCGAAAAAGTCCGCCAGCGGCGTTCTCGCGTTGTTCAGAGGCTCAACGTACCGAAGCGTACGCCTCGCCTCTTCGCTCGCTGCGGCCTTGCTGGACAGCCTTTTTGAGCATCCTGTTAGTGGGTCTCGCTCGGGATGGGCGTAACGGATGGTCCGTCGACATGCTCTCGGCCGGTCGTGCCGGACGGAAGATCATCTGCCGCGTCGCTGTCGTCGTCGACCGGTTTTCTGCGTTGGCCCAGGAATAGGTTGAGCAACGCAATAAAGAAACTCCCACCCACTAATGTCATGCTGCTGGCCTGAATCGTCTTTGTGCCCTCATCGCGCATATCCTTCGCCACATCGGCGACGGTATCCAGCAAATGGTCGAGGGCCAAGCTCACCTGAATCATCTTCGGGCCGGCATTGTCGGAGGCATGCTCTTCCGCTTTTCGACGCAAGGCTTCGCGCTCGGCCGGAGAGTTGGCTGTCCATTCCTGGGTTAAGAGCTGGACGGTGGTGCTGGCTGCGGAGAAGTACTGATCGAGGCTGCGTCGAACGGATTCAATGTCTTCCGGTTCGCTCCGTCCGCTTCGGGATACGCGCAGGCCTGCCGCCGCGTACCGGTCGATGGCATGCTGAATCTTCGCCCGCTGAACGGGGAGCGACTCCGTGATGCGTTCGAAGTCCTTTTCACTGTCGGCTTCCAGAGCCCGAATAATCGTATTGCGGTAGCGCATGGTGTCGGCGGAAATATGTGCGAGGT
This sequence comes from Nitrospira sp., assembly GCA_013140455.1. Lineage (GTDB taxonomy): Bacteria > Nitrospirota > Nitrospiria > Nitrospirales > Nitrospiraceae > Nitrospira_D. Next base: position 74,678 of record JABFSU010000025.1, on the reverse strand, counting down.
CGGTCGCGCCGAGGGTGTATTCCGTATACATGATGCGCAGGTCCTGGTCGACTTGACTCAGGGTTTGTCCGCTGTACCAGCCGATCCCGGCGATGAGCACGCTGATCAACAGCTGGGCGCCGGTCGGTTTAGGGATAGGAAGACGATCGAGCAGTCCCACAACAGTGTCCTTGGTTAATCGATGATGATCCGACGGTCGACGTGGGGTGTTAGGTTGGGATCGTTGGAGACAAACACCACCGACCAGGGCTCATCTTTGGAGCAGAGGCGCCGGAGAATCGTCTCCCGCATCGTCGGATGCATATTGTGAATGATCCCGTCAAAAATGAGAATCTGCGGCCGGGCGAGGATGGCGCGCGCGAGCAGGATTCTCATAATGTGGGTTGCGGCCAGGACTTTGCCGGGTGTGCGCACGTGGGACTTGATGCCCTGAGGTAAGGCGTCGATCTCTTCTTCCAGTTCCGTGAAGCGGAGCGCCCAGCGGACATCACTGTAGGGTACATAGGACCGGCCTAACACGATGTTTTCCTCGATTGTGCCTTCGAACAGAGTGAGTTGAGAGTCGAGCATGAATCCGCGGCAGCGGTTGACGGCTGTGCGATCCAGGTGGCGAAGGTCGATGCCGTTGTAACGGATCACCCCATGGGTTGGGGCTTCTAATCCTGCAAGGACGCGGGCGAGAGCCGTCTTTGCGACGGTAGTGCTGGCATAGATGCCGACTTTTTCACCCGGCATGACCTCCAGATCGAAGTTCGAAAAAATGGAAGGGGCGTCTGGATGCGCAACCGCCAGGTCTTTGCAAGTGAGGCGAATCCCGTGAATGGTAGGGTCCGGCAATGGGACGGACAGCGTCGCCGATTCCTGGTCTTTAGGGAGCGCAAAGAACTGATCGAGTTCTGTCAAGGCGGTCATGAAGTAATAGACATGGCCCATCCGCTTGACCACCGCGTCGAAACTATTGAGCAGCCCTGCCACGACCACTTCGGCGGCCACCAGCTGTCCGATCGTCAATTGACCGATGGAGAGGAGCCAGCCGGCGGTGGCAATGAGGCTGCTATGGCCAATGGCCTGCCACCCGACTGCGCCGAGGTATTGGCGTGCGAGGACGGCAAAGCGCTCTCGCCTGGTCGCGACATAGTTGTTGACCAACTTGTCGGATTTTTGCATGAGCAACGGCTGACTATCGGTCGCCTTGAAATGTAGGAGGTTATAGGAGATCTCCTGTATCCAGTGCAGCGTCTCGTATTTGGCATGGGAGACCTCAATAGTGGTCCGAAGTCCGCCATGTGAGAGGAGAAAGAACACGATATTGAACCCCGTGAACAGCAAGGCGTCATAGAGCAAAAAATACGGGTGGTAGAAGACGAGGATCGACATGCCCACAGCGCCGCCGACGACAATGTTGATCATGTCGACGAGCAAGACAGAGAGGGCCCGTTGCATCAGCACGGTTTCGAGAAAGAAGTTCGCGAAGCGCGGCTTGAAGCTCTGATACTGCATGAGCGGCAATTGTTGCGTCATGGCGAGTGTCACACGGGCGAAGACCCGTCGTTCCAGCACCTCGACGGCGTAGTACTGGAGGGTTTTGAAGACTCCGACAAAGGCCAGGGCCGACGCCATAATGACGGCGAGGGTCACGATGGTGATGGGCTGAATCGCGAAGGCGAAGGTGTTGACGAGTTCCTGAACCGTCAACGGCACAATCAGTGAGAATAGCCCGATGGCAAGCGAGTAGGAGAAGATGAGCCCCAGGACCTTCTTCTCAAGGCGGAAGAGGAGCCCCAGGTGTCCCAACATGGCCTGGAAGAGGTTCGGCTGCGAATCAGAATGGCCTTGGGCCATGTCTTTCAGATCCTTACGCTAAATCGCCGAGGCGCAGTGCAGAGAGGAATCTCGTCACGAGGCACACTCGTGACAGTGCTGAATCAACGTTGATCTGATCACCCTAGCAAATATCCACTGTAAATTCCACGTTTACACGGACTTAGTCGCGAGACCGGTAATTCACAGGAACCGCACTCGGGTTGCTCTTGGCCCAAGCGCCAATGGCCCATTGATAGAGAGCCTGGGCTTTCTGGTAGTCGGCTTTGGCGCGAATAACCTGGGCTTCGGAGTCCACGGAATTGCGCTCGCGGAGATTGACGAAGAGTACGCTGGTTGCGCCCAACCCAAAACGGAATCGCTCGCCTTCTTCGAGTGTTTTGGCCAGGCGCAAGGATTGGACCGCGGCCTCCATCCGTTCCTTGGCTCTCTCGATCGCCGAAAGGGCGTTATCGACATCGACCACCACTTGCTGTTCACGGAACTTTTGGACCATGACAAAGCGGTCTGCTTTGCCCTGGGCTTCAAGCACTTCTCCGCGGCTTCGACGCTGGAGAATGGGGATTCTGAGTTCAAGCCCAAAGCGGTAGCCGAGGCCCAGTACGAATTTCTCCGGGGCGCGCGCCGGCGCGGCTTCGGCGTCCAGGCTCGGGAGTAAGTTATTCTTGGCGAGTTCCAGATCAATATCGTTCATCTTGGCTTCAATGCCGATTTCCCTGATTTCGGGCCGTTCGGCTTTCGCTTGAACCTTATGGGCCTTGACGGCGTCAGGCGTCGGAGAAAGCATCTGTGCCGGAAAGTCCGGAACCCGGTCGAGGGAGGGAAGGGATGGAACGTTGTTTTCCCACAGGAACATCGAGAGTTTGAATTGTTCCTGCTCCACCTGACGCTGTGCGGCAATGGAGACTTCTCGGCGGCGCTGGACTTCCTGGTTGGCTTCGACCACATCTAACGGCGCGACGGCTCCGGCCTTCGCCCGCCCTTCCACCTGCTTAAACCGATCCTCTGCCACTTTGAGGGCTTTGCGCTGGACTTCGACATAGCGGACGGCCGCGACCCAATCCCAGAATTGTGTGGCTGCCGCGAGGAATAAGTCCTGCCGGGTCTGTGCGATACGGATATCTGCTCGAGGATCAGCTAATTCAGACCGCTGCAATTCGGCATTTTCAGGGTTGACCATCAAGCCTTTCAGGAGAGGGAAGAACCCTCCCAGAAGGACCTGCTGGTTTCCGTTTCCAAAGGAAAGGTCAGGAATTTTGGCATCGCCAATGGCTTGGCGGACACCTGCGCTGTACCGAAATCCCATGGGATTCCGGGCTTCGATGAGCGTGTCGTTGAAGCCCACAGATTGGGTGCCGAACTTATCCTTTGAGACAAACCGTTCGATCTCGGTGTCATTGATGAGGACAGGCTCAAACGCTCCAAGCGCTTTGAGCATTCGGCCGCGTGCCATCACTTTCTCGGTTCCGGCTCCTTTCAATAACGGATGTGAGCGATCGATCCAAGCGTGAATTTCGTCCATGCTCAACGGAATTGCGGGGAGTCCTTTTGCCGAGTCTCCCTCGGCTGCGGCGGCGTTGAACGGAACTGATGCAATCGATAGAACGAGCGCCCCAATTACGAGGCCTAACCGTAGTAACATCATGGCTGCTCCTTTGCTCTCCTGGATATGAGCCTGTTGTCGCCCGCCGTCTCGCGGACATAGGGTATGAACGGATGTGCGCTGGAGAGGTGATTCAGCAGTTGAACGATAATGGCTGGAGCGGTTACTTCGCACCTCGTCCCGCTTTCGGTAAGAGCGTGTCGATGAGACTCGGCGGCCGCTCTTGGTAATCGGGCGGGAAGAGGTTGAAGCGCCGCCAGAGTTCATACCAGAGCGGGACACGATTGAGGATGACCCAGCCCATGACTTTGGTCCCTTGCCGCACATGGCTTTGCTCCGGCCATGTCCGGTCTTCAGGGTCCGGTACCACCCAGAAACGGAAATTGCCCTTGCCGTCATCCACTTGGTCGATGACCTTGATCACGCCGGTATAGGTGCCCGCCATCACTTCAGGCCAGGCGGGAAGCGGAATCGCCGGAATGCCGTAGAAGAGAATTTTGACTTTCCGCCCAACGTTGAGTAGTGGGGCATCGATGCCGTCAGCGGTCATTTCAATGGCTTTATCGAGACTGTTTGGCGAGATACGGACGATCTTGTCGCCCTGTCGGACGGTTTCCCCGGCGCCAGCTTCCGCCATCTTCACGACGGTGCCGTCGATCGGCGCCAAAACTTTACTGGCGCTGCGACGTTGCGTGGCATTCGACATGCGGAGGGAGACCTCGGCCAGCTGATCCGCGGCCTTGGCGGCTTCGCCTACAGAAGCATCCCGTGCTGCTTCAGCATCAAGCAAACGTTGCAGCACTTCAGCGCTGATCTGTGCTCGGCCAAATCCAAGAGCCTTCATGGATTGCTCGGCGGCCTTCAAGTTGGCTCGTGCCCCTTGGAGATCGGCTTTGCTGGCGAGCGCCGTCTGGATCGTCACCTCGAGTTCGCGCTGCGACACCAGACCTTCTTCTGCGAGCTGCTTATGGCGCTCGACGTTCAATTCTGCCGTGGCGACCGCGATCTTGGCCGCTTCGATTTTCTGGATAGCTTCGAGGACCTTGTTGTCGGCTTCGCTCACTCTGGCCTGAGCTCCAGGAACCGCAGCCTTTACGAGGTTTTGCATTTCCTTGATGCGTTTGTCGAGTTGCTCCGCTCGGGAGAGGGCGGCCTTCCGGGTTTGTTCGAGTGCTTTCTTCCGTTGATCGAGGAACGACAAGAGGTCCGGGGCCATGAAGTTTGGATCGTAATCCTCTAACTCCACGATGAGGTCCCCCTGTTTCACGCGTACGCCTTCGAAAACGTGCCATTTTTGGATACGCCCCGTGATCTGGGCCTCAATATCTTGCGGCCGCTCATAGGGCGAATAGGCGGAAAGTTGACCGGTGACGGTGATCGTCTGAGTCCAGGGAACAAAGGCAATGATAAGGAGGAACAGGATGACGAGCTTAATGGCTAGTCGGGAAGAAAACTTCAACCGTTCCGGTATTTGAACCGCTTCCCACGACTGGAGTTTGCTGGATGTGGCAAGGTCATCGATAGAAATCTCACTCAGGCCGCTATCCCTCGCGATGAGCGAGCGGACTTTGTTTTGTAGGCCTGAACCAAGGCGAGCCACGACGGTATCTCCTTAGAGGATGGCAGTATAGGAACCGTACGGGACATCATATGAGAAACATTGGGCGGAGGTCAATTTGAAGTGCAGAATCGCCATACGTGGAGTTGCGTACGGTGAGAGGGTTCACCTTGACCCGTTCCGGCAGAATCGCTAAGGTGGCGCTCTGTTTTTCAGGTTGTGGTGGCTGTAGGAAGAAGGAAGGAGTGCGCTGGTATGGCTGGAACAGGACGATCATCTCGCCGGATACACAAGGCGCAGGGTCCGCTCATCGGGATTCTCGGAGGCAGCAAATCCGATTTTCCGATTCTGGAGAAAGCCGGCGCCCTCCTCTCGGAATTTGAGATCCCGTACGAGTTATTAGTAGTGTCGGCTCACCGGACGCCGGACCGGCTGTTTGAGTATGCCGAAACGGCGCCGGGACGAGGGGTCGAAGTCATTATCGCAGGTGCCGGCGGGGCGGCTCATCTTCCGGGCATGTTGGCCGCCAAGACCCATTTGCCCGTCATCGGTGTTCCCATCCCCACGGAAAATCTTCGAGGTTTGGACTCGTTGCTGTCCATCGTTCAGATGCCGAAAGGCATTCCTGTGGCGACTGTCGCCATCGGAGGGGCGGAAAATGCCGCCTTGTTGGCCGCCCAGATCCTGGCAGGTCGATATCCCTGGATTGCTGATCGCGTGAAGGCGTTCCGTACGTCCCAAACTGAAAGTGTTCTCAATTCTCCGGAGGCCCAGGGAACCAGTGTGGGCAGTCTCCAAGCGGATCGGACGAGTCAGCGGTCGTGACCATGCCGCCGCTTGGACCTGGTGCGACCCTCGGGGTATTGGGTGGCGGGCAGCTTGGTGCCATGTTCACGCGGGCGGCACTGCAGCTTGGCTATCAGGTCGCCGTCTGGGATCCAGATCCCGATGCGCCGGCGCATCGGGTCGCGAGCCGGTCTTTCTCTACTGCGTTTACAGATCCTTCTACCTACCGTGAATTCAGCCAACTGGTGTCTGCCGTCACGTTCGAGTGGGAAAATGTGCCGGCATCGCTCTGTGAACAGTTGAGCCAGATCTGCCCTGTCCGTCCGTCTGGGGCCGTGCTTCGAGTCATCCAAGATCGGATCGATCAAAAACAATTTTTGCAGGCGCAGGGACTTCCTGTTCCGTCGTTTTCGGTGGTGACGAATCCCGCTGAACTTGCCGGGGTTGTTCAAGTCTTCGGGTGTGCCGTGATCTGCAAAACGGCTACAGCAGGGTATGACGGGAAGGGCCAGTGGGTTATCAGGCAGCCGGCCGACATCGCGGAGGTGGAGGTGGCACTTCGGACAATGGTGCCGACCGGTGCGCGGTGGATTGTCGAGTCTATGGTGGATTATGTGCGGGAGTTATCGGTGCTGGTCGTTCGAGGCGCGAATGGGGAGCATCGCTTGTATCCGGTCGTTGAAAACCGGCATGAGGCCGGGATTCTTCGGGTGACGGTTGCTCCGGCGGTCGTCTCCCCCGAAGTTGCCGCACAGGCGAAGGATTTGGCTCTTCGTGCCGTGGCAGCTCTCGGTGGTATCGGGGTGTTTTGTGTTGAGCTGTTTCAGCTTCGTGGGGATCGTCTGTTGATCAACGAAATCGCGCCGCGGCCGCATAATTCCGGACACTATACGTTGGACGCGTGCACCGTGTCACAATTCGAGCAGCAGGTGCGGGCATTGTGTGGACTGCCGCTTGGAGAAGTCAGGCTGTTGTGTCCTGCCGCCATGGTGAACCTGATCGGCCATGACGTTGAGAAGATCACGAGTTCTAATGGATGCAGAGACCTCCTGTCCATTCCAGGGGCCGAGCTCCATCTGTATGGGAAGCGCACGGTCAGGCCAGGCCGCAAAATGGGACATGTCACCTTCCTTGCCGGGTCGGTCGACGAGGCCACAGCCCGGGCCAGCCAGTTTGTGAAGGTACTCGCTGTGTAAGTAAGGGCGAGAAGAATCGGTACCACCCGACTCGCCAGACCCGCTCAAGTTAGGGACTTGCCCACCCGCTCATGAATGCCTCGCCAATGGTGCACAATCGATAGACCCTCTTGTGAATTCCCAGGCAGCCGTTCGATTTTGTATGGACCGTAGGGTGCATTCCTCGGACTGTGTTACGGAAAGAACCCCGGATTACTATGCCAATCGACAGATTCTGGTTACTGAACAGGGGTACAGAAGTTGCTGTCCTTACGCGTGGTCTATCGGGAGGACGATCCTGTGAATGCACTAGTGGCAACAGCTTCAACTTCACCCAACAGTCGATTTCACCAACTCCTCACGCATCCCCGCTCACGGCTGATTCTACTGCAATGCCTGGTGAGTGTGATCCTGTCCTATGAGCTGCTCTTCGGAACGGAGTCGGTCATCAGCCGTTTGAACAGCGAGGGTATGGTTGTAGGAATTTGGGCATTCGTGGGAATGCTTGCCTTGTTGCCGGGTGCCTGGTTCGAGGTAGCCTGGGTTAATGGCGCGCTCGTGGCCGTTGATACGGTGCTGGTGACAGGGACGATCTATCTGTCAGGGAACGCGCGCCCAGATCTCTATACCACATACTTTGTACTGATGTTGGTGGCGGCCTCGGTGCGGCGCTTGAGTCACATGATGGGGCTGTGCCTCCTCCTCTGCGCCGGGTATGCCGCATTGTTGTATGAAGGTATTGTCCACAGTGAAACCGTCGCGGTCGGCCATTTACTTGGCGTGCCGGTTCTCCTTGTGATGGCGGTATTCTATGGGCTGGCCTTGGAAGCCGTGACGGTTTTGCAAGAAGAGAAGTCGACGTTGTTGAAAGATGTCGAATCATTGAAGCGCACTGAAGAGCAATTGGCAGCCAGCAAGGTACAATTAGAGGCCCGCATCGCCGGATTGAACAATGACCTAACGCAGTCTCAGGACAAGCTGCAGCAGGGCCTGGCGGTGCGACAAGGATTAGAACGTCGATTGCGTGATGCGCAGAAGATGGAGGCCGTCGGGCGGATGGCGGCCGGGATCGCCAAGGAGTTCGGTGAGTTGTTCTCGGTGATCGGGAAACAGACCGGTGTGCTGCTGGCCCAGTTGCCTCCCAACGATCCCCTGCGAACTGCGACTGACGAGATCTTCAAGACCGGAGAGAAAGCGGCAGCATTGACGGCTCAATTGATTGCGCTCAATTTGGAAGACGGGCAGGTTCGGCAGGTGCTGTCGGTAAAGACGGTTCTGGCGGATCTTCAGAGCGCGATCAGGAGTCTTCTCCCGGCGCAGATTGATCTCGTGATCCATCAAGACGAATCCCCGATTTATGCGGAGGTCGATCGTGAGGGGCTGGAAAAGGTGCTGTTCCAACTGGTGGTCAATGCGCGGGATGCCATGCCGGGCGGTGGACGACTGGTGATTGAGGCTCGCTCAGGTGCGGGCCTGCCAGGCGCCACTCATGCCAACGGGGCTGGCAAGAAGCCGTCACACGACGTCTTGCTTCAGATCAGTGATGCTGGAACCGGAATGAATCTGGATACGCAGGCGCGGATGTTCGAACCATTTTTTTCTACGAAAGAAACCAATATCGGACTCGGCCTGACGGCAGTCTATGGGATCGTGAAGCAAAACGGGGGAACGGTCGAAGTCGACAGCCGGCCGGGGCAAGGAACGGTGGTCCGAGTCTGGCTGCCTGGCGCACGGGTCGCCCATGCCCCTGAGGAGCAGGCTCCCAGGTCGATGCTGGCCAAGGGGGGCGAGACAATTTTACTGGTAGACGAAGATGAGATCAGCCGCAAGCTGGTCGGCTCGATGCTGGCCCGGTACAAGTACCGGGTGCTGGAGGCCGCTTCTTCCGTTGAAGCATTGATGCTGACCCAGCGGTACCAAGGTATTGTGCATTTGACGGTGAGTCCTTTGGTTATGCCCGAGATCGGAGGTCGGGAATTAGCTCGCAGGCTTCTCAATCATCAACCCACGATGAAAGCGCTGTTTGTGTCGAGCTATGATGATGAGACGATCGCGCACCATCGGATCAATCAACGATTTGTGCTGCAGCACCCCTATCGGCAAGTCGGATTGGTGGAGAAAGTCAGAGAAATGCTCGATGCTGCGTAGTACTCAGGCCCATTAGTCACGTCCGGAGTGCTCTGGGGCGAAGAAAGACACCTCTCGCTGTTTGAAGATCCCTACCAGTGCCATGCCTGCCACGAATCCTCCAATGTGGGCGAAGAATGCGATCCCTCCACCGTGCGATCCCAGTGACAGTCCTCCGCTGTACAGCTGCCCCAAGAACCACAATCCCAAGACGATGACGGCCGGTACAGAGGTGGTTCCAAAAAAGGGCGGCGGAATGAGCACCAGTACGCGGGCTCTCGGATAGAGCAGGAGATAGGCTCCCAGAATCGCGGAAATAGCGCCGCTGGCGCCGACCATAGGGATCTGAGAGGACGGGTCGGTGAATGCATGGCTGAGGGCCGCCAGGACTCCACAGAAGACATAGAAGATCGCAAATTTCACATGGCCCATCGCATCTTCGATATTGTTGCCGAAAATCCAGAGGTAGAGCATGTTGCCGAGCAAATGCATCCAGCCGCCGTGGAGAAACATGCTTGTGATCAGGGTCAGTGTTGCGGGAATGGAGACGATGTCGTTTGGCAGTGCCGCATGACTAAAAATAACGGCAGGTATGGCCCCATACTGAAAGGCAAACGCCTCGCCGGGCTTGTCAGGTAACGTGAACTGGTAGGCAAACACCACCGCGCAGACCGCAATGATGGCAATCGTCATGATCGGCGGTCGCTTGGTCGGGTTATCGTCGTGCAGGGGGAGCATGGCGCCCGCTAGGGGGTTCGGCGACGATCAACGATCGGCCGCGGCAGGTCCGGGTTTGCGGGAAGCGATCCATCAGGGTTGAGGGGCACAGAAAATCCGGCCGCGTGGGTATGGCCTCCGCCGCCGAAAGAAGCCGCAATGCTTCCCACATCAGTACCGTCTTCCCGGGATCGCATGCTGAAGTAGCGACGGTTATCCCGATCGTGCCAGATCAGGCAAAACGGATGATCCGGCGAGAGGCGCTCTCCGATCTGGCTGGTGAGGATGGCGCTCTGTACGGCTGGGATGACGGCGCCTTGAAACTCTACCATCACGGCCTGCGCGGCGAGCTTCCCGACGAGCTCCTGTTCGTATCGAAGGATCGCGCGGCCCTCTTGTTCTAATTCTGGCTGGCTGAATCGATTCCACCGTTGAAAGTCGAATGGATAGGATGCAATGGCGGCGTTGATTTCTCGGCTGCCCGGCAACGCCCAATTCCAGAGGTCTTTGTCTTGGATATATTGCAGCAGCCAAGGAGCCGAAGTGTCGTGCGCCCATTCCCATCCCAAGACCGCGCCTGACTTCTTCATGTCAAAGTAGGCGTAGGGAAGGCCAGCAAGGGATTGTTCGGCGGTGATGTGGTGATCGAGGATCAGCAGGTTCTTCGTTTCAGCTGCCATCGTTTCGAGAATCGGTCGTGAGTAGCTGAAGTCGACGATCACGACGTGCTGATCTTTGATATCTGCGGGAGGAGGATTCCCGTGCTTGACGGGAATAAATCGCGCAGCGGGATATTGTTTCCAGATGGCCCAGGCTGCGCCAAATCCATCCGCACAGTCGGCATGATAGAGGACGGTGCTCGGGGGGGTGCTAAACTGGCGGCTGCGGGGCGAATCACTCATAATAGTTCGCCACAATACCATGCATATGGGGGTGGACTAAAGGGGCCGCCGCTGCGATTGTCGTGATCGTCAAAGACTATTCACATAGTCGATGAGTTGGCGAAGTCGTCCGGCGCTCCGACGGTTGAACGGGAAAACCAGTCGGGGTAGGCTGGCGATGGTCGGTTCGTCCAGTTCCTCTTCCAATGCCGCGCGCAGTTCAAAACGTCCTTCAGCGAGTAGGTCGCTGAATCGAGTCTGGATTTGCTGGAGATGCTCCGCCGAGATGGGGGATTTCAGCCGCATCGCCATCAACCTTCCGACGAATCGAATGGAATGGTAGCGGCGATAGAATGTTGAAATCTCTTCCACGGCCGCCTCTGCCGAGTTCACGACTTTGAAGAGACTGAGGTCCTCTTCGTTAATCAGCCGTCGCTTCAGGAGTTGCTTCACAATGAAGGCGGACCAGTCGTCCCAGTAATCGCATCCGGGTGCCTGGATACAGACAATCGGCTGCGGGTCGCTCTTTCCAGTTTGCGCCAGCGTCAGGATTTCAAAGCCTTCGTCGTGTGTCCCAAAGCCGCCGGGGAATAGCGCAATCGCGTTGGCTTCTTTCTGGAACATCAGCTTGCGGGTAAAGAAGTATTTGAAGGTGATCAGCTTGGGATCGTTGGCAATTGTGGCGTTCGCGCCCTGCTCGAACGGGAGCATGATGTTGACCCCGAAACTGTTTTCGCGTCCGGCCCCTTCCTGTGAAGCTCGCATGATGCCGTCTGCGCCGCCGGTGATCACCATGTAGCCGGCTTTCACCACTTGTTCCGCAAAGCGATGGGCCAATTGATAATTGGGGTCGTCGGAGGGAGTGCGTGCAGAGCCAAAGATGCTGACCTTTCGCCGATCGTGATAACCGTTAAAGACGGCAAAGGCGTGGCGCAGTTCCTTGATGGCGCGGTTAATGATCTTCAGATCCAGGAGGTCGAGATGCGAATCATGGAACTTCAAAACTCCAGTCAGCAATTCCTTCATCAGGGTGGCATGAAGGTCGTCTTCAGGACTATCCAGGAGTCCGCGAATCTGGGTCAGGACCTCATCGTTGGAAAGGATTGTGCGGGGGCGGTTTTGTGTAGATTTCATAGGGGAGTCCATAAGCACCTGTAAAAGAGAATGAGAATGATTGAGAGAAAAGTCTACCAGCCGCGGTTCTTGCGGTCAAAGAAGATCACAACTTGTGTTGTGACTTAGGCTAGATCGGTTGATTTGGGCGAGTTCTGAAGGACCCAGGCCTTAATGCGGGATTGATTGGCCGGAGAGAGTCCAGTGAATTGGACGTCGACACCTGGGTTTCCCACTGTTCCGGTTCTTCCGGACTCGTAGACCGGGTCATAGTCCTCAAGGATCGTTCCAGTCACGGTCAGGGGGGCTGTCAGCTCAGGAAGGGCGAATCTGAGGAAGACGCGTGTGCCGGGTAATAAGAGGGTCGCGGTCTGGACCATGGCGCCGACATGGCTGAGCTGCACGATGACGGCCTGGTGCTGAGCTCCGGGTGAGTTGGAATCCATGACGCCAATTGTCGCAGGGACTCGAGTATGACAGCGTTTGGGGGATAAGACGAGATCCCGTGCGGTCAGAACTCCGACCGGTTGCTCCTGTTTGGTGACGATAAGAATGGGGGCACCCGAAGACATCATGAGTGTCGTGGCCTCATCCGCCGCTCGGTCGTATTCAATAAAGTGTACCGGGTGAGACATGATCGCTCGAACTTCGATATCATCCGGGGCAAGGCCCAGAGCGACCACTTTTTTCACAATGTCTGAAGGCGTCATCAAGCCGAAGTGCAGGTCTGTGTCTTTTACCAGCAGGCAGGGCATCTGTTCACGTTCTAAGAGCGTGGCCGCTTCGGTCACGGAAATGTCACCGGGGATTTGAACGACACCTGGAGTCATCATGTGTGCGACCACTGTTAGTTTGGGGTTCGGCGTTTTCTGTTGTTGATTGTTTGGACTTACCATCGCATCGCCAGGGTGTTCAGGGTGATCCGTGCGTGTCCTGGCTGCAGCGGTGTATGGGAAGTATAGCAGACAGATCCGAGTTCTCCCGTCTCCGCCAAAGCCTTGTCATACAACAGTTTATCGGCATACACTACATCTGATTGGTGCTGGGGATTTTGCTGGAATGGAAGGATGGGCGGATGACCCTGTCGCGTGATGTGTGTCATGATTTTCAAGGCCGAGTGGACCGGATCCCGGTTCAAGGGCTCGGGCTGTCGGTGGATGTCTATTCGCCAGACCTTTTTAGCTTGCTCGCTGACCTGACGCGTCGTCAAGTCCTTCCGATGTACTTGGAGGTGTTTCATGCGACTTCCAGTGCGCTGGCCGCTGTTCGTGATCAGACTGATTTGCCGCTTCCCTACCACGGTGAAGGACTCTGGGTGACGCAACCGGGGGCTGAGTCTGATCCATTGTTTCAAGAAGAAGCACAGGTGTTAGCCTCCCATCTCTCTCTGCTTCGGAGCGCCTGGTCGAATCATGAATGTGCGACGAAGCATATTGCCGGCTACTCGTTCGGAACCTATCTGCCTCCGCTCTATACGGCCGCGAGCGCGGACATTGTGGCCCAAAATATCAATATGGTCCAGGCGGTCTTTGATCAATACGCTGCGCTGCCGGGAGGCGGCTCTCCGCTCTTTCTGCTGGAGATGCCGCCGCTGACGTTTTTTGTCGCCGGTACCCTTTCGATTCCGGCCTACTTTCGTCGCGTCACAGAGCAAGCTGCCTGCGGGCTTGTGCTGGATGTCGGGCATCTATGGACCGTCTATCGCTACTCTGGAGCCTGGCGGGCTCAGTCTCTCGCACAATTCGTCGATGGCTTTCTACGCGAGTTTCCGGTCGAGCGGGTCGTGGAGATTCATGTCGCGGGGCTAGCCGTCCATGAATCTCTGGTTGGCGAGGCGGGTGTCGTGAACGGTGAGGGGCCGGATCTTCTTCCGCGATGGACGGATGCCCATGCTGCGCCGATTCCCCCGGTGTTGTTCGAGATGTTGGATCAGATTCTTCGGTGCGGGCAGTTGGAGCAATTGCGTGGGATGGCGCTCGAAGTTGATACGAAGACCAGTGATCTCATTGCCGACGAGCTGACAGGGTTTTTGGGGCGATATACACACGTGTTTGATCAGCATGTGCCACGAGGCTTGGTCGTCGGCGTGCCTTTTCTGTCGCCAGGTCCAGCACAATGTTCAATAGAAGCCGACGTAGTATTGAACGCAAAGTCTCTGACCGAGGCCTATGATCTGTATGCGCAGGTTGTGTCGAGCCGGGCAGAGCCGGTCGGGCCGAACTGGATGTCGCCAACGGCCTGTGCGGATGAGCTCAACTGGTATCGCACAAAGTATCTCCCCTACGAAATTCTTCACTGGGGCGGCGATATCGAGGCGATGTTTCCTGAAACCTGTCGGGCGCTGGCTGGACAGCAGATCGCTCTTGACGGATTTGTGTCCTATTGGTTTCACCTCCCGCATCCGGTGACTCGATCCTATGATTTCTTCGACGTGAAGATTGATCGGTTTGTGGAATTTGTGAGCGAACAAGCTTCGGATCTGAAGTCGCTGGTACAACGGGAAGCCACTGAACTGCGGTTGGCATATCAGGCTGCCAATGAAGGGCCACTGCAGTCGATGGGTACACACCTATGAGCTTCTGGTCGACATTGTCGCGCCCGATCGTGGGCCTCTCTCCGATGGATGGGGTGACGGATGCGACGTTCCGGCGAGTGATTGCTCAGCACGGCAGGCCTGATGTGACCTTTACCGAGTTCACGCATGTTCATGATGTCTGTCGGGGGCCGGAGTTCCTGCTGAACACGCTGATCTATAGTGAATTGGAAAGGCCGGTTGTTGCCCAGCTCTATGGCAAAGATCCAGCGTTGTTCTACCAGGCCACGCACGCGGCCTGCGAGTTAGGATTTGATGGAATCGATATTAATATGGGGTGCCCGTCAAAAAATGTGGCGTCATCCGGTTCTGGCGCCGGCCTGATCAAGACCCCAGAGGTGGCCCATGCCATCATGCAAGCTACCAGTCGTGCGATTCATGATTGGGCGAACGGGCAGACGTTGGAGCAGGTCGGGTTTAAACCTGCGAGGATTGCGGCGATTCATGCAATGAATGTCGGGCGTCAGGGCACAGTTCCGGTTCAGCGACGCGTGCTGCCGCTGTCCGTGAAGACCCGGTTAGGCTACGACTCCGTGATTGTGGAAGACTGGGTTTCGCATCTGATTCAAGAAAAGCCTGTTGCGATCACCCTTCACGGGCGCACGCTCCAGCAAATGTATCGAGGTGAAGCGGATTGGTCGGCGATCGCCAGGGCGGTCCAGTTAGTCAAAGACACGGGCATACTGCTGTTGGGGAACGGCGATGTCCAAAGCCTCAATGAGGTGGTGAGTCGCGTGCGATCCACGCAGGTGGATGGAGTCCTAGTCGGACGAGCTGTGCTTGGAGCCCCGTGGTTTTTTCACGCCAAAGAGCAGGCCCGTGCGTTGGCAAGGGGGGATGCGTCAGACGCGTGCATTAAAGACCAGCCGATAGAACTTACCGCGCGCTTCGCGCTGATGCTCGACCATGCGCGGCAGTTCCAGGCGATTTGCGGTCCGGGGCAATTTCATCGCATGCGGAAGCATTTGGGGTGGTATTGCAAAGGCTTCCCCCATGCGGCGGCGTTGCGGGGCCAGATGTTTCGCGTGTCGTCTGCGGAGGATGTGGAGGCTATGATCGCCCGCTATCAGGCCAATCAGATCGTCGATGGTCAGGCCACAGATGGAGTGTTCGGCGATGATCTGTCGACTGAGGCCCAGACGCTTATATCGCGATGCAGTTGATTCTCGCCTCAACCTCTCCTCGCCGCCGCGAACTCCTCGCGCTGCTCGGTATTCCATTCGAGATTGTCGCCCCGGATTTTGAAGAAGTGCCTCAGCCGGGACGGAGTCCGCGGCAACAGGTTGAGCATTTTGCGCGTGAGAAAGCGCGGTCCATTGCGATTGTGCGACCGACCGCTTTGGTGCTGGGCAGCGACACCGTGATTGAACTCGACGGGCAGATGTTGGGCAAGCCGTCGGATCTGGCCGATGCACGCGCGATGCTGACGAGATTGGCAGGGCGGCCGCATGATGTACACACGGCCGTGGCCCTCTGTCAGCAGACCCCTCACCATGAAGCCGTCGCGATCGAGACTGCCACGGTACAGATGAAAGCCTATGACGAAGCCGCCATCGAGCGATATCTGGCGACTCAAGAGCCGATGGGGAAAGCCGGCGCCTATTCCATTCAGGGCGTGGGCGGTGAGTTCATCGAGACGATCTGTGGTGATTTTCTTGGCATCGTCGGGTTGCCCTTGCTCAGGGTGGCAATCTTGCTGGCTGACGCAGGCGTACCTGCTCCCGTCGATGTCGATGCGCTTTATCGCGACAAGCCGTATCCGAACTGGTCACGGTTTACGCATGATTGAAATGACCTGGCGCTTCCCCTACAATGCGCCATTCTTTTCTTGGCTTTATCTTCAGGGAGGCGGTTATGCAGAGCAGAGCCCATCGGCGTCAAGGGATGGTGGTGGTGTCGAGTCTATTGGGAGTTCTGGCGCTCGTCGGACCAGAGGCGGCGTCGGCCATTGACGTGAAGCTGTCCGTGGACGATGCGCAGAAGGCTCTGGAGGCCGGCCGTATTCCGATGGACAAAGCTAACTCTCCTGAAGACGTCAAGAAGGTCCTGCAGCAAGCGTCCTTGGCCACCCGGGTCGGGTCAGATCCTGAAAAAGATCCCTGCGGTGCCAGCGCCATCCTGCGTACCAAGCGATTCCGACTCGAAGCTTTCGGGCGCCAGGAAGCGGCGGAATCGAAGAAGCAGAAGAAAGAGATCCGTATGCCGGATGAGTTCATCAAGAAAGTCGTCGATATGCCGAATATGGAAGTGGAAGTGCAGCTCTGCGGCGACGACGAATACTTTGCCGAAGGGGCACAGGTTGCGTTTCAACAAGGGAACAAGAATATCAAGTCCATCGATGTGAGCCCTGCGGAAAAGGGCCGCAAGAACGACGGCCAGGGCCCCGCCTTCCGATCGCGATTTACGGCGCGCTTCGCCTACGACAGCTTCGATCCGAACGGTAAGACGAAAGTCATCGTGTTCTTCCCGGACGGGAAGACGAGCGAATTTGACGCCGACTTCTCCAAGGTCCGGTAAGCCCTACCTAAAAGGGATTGGTTATCATTTCACTCGTAGTGAGTCCTTTTCTCGTTTGGGCATGTTGTCGTGTCTAAGCGTCCTTCTACGATCTGTGTTCTTCGCCCGCCTGTGTCCCCCTTTCTCTCTTTGATCTTCTTGTACATAGTCGCGGACAATCTCAGGTATTCGTAGCGAAAAAAGTTGCTATCTGTCTGATGCCGATCAGTAAATACCCCTGGGTTCAATCAAGGAAGTAGAATGGGCTGATGCCTAGGATCATTGCGCACATCGATATGGACGCGTTTTATGCTGCGATCGAAGAGCGGGATACACCGGCGTTTCGAGGACTCCCTCTGGTCGTGGGGGCCGATCCGGCACAAGGGCAGGGGCGCGGGGTTGCTTCGACTGCAAATTACAAAGCGCGCGAGTACGGGATTCATTCGGCGACTCCGATTTCCACGGCCTGGCGTCTTTCGGAAGAGGCTCGTCGAAGGGGGCAGCCCCCGGTCACGTTCGTCTCCGTCGATATGCGCAAGTATGCACGTGTATCCGAATCGGTGATGGCTATTGCTCGCCGAGCCATTCCTGTGCTCGAGCAGGCGAGTATCGATGAGGCCTATGGGGATGTGTCTAGCTCCGGGTCCTTCGAGGCGGCGGCCGTGTTGTGTCGGTCGGTCAAGGCGGCGATTCTCGCCGAAGAACGATTGACGGCGTCGGTCGGGATCGGGCCGAATAAAATGATTGCCAAGATCGCCTCAGGCTTTCAGAAGCCCGACGGTTTTACGGTTGTGACGGAGGCAGAGGCGGAAGCGTTTCTCGCTCCGTTGTCGGTCCGTGCGATTCCTGGAATCGGGCCGAAGACCGAAGCGTTGCTCGCTGCACAGCATATTCGGCTTGTTGAGGAGCTGAAACAGTTGAGCCAGGCTGAGATAGAGACACGGTTCGGCAAGCGGGGGCGTGAATGGTATGCCAAGATTCGCGCGCAGGATAACTCGCCGGTGGAGGAGCATTGGGAGCCGAAGTCGATCAGCGAGCAGGAGACCTTTGATGAGGATACGCTGGATTCACAGGTTCTGGTGGAGCGGTTGTCGCAGTTAGGTGACGGCGTGTTTGCGCGACTGGCGCAGGAAGGATTCGACGCCTGCAGGACGGTCGCTCTTACCGTGCGGTTTTCTGACTTCACCACGGTCACCAGAGCCCATACCTTTCC
Organism: Nitrospira sp.; assembly: GCA_013140455.1. Lineage (GTDB taxonomy): Bacteria > Nitrospirota > Nitrospiria > Nitrospirales > Nitrospiraceae > Nitrospira_D. Next base: position 56,595 of record JABFSU010000025.1, on the reverse strand, counting down.
TGATCCGGTGCGGGATGGGGCGGCTGTGCGTCGCGAGCTGCTCAAGCTGCTGCTCCCGTTCCTTGATCGGCGGGAGAACCCGCGTCGTCAACGGATCCGGCTCTTAGGCGTGCGAGTGGAAAAGCTGGAGTGAATGAGTAAAGGGAATGGGTCGTGACGGGATGATGACGAAGCAGTTGGGGCTAGGATGTCTGCTCGGTGAACCTAATTGTGTAGAGATAGTGATAGAGACCTTTACGCTCAAGCAGCTGTGCGTGGGTACCTTCTTCAACGACTCGTCCCTTATCCAGGACAAGGATGCGGTCTGCGCGTTGAATTGTGGAGAGTCGATGCGCGACCACAAACGTGGTTCGTCCCTGCATCAATCGTTCAAGGGCTTCCTGGACCAGCCGTTCCGATTCGGTGTCGAGCGACGAGGTGGCTTCATCGAGCAGCAGGATGCGAGGGTTTTTGAGAATCGCCCGGGCAATGGCAATCCGCTGCCGCTGGCCGCCTGACAGGTTGATCCCTTTCTCTCCCACCACAGTCAGGTATTTGTCAGGAAAGGCCGAAATAAATTCGTGCGCGTGTGCCGCCTTGCTCGCTTCCTCTACCGCCGCCTCGCTCGCCTCGGGGTTCCCATATCGAATGTTGTCGAGAATCGTCCCGCCGAACAGAATGGTTTCTTGCGGAACGAGCGCGACCTGCCGATACCAGCTATCCACCGTGACCTGTTTCAGATCGTGCCCATCCACGGTGATACGGCCTTCGACCGGATCGTAGAAGCGATGGAGCAGATTGATGACGGTTGTTTTGCCGGCTCCCGTCGGCCCGACGAAGGCGACGAGTTCGCCCGGCTGTGCTTCGAATGACAGGTGAGACAGCACTGGGGTGCGGGGGTCGTAACTGAAGCTGACCTGCTCGGCACGCACGTGGCCTTTCACTGCGGAGAGGACGTGCGCATTCGGGGCGTCTCGAATGTCCGCTTCTGCGTCGAGAATTTCAAAGACGCGCTGGGTGGCGCCCTGAGCCTCTTTGATTTGAGCGAAGACGCGGGCTGCCGAACTGAAGGGCCCGATCAGGATTCCTGCGAACAGCACGAAGGCGAAGAGATCGCCCGGTGTGACGGTGCCTTCGATCACTTGGGTGCCACCGTACCACAGCACGGCAGCGGCGGCTGAAAATGTCAGTAGGCTGATGACGGGGACGAACAGGGCCATGATGCCGGCTCGTTTGAGCGAGAGAGCCAGGCCATGCTGGACCTGGGTCAAGAAACGGTCTTCTTCCCGCTTCGTTTGTACGAACGACTTCACGATACGTATGCCTGAAATGACTTCCTCAAGGAGGGTGCTGAGCGCGGCGGTTTGATCCTGGATCGAGGTCGACAGTGATTTCAGTTTGCGTCCAAAAAATTTGGCGACGAGCACCAACAGCGGGAGGAGGAGCAGAATGAGGAGGCACAGCCGCCAATTCATGGCCAGCAAGAACCCGATGCCGCCGATGAACGTCACCAACTGTTTCGCCGTGTCGATGGGGGTCTCGGTGACGATGGACTGAATGACGGTGACATCGTTCATCAGCCGGGATAGCAATTCCCCCGTTCGCCTCCTGGCGAAGAAGCTGACCGCGAGGTTCTGCAGATGCGCAAAGAGATGGGTGCGGAAATCAGCGACGACTCGTTGGGAGATCCAGGTCGTCAGGTAGCTGTGCCCCATCGAACAGAGGCCTTGCAGGAGAACCAGGCCGATGAACAGCCCGATCAATTCCGTCATGCGGGTACGATCGTGTTGGACGGTAATGACGTCCCAGAGCGTGCCGGCCAGGCGCAGCAGGGCCAGATTGATGGCGGCCACTCCCATCACGAGGAGTCCCGCCAGGATCATTCGTGAAAGATATGGTCGTACAAATGGAAGAAATCGTCTAAAGGGCGACATACGTCTGGAGGTTTCGGTGTAAGGGCGTTATCCCATCCCTGTGGGTATCCGGGGCGATGGGATGCAACGGAGGATGGTTGGAGGACAAGGTGCTAGAGCTGCGCGATGGACTCGATCAGGTTCTTATTGAGGGCCACATAGTCAGAACGATCCGTCTCGTTAATGACCACGTCCGTCAGGCTGATAAAGAGTCGCACTTCCTCGTTGATCGCATCCGAGACGCGATGACGCATTGGCGGAACGAGAAAGTCCCCCACGTAGGTGCAGTTCACCGTACGGACGCGGATGCGAACCTTCTTGCCTTCCGGCACAATGTCCTCCTCCCGGTGAACGGGGTGAGCTAGCTCTTACGACGTAAGAATTTTTGGCGTCTGCGCAACTTCTTATACTTGTGCTTGCGCATTTTTTTCCGACGCTTTTTTAACACGCTCGACATGCAATGTAATCTCCAAAGACGGGGGAGTCTAGAGACTTTTAGGTCAAAAAGCAAGCCAGTCGGTGACTGACCGTGAATGATTGTGGTGCGCATATTTTCTGTCGGTTCGACCGCGGCGCCGCGCCTTGACCGATCCCCGGGACGTTCCTATACTGCGAGCCTATGGATACGAATCTTCTGGCCTCTCAGTTTTTCATGCGCATGCTCCGTTGGTGCGGAACGGCGGTACTCATTACAGCCGTGGCCTGCTCATCGAAGACGCTCCAGTATCCTGAGGATCATGAGCGGTTTACCCGTATCGATCGTGCTGTGGAAGCGTTACGGGAGGCGTATCAGCATCGAGACCGTTCTGCTTTTCAGGATGTGATGTTGCCTGCGGAGTCGTTGGAGCAAATCCAAGCAGAGGCTGCGCAGGACTTCGAATTGTTTCAATCCATTCAACTGGACTTCAAAACCGAGCGCATCATGATCGACGGGGAGAATATTGACGTGTATGTGCATTGGCAGGGAGTCTGGAAGAAAAATCCTGACGACGCCGGCATTCGCCAGCGTGGACATGCCCGCTTGCAGTGGGTGGGCCAACAATCGATTCTTCTCCGTGGTGTGCAGGGGGATTTACCGTTTGGAATGAAAGTGCGCCAGGCGTTATCCGACCTTCCCGCAGTGCCGCAGAAGCCGCTTCCCCAATGAAACCATCGGCAGCTCAGTCGCGGAAAACTTCCTCTCTCCCTAACGCCGACTTTCTGGTGATCGGGAGCGGCGTAGCCGGGTTGCGCGCGGCATTGGAGTTGAGCCGTGAAGGCCGTGTCATCATGCTGACGAAGGGGCATCCGCTGCAGAGCAATTCGATCTATGCGCAAGGAGGCGTGGCGGTGGCTCTCAGTGAAGAGGACGATGTCGCGATTCACCGGACCGATACGCTGAAGGCCGGCCACGGGCTGTGTCGGCCTGAGGCGGTTCGGGTGCTGGTGGAGGAGGGGCCGGCGCGGATCCAGGAATTGATCCGGTGGGGCGCCAAATTCGACAAGACGGATGGAAAGTTTGCCTTTGCCAGAGAGGCGGCGCATAGCCGGAGCCGCATTTTACGCGCACGCGGAGATGCCACAGGCAACGAAATGGTGCGCGCACTGATGGCGCAGGTCGCGCGGCAGAAGCGCATCCAACGGCTCGACTATCACTTCACGGTTGACCTGGTGGTGAAGGAGGGGCGTTGTTGCGGGGCTGTCGTGCTCGATGAATCATCGTCGAAGCAGTTCATTATTCCTGCAAAAGCAGTCGTGTTATCGACAGGTGGTGCCGGGCAGATTTACGCCCGGACGACGAACCCTCCTAATGCCACCGGCGATGGCATGGCGATGGCATTTCGGGCAGGAGCCATGCTGCAGGATATGGAGTTCGTCCAGTTTCATCCGACCTCGCTCTATCTCCCTTCCAGTCCGCCGTTCCTCCTGTCCGAAGCCATGCGCGGAGAAGGCGGGCAGTTGCGCAATAACAAAGGCGAGCTGTTCATGCAGCGATACCATCCGCTCGGGGCCCTTGCTCCACGGGATATCGTATCGCGGGCGATCTGGGCTGAGATGGCGGCGACGCGCGCCCGGCATGTGTATCTCGATGTCACCCATCTGGGTGCCGAGTTCATCAAGCGCCGATTCCCGACGATCTATGCAACCTGCCTGCGATCCGATATTGATATTACCGAAGAGTGGATCCCGGTCTCTCCCAGCGCTCACTACATGATGGGCGGGGTGTGGACCGACGTAAATGGGGCCACCACGCTGCCGGGATTATTCGCGGCTGGCGAGGTGGCCTGTAGCGGCGTCCATGGGGCCAATCGCCTGGCGAGCAATTCGCTATTGGAAGGACTGGTCTTTGGTATGCGGGCCGGCGTCGCTGCAATCGGGTTTGCTCAGGGGCAGGAATTTCCTGAGCCGTCTCTCTATGCAGAGGCTCCTCAGGTCGCAGGAGAGGCGACACTGGAAGATGTAGAGAAGCTCAGGAGTTCGCTCCGTCGGACGATGTGGGGACAGGTCGGGGTCATCCGGTCGCGCGACTCGCTCATTCGCGCCACGGCTCAATTGTCCCGCTGGACACAGCTCGTGACCAGGTTCTCTACGACCAGGGCTGAGCTGGAAGTGAAGAACATGGTGCAGGTCGCGCATTGTGTCGCGGAAGCCGCATTATGGCGGGAGAACAGCGTCGGGGCGCATTTTCGCTCAGATTGCCCCGAGGCGAAACGGCCAGGCTGGAAGCAGCACAGTCAGTTGCGGATCGCCAGTGATACTACTGAGCCGAGGCCGGCAAAGAAGCGGGGGGTGGTTGTGGCGCTGCAGATTCGGCAGCCGCGATCACGTGCCCGGCCATCAGGCCGTCCTTAATCAGAAACGTCCGATAATAGCGAATGACTTTCCGGACGTATTGGCGGGTTTCGTCGATCGGCGGGAGACCGCGATAGCGATCCACGGTATGTTCCCCGGCATTGTAGGCTGCAAGGGCCAACGGAAGGTTTCCCCGGAATCGATCCAGCAGCTGCCGCAGATATTTCGTTCCTCCCCCGATATTATCTTCAGGATCGTAGAGGTCTCGCACTTCGAGGCGAACGGCTGTTTGTGGCATGAGTTGCATCAGGCCAATGGCGCCGGCTCGTGACACCGCCATCGGGTCGAAGCCCGATTCCGCTTTAATGACCGCTCGGATGAGGGCGGGGTGTAATTGGTGTCGCCTGGAATACCGGCTGATCATCGGTTCGAGTTCCCGCTCTGACAGAACGGGATGGAGTCTGTTTGATTGTGTGGTGATTCGCCGGTAGCGCAGGTCGGTCGGTACATTGGTCAGCGAGATGGTCCCGTTGGCATCGATGTATTGGTAGATCTCAGCGTGAGCCTCAGGAAGTCCTGAAAGAAGCCAGTGAGCTCCCACGAGGGCCGTTCCTAGAAGTAGTTGGGGGGTCTTCAATCGATAGCTCCTGCTTGTTGTTGTGGTGTTTGGCATGGACAAACGATAGCAGCCTGCACCTGGGTGTCAAGGATCTGCAGGTCTTGTGCCCTCTCTTGTCGTGAGGGCATTGCAATAAAAGCAATGGTTTGGTTGGAAACGGTTAGTCGAGAGGTTCTAAATAACGACTTCGATTGTCGATAAAATGACGGTGCAGTTGACGCGTCATGGGCCCTGGGGTGCCTTGTCCGATCGGTTGCTGGTTGACCGAGACGACCGGCATGACTTCCATGCTGGTATTTGTCAGAAAACATTCATCGGCTTGTAGCAGCTCTTTCTGGGTGAACTGCCCTTCATGCACGGGGATCTTCAGCTCTTCCGCCATCTGCAACAGAATCGCTCTCGTGATACCGTCCAAGAGACCGCATTCTACGGAAGGCGTGCAGAGCCGGCCTTGTGAGGCAAAGAACACATTGCTCACGGTCCCTTCTGTGAGATGCCCTTCCCAATTCAACAGAAGCGCATCGAAGACCCGTGCGGCGATCGCTTCGCGTTTGGCCAGAATATTGTTCAAAAAATTGGTGGCTTTGATTTGCGGAGAGAGCGCGCTCGGCAGATTGCGTCTCGTGTGGGCAACGATGAGCGACACGCCGCGCCGGTACTGCTCAGCAGCGGGCGGATGGAGCGGTTTGGCCATGATGACGACGGTGGGTGTCGGGCAGAGGGCCGGATCGAGGCCGATCTCTCCCGCTCCGCGGGACACGGTAATGCGAAGATAGGCGTCGATCTGTTCATTCCCCAGTCGATTGCGGTCCATCGCTTCATGCAAGAGGCGCGGCCACTCGTTCGGCGGGATAGGGACGGTCAGCCCGATGGCGTCGGCAGATCGTTGCAAGCGCGACAGATGATGATCGCGCATGAAAATCCGTTTCCCGTATGAGCGGATCGTTTCATAGACGCCGTCCCCATAGAGAAAGCCGTGATCGAAGACGGAGATCTTCGCGTCCTGTTCTGTGACGAATCGATCGTTGAGGAAAATCCACATATTGTTACGACAGGGCGCTCAGGAATGCCTGGGCCTTATGCATCGTCTCTTCATATTCCTTGGCTGGATCAGAATCTGCCACAATCCCGGCACCGACCTGGAGAGAGCCCTGTCCTTCGTGGAGCACCAGTGTGCGGATGATAATGTTGAAGTCGAGGTCGCCGCTCCAGCTTAGATAGCCCATCGATCCGGTATAGGGGCCTCGCCGGACCGGTTCCAATTCGTCGATGATTTCCATGCAGCGAATCTTGGGCACACCGGTAATCGTGCCGCCGGGGAAGACGGCCTGCAATACATCGAATCCACTCACCTCGGCCCGCAGTTGCCCGGAGATATGCGACACCAGATGGCTGACATGGGAATATTGCTCGATTGACATGAATTCGTCGACGTGGACGGAGCCGAACTCACACACGCGCCCCAGGTCGTTTCGTTCCAGGTCGACGAGCATCAAATGTTCGGCGCGCTCCTTCTCGTTGCCCAGGAGTTCTTCCCGCAGGCGACGATCGTCAGAATCGTCCCGGCCTCGGCGCCGGGTCCCTGCAATCGGCCGGGTATCGGCTGATCGGCCTTCTACCCGAACCAAACGTTCCGGCGAGGTGCTGATGAGACTTGTCTGTCCGATGCGCATCAGGCCGGAGAACGGAGAAGGGTTCATGCGGCGTAAGCGTGCATAGGCCTGGAGTTCCGTTGCGAGTCCCGCTTGTTCGGCGAAGCTCCGGCTCGTGACCGAAAAACGATGGGAGAGATTGGCCTGATACAGATCGCCTGCGGCAATATACTCCTGGCAGCGCCGGACCCGCTCCATATAGGAGTCCCGGGATTGCTGGGGGCGAAAGCTGACGGGGTCCAATGCAGTGACTGGTTGGGGCTGAGGTGTGGATAATTGTGCTTCTAAAGCTGCGAGTTTGTCGCAACCTTCCCGATAGAGCTTTTCTCTAGCCTCTCCCAGGAATCGTTCGAGCGGGGGGCAGAACATTAAGTGCCACTCGTCGGAGGCATGATCAAACGCCGCGACCAGATCGAAAAAGGCGAATTCTAAATCTGGGAAATGCAGATCGTTTTCGGCATGGTGCGGCAAGGATTCGAATTGGCGCACCAGGTCATAGCTCAGGTAGCCCACGGCTCCTCCGAAGAACGGAGGGATTCCGGCAGGGCGGGCAATGGGATATTGCTGCATCAGCTTTGCCAGTGTTGAGAACGGTGCCTGGCCGGTTTGTGTGTGTCCCCCGGCTGAACGGAGAGTCCAGTGCTGATGTGTCCCAGAAAAAACTTGGTACGGTTCGGTCGCGAAGAAGGAGTAGCGTCCGGTGGTCGCCGGACCTTTGCCGCTTTCAAAGAGAAAGGAGGGGCACTGGTCTGAGGCTACTCGGGAATACAGTTCGAATGGATTGAGCGACCAGCCCCGTCGGCTGATGCACAGGGGCTGCGGAGCCCCATGAAGAAAGGGGCCAGGGGATGGGCGTGCTGTCGTCATGAATTCAAAAAGTCCGATCTGTTTCAGTGGAGCCATACTATACCGTAGCGTTTCGGGGAGAGACAGAGCCTCTAACGGCTTGACATTTCAATGAGGATTCTGCTTGAATTGCGCGCTCGCAATCGGTTGAGTCCTCATTCAGATTCATGTCTGAGTACTGACCGATGAGTGAATGAATGCCCCCTTCTCAAGATCCGTTTTATGCGGGGCTCGGCCAGGCGGTTCGGATTGGAACCGACCTGCTAGCCTCGTTGATTGTCGGGGGCGGGTTAGGCTGGGTGTTAGATACCTACCTCCTTGATTCCACTCCCTGGGGAATGGTGGTGGGGTTAGTGCTCGGAGTGATTGCCGGGATACGGAACGCATACAGGTCGGCCATGCGGTGGCCGGGTTCACCGCCTGATTCAGAAAGCAAAGGGTAGCCGTGGAAGAAAGTCCGCTTCATCCGTTTGAGCTGCATAACTACATTCCTCTCTCTGTTGGTGGGATCGATATCTCCATTAACAAAGCGGTCATCATTATGTGGGTGGTGGTGGCGCTGGTCGCGTTCTTGATGCTCAAGGCGGGGTCGGCCCGTCAGCTCGTGCCGGGCAAATTGCAGAGCCTGGCTGAGATGTTGGTTGATTTTATCCGGGGCATCATCCTCGATACGATGGGGAAAGACGGGATGCGGTTTTTCCCGCTCATCGCGACGTTGTTTCTCTTTATTCTTTTCTGCAATCTGATCGGGCTGATTCCCGGTTCCTATACGGTTACGAGTCAGATCGTCGTGACGGCGGTGTTTGCTTGTGTGGTCTATGGGATCAGCCTCGTCATGGGATTCCTGCTGCATGGGGCCAAGTTCTTGGGGATTCTCGTGCCGCCTGGAACTCCGGGATGGCTCTTGCCCCTGATGATCCCCATCGAATTGATCAGCCAATTAGCCCGACCGATTTCGTTGGCCGTTCGATTGTTTGCCAACATGACGGCCGGACACGTCATTCTCGGAGTGCTCTTCGGTTTGGCGATCAGCGGCGGGCTGCTCATCGGCTGGTTGCCGTTTGCCTTTACGATTGCGATGAACGGGTTGGAAGTCGGCATTGCGTTTATTCAAGCCTATATTTTTACCGTGTTGACGTGCGTCTATTTGGGCGACGCATTCCATCTGCACGGCCATGATGACCACGCGCATTGATCGCGTGTCAGCCAGACAAGGGAGGAGTAGGACACAATGGATTCAGCAGCAGCAGCATTGTTGGGTATGGGATTGGCGGCGGCGGGGTTTGCCGGTGCCGGTGTCGGAATCGGGTACATTTTCGGCAAGATGATTGAAGCCGTGGCCCGCCAGCCTGAAGCCGAAGCCCGCGTCGGCAAGTACATGTGGATCGGGTTCGCGCTCGTGGAAGCCATCGCGCTGTACGGGCTTGTCATTGCGTTCATCATCATGGGTCTTCGCAAGTAAGGACGGGGATTGGGCCGAGCCAGAGGTGCTACACCTTGGAGCTCAGCCTCAATCTCAACTTATTGGGAGTGAATAATGCCGCAGTTTGAATCGAGCTTTTTCTCGTCGTTGATTTTCTGGGAGATTCTGTCCTTCGGGATTCTGTTCTTCGTGCTCTATAAGTTTGCCTTTCCCGGCATCCTGAGCGTCCTTGAAGAGCGGGAGAAGAAGATCAAGGACAGCCTCGACCAGGCTGAACGTCACCATGCAGAGTCTGAGCGGGCGTTGAAGACGTATGAGGCGAAGCTCAGTGCAGCGGCGAAAGAAGCCGAAGTCATCCTGGCAGCAGCTCAAGAGCGGGCACAGCGACTGCTTGATGAAAACGAGCAGCGGATGAGCACTGAAGCGGAGCGCATCAAGGGCGAGGCCACGCGAGAGATCGATCATGAGCGCCGGAAGGCCGTGCAGGACATCCGCAATCAGACCACGGAGATGGCGTTGATGGTGGCGGAAAAGGTAGTGCAGCGCAGTCTTACAGATGCGGATCACCGGAAGTTTGCCGACGAAGCGCTCAGCGCCCTCTCGAAGTCACACTCCTAGTCGATTTCTCTTTGCTCTATTTTGCCTGGCGCGGTGGGTCTAGACTCACCCCGCCAGGCCGATACCCTTCTAAGTCAATCGTCACAAACCGAAAGCCGAGTTCCTTCAGGCGACGGCTGATCCTCGTCCCTCGCTCTCCCTCAAGTATTCGAATCAGTTCGTCCTGACTGAATTCAATTCTGGCGATCTCGCTGTGATCGCGCACACGGCAGTGCCGGAACCCTTCTGCGAACAAGATCTCTTCGGCCTGTTCCACCCGGCTGAGTTTTTCTCTGGTAATCGTGATGCCCCGAGGGATGCGTGAGGACAAACAGGCGGCGGCGGGTTTGTCCCAATTCGAGAGTCCCAAGTCTTTCGCAAGCGAGCGAATGTCCGATTTGGAGAGACCGGCCTCCACCAGAGGACTGCGAACACCCCATTCGCGTGCGGCCTTGATGCCGGGGCGATCATCACCTAGATCGTCGAGATTAGTGCCATCGACGATGACGGCGGACGCCCGCGTCTCTCTCAGCGTGCCCAGCAATTGGTAGAGATCGGTTTTACAGTGAAAACAGCGATTGGCATCGTTCTCGGTAAAGGCAGAAATCTTCAACTGGTCGGTCTGAACTAACTCATGGCGTGCCCCGATTTCTTTCGCGACGCGGGTTGCTGTTTCTAGTTCGACTGCAGGGAAGGTTGGGGAAATCGCTGTCACCCCTACGACGGAATCTCCGAGTTGATCGTAGGCGACTTTCAGAACGACCGTGCTGTCGATGCCGCCTGAATATGCGACCAGGACGGAATCCATCGCCGCAAAGATCTGGCGCAGATGGTGAAGCTTGTGTTCGAGCGAAAGAGGCTGCATAGCGGCACAGTGCCGGGGGATGTGTTACTGGCGGACCTTGGCTTTGGCCACGTTTCCTACCACGACCAACGCATAGCGTTGGGGGTCGAGGTATTGCTTGGCCACACGTTGGACATCATCTTTCGTGACGCGCTCAATCCATTTCGGGTACTGGCTGAAATATTCGAATCCCAGTCCGTAGTACTCGACCTGTGCCAGCACTTGGGCCAGCTTGGCGGTGGAGTCCAGGCGAAGCGGGAAGCTGCCCATCAGGAACGACTTTGCTTCCGATAGTTCCTGGTCGCTGACCGGGCTGTCGCGGATCGCTTTGATCTCCGTCAGCACGCCGGCGATGGCCTGGTTCGTGGCTTCGGTCCTGGTTTGAAGATTCACCCAAAACGAGCCGGGTAGCATTCGCGCGTCATAGTGGCTCATGATGCCGTAGGCGAGTCCTTGCTTGTCGCGGATTGAGTCCATGAGCCGCGACGAAAATCCTCCGGCTCCCAGAATATGGTTCATGACGGTCACGGCGTAGTAGTCGGGATTATTCCGGCTGATCCCTCCGTGGCCGAGGACGATCGTGGATTGCGTCAGGTCTTTCTCGATCAGCTGGACGGCCTTCTTCTCCACCGCTGCCGGCTTCTTCGTCGTACGGGTCAGGGGGTTGCCTTTCTTCCAACTTCCGAAATGAGTTTGCACGAGGGCTGTGGCCTGTTCGACAGAGAGATCCCCGACGATGGTCAGGATCACCTGATTGGGTAGATACTCTTTCGTATAGAAGCTCTGGACATCCGCCAACGTGATCTTGCCCACCGTCTCTTCCGTGCCCTGCACGGGCCACCGATAAGGGTGGTTGTGAAAGACCAGCTGGTTGAAGGCTTTCATGGCCACGTGGCCGGGATCATCGCTGTCGCTGGCGATTTCACCTTGGATCTGTGAGCGCACCCGCTCGAATTCATGCTTGGGGAAAGCCGGGTGCATCAAGACGTCTGCCAGCAAGGTGAAGCCCAGGTCGATGTCTTTTTTCAGTACCCGCGCTGAGGCTGTGGTGAAATCCTCTCCCGCTGTTGCCTCTAGAGAACCGCCGATGAAATCGATTTGTTCCGCCAATTGCTTCGACGACCGGCTGGTCGTTCCTTCATCCAAGAGGCTCGCGACAAGGTTGGCGACGCCGGCCTTATCGGGGGGATCGTAGGCCGATCCGGTCTTGACCAGGGCGTGAATCTCCACGATTGGGAGAAAGTGCTGCTCCAGGACCAGCACGGTCATACCGTTGGGCGTGGTGAATTTAGTCGGAGTGATATCGGCTGCATGTAAGGTCGCAGTGAGAGCGACGACGGTAGTTATTAAAAGCAGCACACAGGCGCTACGCCAACAGTTCGTCCGAGTGAATCGCTTGTTAGCTGTGGTGGTGGCCATCGTGATCAGGGCTTCCCGGCATGTGCGGCGGTCGGTTGGGGCTCTGCCGCTTTAGGCGGTTGAGGAATCAGAATGCCGACGGTCCGGTTATCCGGATTCAGATATTGCTTGGCCACTCGCTGAATGTCTTTGGCGCTGACCGCGCGGATGCGCTCCAGAAATTGATCGACCCGCCGCCAGCCTGCACCGATCGATTCCGATTGGCCCAGCAACATGGCATGGCGGAAATTCGAATCCTGCTCAAATACGTGGGCGGCTTCCACCTGGTTTTTTGCCCGCTGCAATTCCAGTTCAGTCGGCGGCTCATTTTGGAGTCGGGTAATTTCGCGATACAGTGCGTCCTCGACGGCGTCCACTTTGGCGCCAGGATTTACCAGGGCATAGAAGTAGAATAGGCTGGGGTCGGTCTGCATCAGGCTGTATTCGGCGCCGACGGCCAGCGAATTCTTTTGATCGTAGACGAGACTCTGATAGAGGCGCGAACTTTTCCCATGCGATAGGATCGACTCCAGAATATCGAGGGCGTACGAATCGTCGCTGGAATAATTCGGCACGCGGAATCCCAGCATGACAAAGGGGACCTGTGCCTCGCGCTTCAAGAGAAACCGCCGTTCGCCGCGCTGTTCCGGTTCGACTGCTAGCGTGGCCTTCGGACTCGGACCCTTGGGAATTGGTTCGAAGAGGTGCTTGATGGTCGGGAGCAAGGAGTCGGCCTTGATATCGCCCACCACGATCAACGTGGCATTGTTCGGTGAATAGTAGGTGTCGTAGTGGCGCTGCAAATCGTCCAGCGACATGGCATCCAGGTCGGCGAACCATCCGATCACGGGCCAGTGGTAGGGGTGGCTGAGGTAGGCCTGAGCGAAGAGAGCCTCCACGAGCGCCCCTTGGGGATCATCTTCTGTGCGCAACCGGCGTTCTTCTTTGACGACTTCCCGCTCGGTTTGGAATTCGCTGTTGTCGAGGATCAGCCCCTGCATGCGATCGGCTTCCATTTCCAAGGCGAGCTCGACGCGATCGGCTGCGAGGTTCTCAAAATAGGCGGTAAAATCCTGGCTGGTAAAGGCGTTATCGATGCCGCCGTTTTTCCGGATGATCCGGGAAAAGGAGCCTTTCGGATACTTGGCCGTGCCTTTGAACATCATGTGTTCAAGCATATGAGACAGCCCGGCCCGGCCCATGACTTCATTCCGCGAACCCACCTTGTACCAGACCTGCACGGTCGCGACTGGGGCCTTCGGAACTTCAACGAGCAGGACTTTCATCCCGTTGGACAAGAGATATTCGTGTGGCTCCGCGGCGTAGCCCGTTCCTGCCCACAGGCAGAGAGTGAGTACCGTGAAGAGGACTGATCGATGACGGTGGTGTTGTGACTTCATAGTTGGGTGAGTCGCACGAGGCATGCTAACAACGGGATTCGATTTGTGTCAAGGCAACGGACGCCTGGCCGGCCGGTACATTGCCCAACTGGCCGCAGGCTCCCAGCACGTCACGCCCTCGGCTTTTACGAATGAACGCGTCGATGCCGGCGCGGGTCAGTACTGCCTGGAACGTGAACACGCGATTATCGGCCGGCCTGCGGAAGACATTTCCTGGAAATTCGTTGAACGGAATCAGATTCACCTTACACCGGATCCCTGTGAGCAGCTTTACGAGGCGACGCGCATCGTCATCGCTGTCGTTCACGCCGGCAAGTAAGACATATTCAAACGTCAGCCGTCGCATGGGAGGGAGCGGGTATCGGCGGCAGGCGGCCATGAGGGTCTTGAGTGAAGCGATCTGACTGGCTGCGGGCATCAACTGTTGCCGCTGTTCCTCTGTCGTGCCGTTCAAAGAAATCGCCAGATTCACACCGAGCGCTGCCACGTCTTTCAACCGGGTGGCAAGCCCCGCAGTCGAGACCGTAATGCGGCGCGGCGACCAGCCTAGTCCCCACGATTTGTTTGTCAGGCAGCGGATTGCGGCGGACAGCGCCTCACTATTCGCCAGAGGCTCGCCCATGCCCATGAACACGAGGTTGGTGAGGCGTTCTTCGCCGGTGAGCTGATCCTGGGCCGTGAGTATCTGATCGACGATCTCATGTGCTTTGAGATTACGCTTCAGCCCCATCGTGCCGGTCAGGCAGAAACCGCAGTCCAGCATACAGCCGACCTGCGTCGAGACGCAGAGTGTCAGTCGGTCTTCATCGGGAATCAGGACCGTTTCAATGCGCAGGCCATCATCCAGCCTCAGCAGTAATTTGCGCGTACCATCGGATGATTGGAGGACCGTGCAGTCCTGGGTGCGTTGAATCGTTGCGACGGTTGCCAGCTTCTCGCGATCGTTCTGTGAAAGATCCGTCATCTGCGCGATGGTGCGAGCCCGACGTTGATACAGCCACCGAAAAATCTGACCGGTCCGATAACCAGGCCAGCCGAACCCACGCACAAGCGTGGCCATCTGGGCCTCGGTCAAGCTCAGCAAATTTGTCTGTGGGCGCGAAGGTTCACTCATCGAAGTACGCCTATCTCAATCATGAGATTAGGAGAGTATCACAGGGAATAGGGTATCGGCAGCACCTGTTCCGCCAATTGCTTGAAATCATGATCTATCCCTCCTACCCCTGCGGTCTATAATGTGTTACTACATTTGACTATGCACACTGCATTTCCTTCGTTGCTCATTTCGGCGGCGGCTCTTGCCTTGTTAGGACCTTCCCCTGATTGGGCGCTGGCCTCGCAGGTGAGCAATGGTGATGTGTCCGCTGCCGGTTCTTGCGAATCTGCCGAAGAGTGTTTTGCTGCGGCGGCGCAGCCCAAAGAGCGATTAGGCAATCAACTCACCAAAGATCAAGTTTCGGCGCTCAAGTTGGAGCGATTGCGCTTGGTGACGGAGCGATTCCCTGGTTCGGTCTGGGCCAAGCGCGCGGGGGTGTTGTCCGGAGTGTTACTGGTTGAACGGAATCCTTCTGCGGCCTTGCCGTTTTTGCGGGCGGGGCAACGCGATCTTCCCGTGCTCGACGATTACCTGCGTCTCTGGATGGGCGAGGCGACGTTGCATCTGGGCGATGCGAAGGAGGCCGCCGGACTATTTGAAAGTGTGATTCAGGCGGTACCGGATTCCAATTTGAGCAGTCTTGTGGCGTTCCGAGCCGGAGAAGCCTGGTATCAAGCGGCGAGTTGTCCGGAGGCGCTGGGCTGGCTGGCGAAGGCGGTTACGAATAGCGACAAAGACAAAGACAAAGATTCTCTCATGTCGAAAGCCTGGCTGCGTATGGCGGCCTGTTACCTTCGGGCCGGTCAAGTTGCCGAAGGACGGACGACGCTCAAGCAACTGTGGGTCCGGTTCGCCTATGCGCCGGAAGCGAAAGAGGCGGAGGCGCTGCTCCTCACGAATCTTGGCGGGGAACCCTGGGCGGCCTCCTCAGAGGATCATTTCAATCGGGCGCAATCGTTTCTCGGCCAGGCATTACATGCGGAGGCGATTGAGGAGCTGAAAAAGTTTTTGACGATGGAGCCGGGCTCGCCGCATCGCGGGGGTGCGAAGCTCAAGCTCGGCGTCGCGCAGGTGCGGCTGAAGCAATACGATCCGGCCCGTGAGACGTTTCGGGCGCTGATGGCCGAGCACGTGGCGGAGTCCGATGAAGCCACGGTCTGGCTGGCGCGCGTCTATCTGCGTCAGGCGACGGGGGTGAAGCTGCTGGAGCTGAGCCGGTCGCTGGATAAGCTGTCGCTGTCGGCGGAGCAGAAGGGGCAGATCAACCTCTTTGCCGGGATCTGGCTGGAAGATCAAAAGCAGTTTAATGAAGCGATCGCCAAATATCGGTTAGTGACGAAGGCAGGGGAGCTGGCAACCCAGCGGGCAGAGGCGTCCTGGCGTGTGGGATGGGCTCTCTACCGCATGGCTCGGTATAAAGAGGCCATCGAGGTCTGGCAACATATCGTCGATCAGCGCGACAGCGATTATGAACCGCAGGCGCTCTATTGGATTGCCCGTTCCCTGACGCAGACGCAAAATAGCCGGGCCCGCGATGTTTATGCGCAACTGTGCCGGCAGTACCCCTTCACGTACTACTGCCAGCTGGCCAGGGAGCAGGCGCCCGATGCGGTGGTTGAAATTGGAGGCCAGGCCGCGCCCTCGACGGTTGCGGAATCGCCGACTACGGAAGTTGTCGCGCCTTCGTTGATGAAATTCGCAGAAGTGGAGCAGCAGCCGGCCTATCGTCGGGCATTGGAACTGAAGATGTTGGGGCTCGAAGCCGATGCAGCGCGCGAACTGGCGGCCCTCACCGAGCAATATACCCGTGATCCGGATGTCTTGATGACGCTCTCGATGCGGTTGAACGAGGTGGGGGCCTATAACCACGCACTTCGATTGGCCCGTGCCCGGTTCCGCGAAAAGTTGGAGCGCACCGGTGGAACGGTGGCTCCCGGCCTTTGGAGTGTGGCGTATCCCACCGGTTTGATTCCGACCATCAAGACGCAGGGATTGAATGGCGTGAATCCCTATTTGGTCGCGGCCATCATTCGGGAAGAGAGCCAGTACGATGTGCGGGCGGTCTCTCGGGTCGGCGCAATTGGATTGATGCAGGTTATGCCGGCTACGGCGAATCAGGTCGCGCAGCGGCATCATTTCCCCGCCGTAACCCGGGAAGATCTCTTTGATCAGGAGACGAATGTGCGGATCGGGGCCCGATATGTCGAGCAATTATTGGCCCAGTTTTCCGGGAATGTGGTTCACACGATTGCCGCCTACAACGCGGGGCCAATTGTTGTGGGCAATTGGGCGGACCAGCATCGCGGGCGCAGCCAGGATGAATTTGTCGAGCTGATTCCGTTTCAAGAGACACGTCAGTATGTGAAGCGGGTCCTGCGGAGCTTCAAAGAGTATCTTCGGTTGGCTGGGAGTGCTGGCCCGGTTTCTTGACAAGATGTAGTGAAGTTTTTATAGTGCCCCACAATCTATTGGGTTTATTGGGAGATTTTGAGCATGGCGTTGGATCGTCTCGATGCACTGGAAGGCCGGATTCGTGAGCTGGTGAAACTTGTTCAGGAATTCAAGAAAAAGAATGCGTTGTTAGAGGATGAGCTGAAGGCGACGCGCCAGCGCCTCTCCTCACAAGACGACATGAACCGGCAGTGGGAACAGGAGCGGGTGGACATCAAGGCGCGTATTGAGCGAGTGATGGGTGAGATCGATTTGTTGGAATGTTTGGACGATTCCAAGGAGGTGGCTCTTGACTAAGACCATTGATGTGGAAATTTATGGCCAGCGGTATTCCATTCGCGGTGAGGCGGATGATGTGTATATTCGACGGCTTGCGAGTTTCGTGGATGAGCACATGCGGACGCTGGCTGAAGGGATGAAAACCGCAACGCCCTCCAAGCTGGCTGTCTTGACGGCTATCAATCTGGCCCATCAATTCTTCGAGTCGGAAAAGAAGCGGACCCAAGGCGAGGCCGATGTCGATCGCCGGATGGAGACGCTGATGGAATCCATCGAGGAGCAGATGCCGATCTCGTTCTTCAGGTGAGTTTCACCTTGCTTTCGGAAAAGGCCTTTGTTATCGTGGGTCTAGTGTCTTTACGTTATGCGTGTGTCGAGTGATGAGGAATCGGTCTCCAGGAACGTCATCCAGAACAGAATGTGTGATCGAGATAGTCGAATGATCAACGCACAAGAGAACAGCGGTGTATCTGTGTATGCAGTCCTAGTACGGTGGATGCTCACATTGTGGGTGATCCCCGTGCGGCGGTTCGTGTGGACGATCGTAGATCGGTGTGTGGACATGGTTGTGGATGTGTCGCGCGCTGTCGGTCGTGAGTTGCACGTTCAGCCTGTGCTTGCAGTGGTCCCTCGTCGGCAGAGCATGCGGGTAGGCGTTCGAGTGTCTCGGCCGGATGGGAGTGGATACAGATACACAGGTGGTCGATCTTCTGGTTCCCGTGTGCGATCGCGTTTGGGATGACAGTGTTCCCGGTTTGAGCCTTCCTCGTTTTCTCTCCACCCTCGCATAGCGCTGCATTGCTAACAGATTGCAGAGAATAGGCGATCTGGCCTGTTTTCTCCATGAAGGGGGTGCTCCCATTTCTACCTCACTCGTTGCCTACATACTCTGTGGACTCATCGGGGCTCTGATCGGTGCTGGACTGCTTGAAGTGGTTCGTCGTCAACTCGCCACAGCTAAACGAACGGAAGCGGAAGATCAGGCGAAGCAAATTACCCAAAACGCTCAGCGCGAAGCCGAAACGCTCATCAAGGAAGCTAAGCTCGAGTCGAAGGATCTGATCTTTCAAGCCAAGACCGATTTGGAAAAAGAGCAGAAGGTTCGGCTTGCCGAGCTGGCGGTGACGGACAAGCGGCTTGTCCAACGTGAAGAGAATTTGGACCGGAAGCTCGGGGTGATCGAGAAGCGGGAAGCGGACGCGCAAAAGCGGGATCAGGAGTTTGCGCGGCGTGAAGAAGGACTCGCCAAGAAAGAAGCGGCCTGCGCCAAGGTTGAGCGCGAGCATCGCGAGGCGCTCGAACGGGTGGCTGGAATGACGGGCGATGAGGCGAAGAAGCAATTGATGGTTGAAATGGAAAGTCAGGCTCGCCTTGATGCGGCTGGGTTTGCCAAGCGGACATTGGAAGAGGCGCGTGAGAATTCTGAACGGGAAGCGCGCGAAATTATTACTAGTTCGATTCAGCGCGTCGTGCGCGACTACGTGGCGGAATCCACGATCTCTGTGGTTCAGATCCCCAATGACGCGATGAAGGGCCGGATCATTGGCCGGGAGGGGCGGAACATTCGGGCGATTGAGGCGGCGACGGGCATTGATTTAATCATCGATGAAACGCCGGAAGCGGTGATCATCTCAGGGTTCGATCCGTTGCGGCGCGAAATTGCCAAGGTGTCGCTGGAGCGGCTGATGCACGATGGGCGGATTCACCCAACACGGATCGAAGAGATTGTGGAAAAGGTGAAGGTTGATATCGATAAGTTGATGTACGAGGAAGCCGAGAAAATTATTTTCGAACTGGGCCTTTCCGATTTCCATCCGGAACTGATCAAGGTGTTGGGACGGTTGAAGTACCGGACGAGCTATGGCCAGAACAATTTGTATCATGCCCGTGAGGCCGCCTATATTTGCGGAATCATGGCGTCGGAATTGGGTCTCGATGTCAAGTTGGCGCGTCGCGGGGCGTTGCTCCATGACATCGGCAAGGCGGTCAGTCACGAAGAAGAAGGTCCACATGCGATGCTCGGCGCGGAGATCGCCAAGAAGTACGGCGAGTCCGCGAAGATCGTCAACGCAATCGCGGGACACCATGAACAGGTGGAGCCGATCTGTCCGGAGAGTGTGTTAGTCGCGGCTGCAGAAGCGCTGTCTGCCGCGCGGCCCGGCGCACGACGCGAGGCGCTGGAATCGTATGTGAAACGTTTGGAGAAACTGGAGGCGCTTGCCACCGCCTATAAGGGTGTGCAGAAGGCGTATGCGATTCAAGCGGGGCGGGAGATTCGTGTGATCGTGCGGCAAGAAGATATTACCGACACGGAATCGTTTCAGCTGTCACGAGACTTGGCGAAGAAGATTGAGCAGGAGCTGACCTATCCCGGACAGATCCGGGTGACCGTGATTCGCGAAAGCCGGTATGTGGAGTACGCGAAGTGAAAATCCTTTATATCGGCGACATCATGGGAGAGCCGGGTCGCCGGGCAGTGGGGCGTATGGTGCCGCGCGTGGTTTCTCAGCGGCAGGTGGATGTCGTCATCGGGAACGGGGAGAATGTGGCCGGTGGATTCGGGATTACGCCGGAACTGGCAGAAGAACTCTTCGAGATGGGGTTGTCTGTCATCACGACCGGGAATCATGCCTGGGACAAGAAGGAAATTCTCGACTATTTCCCGCGTGAGCCCCGATTGTTGCGTCCTGCGAACTATCCGGCCGGGGTGCCGGGCAATGGCAGTTACGTTGTCGAAACTCCCGGCGGGGAAAAGCTGGCAGTGCTTCAGCTGATGGGGCGAGCCTATATGCCGACGCTCGACTGTCCGTTCCAAGTGGCCAAGCGGGAAGTGGCGAAGCTGAAGCGGGAAACGGCGGCGGTACTCGTCGACATGCATGCCGAGGCGACGTCGGAAAAGATGGCGATGGGACATTATCTCGACGGTGATGTTGTCGCGGTGGTGGGGACGCACACGCATGTGCAAACGGCCGATGAGCAGATCTTGCCGAAAGGTACGGCCTATCTGACGGATATCGGTATGACCGGTCCGCTGCATGGTGTCATCGGAGTCAAAAAAGAACTCGCGATTGAAAAGTTTCTCACCGGGATGCCGAAACGATTTGAAGTTGCTTCAGGGCCCACGGTTTTTTGCGCAGTGCTGATCGAGGTTGATGCGCAACTCGGAAAGGCGATTACGATCGAACGGATCCGGGTCATCGACTAAGGGAGATCTCACCACGGGATTCAGAATACCTACGTCGCTCTCCTCTCCAGCCTCTTCGGTCAGGCAGGTTCATACTGTCTCGGAATTGACCAGTCTCGTACGGTCCACGCTTGAATCCAGTTTCATCGAGGTGTGGCTGGAAGGTGAAGTGTCGAACCTCCGTGCCCCGGCCTCTGGTCACCTCTACTGCACGCTCAAAGACGAGTCGAGTCAGATTCGCGCCGTCCTCTTCAGGGCGACCGCGACGCGGCTGCGATTTGCGCTTGAGGACGGACTCCATGTCGTTGCCCGCGGGCGAGTGACCGTGTACGAACCGCGTGGGGAATATCAGATCATTGTGGACTATGTCGAGCCTAAGGGGCGCGGGGCTCTGCAGCTGGCCTTTGAGCAACTGAGGACCCGGCTTGCGGAAGAGGGGCTGTTTGACGAGGACCGCAAGCGTCCGCTCCCTGAACTGCCACGGACCGTCGGTCTTGTGACGTCGCTGAGCGGCGCTGTGATTCGCGATATGTTGACTGTGCTGCATCGCCGTTGCCCTACGCTGCATATCATTATTGTTCCCGTCCAGGTGCAAGGCGAGGGTTCGGCCGAACAGATTGCGGCGGCGATTCAAATGCTCAGTGAGTCTGGCTGTGTAGATGTGATGATCGTCGGTCGCGGTGGCGGTTCGCTCGAGGATCTTTGGAGTTTTAATGAAGAGATTGTGGTGCGGGCGATTGCGGCGTCGCGAGTTCCGGTAGTCTCCGCTGTCGGACATGAAACGGATGTCACGCTGGCAGACTTTGCTGCTGATCTTCGCGCGCCGACGCCATCGGCTGCCGCAGAAGCGGTGGCGCCTGTCTTGGTTCAGATCGTGAGCAGGTTGGCTGAATTGTCGGCTCGGCTTCAGCAAGTGGTTGGTCGGCGGTTGGAGGAAGAGCGTCAGCGGTTGCGATTGGCGACCCATCAAATTGCCGCGGTGCGTGTTCGAGTCCAGGAAGAGATCCAACGGGTTGATGCGACGGTATACGAGATGTCGGCGGCAGTTCGTTTGGTGCTGCAGGTCGGGCAGGACAGAATGGTTCGTGCTCACCAGGGATTGATGGCGGGCAGCCCTCATTCTCGTGTGCGTCATGGACTGGCCGTTGTCCCACAACTGGCGGTACGGCTCTATCAGAGCACTCGTGGGATCGTAGAGACTCGAACGCAACGGGTCCAATCGTACGCCGCGCGCTTGGACGCACTGAGTCCTTTGGCGACATTGGGTCGAGGCTATAGCGTACTCCGGCACGCGCGTACGGGTGATGTGATTCGGGGCGTGGGTGATGTAAACGTTGGGGAGGAGCTTCAGGCGAAGTTGATCGATGGACGATTGCTGTGCATCGTGAAAGCAGGAGTGCCGGATTCTCTGATTTAAAATCGGCTGAGGAGCCGCTATACTTCATCAATACTGGATCATGAGGAGTCGACTGTGGCGGCAGTGAAGTTTGAACAAGCGATGGCTCGGTTGGAAGCGATTGTGGGACAATTGGAAAATGGCGATCTTTCGCTGGATGAATCGCTCAAGATCTTTGAAGAAGGAATACGTCTCTCGAAAAACTGTCTGAAAGTGCTGGAAGAAGCTGAACGGAAAGTGGAAGTGCTGGTTCAGGATACAAACGGCAAAAAACAGTTACGGGCATTTTCCCTCGACGATGATGCCGATGAGGCTTCTCTTGAGCCATAGGCGTTCCGTATCTGTATGGATGGTTCTCACATAGTCCGCTTACGTATTCAACCATGGTGAATCAAGTACGCCCGGTGAAAGATCGGCTCGACCGAGTGCTGGTCGCGCGAGGTCTTGCCCAAAGCCGGGATGTGGCTGTTCGGATGATCCTTGCCGGAGAAGTTCGGCTCGATGGCGCACTTTCAGACAAGCCTGCAAAGTTAGTTCCGCTTGATTCGGCGATTGACGTCGTCTCTCATGGGACTCGGTTTGTGAGCCGGGGAGGGGAGAAGCTCATTGGCGCACTTGAGGCTTGTGCCATTGATCCGCAGGGAACCGTCTGCCTTGATGTGGGATGTTCTACGGGCGGATTCACCGATTGCCTGCTGCAGCGCGGCGCGGCGCGGGTGTATGCCGTGGACGTTGGGTATGGACAGTTTGACTGGCGCCTTCGCCAGGATCCCCGGGTCATTTTGCATGAGCGGACGAATATACGCTATGTGGATCGAGCGCTCATCCCTGAGCCGGTCTCTCTCGTGGTAATCGATGTGTCGTTTATTTCACTCACGATGGTGTTGCCTCCCATCATGCAGTTCCTGCGGCCTGGTGCCGTCGTAATCGCGTTGGTGAAGCCGCAATTCGAAGTGGGGAAGGGGCAGGTTGGCCGGGGCGGAATTGTTCGGGATGAGGCACAGCGGCAGGCCGTGCTGCAACGCATTCTGACTTGTGCTGAGAGGCTTGGACTAACTCAGAAGGCGACTCTTGATTCTCCGATCCGCGGAAAGAAGGGGAACATCGAGTTTCTTAGTATTTTCGAGTCTAATGAAAATGTTTATGCTAAGAAGGAGTCAGATTTGAGGGGTGGTGTGTGAAGAGTTGGAGGACTGCATGAAGGTCTTAGTGACAGGTGGTGCCGGATTCATTGGTTCGCACGTGGTCGATCGACTGGTGGAGGAAGGGCACGACGTTGTCGTCGTAGACAATCTCTCCACGGGAAAGCGAAAGAATGTGAATCGTGCTGCGAATCTTTATAAATTAGACATCCAGAGCTCACGGTTGGAGCGGGTTTTTCGAAATGAGCGGCCCAATGTTGTCATCCATTTGGCCGCGCAGGTGAGCGTGAGGAACTCCGTTGCTGACCCTGTATTTGATGCTCAAGTAAATATCCTCGGTACGATGAATGTGGTGCATCAGGCGGTTCAGCATGGAGCGAGGAAGGTGGTGTTTTCTTCTTCAGGCGGGGCTATTTACGGCGAGCAGGATATGTTTCCTGCTCCGGAGAGCCATCCAACGAATCCGCTCTCGCCCTACGGAATCAGTAAATTGTGCGGGGAGCATTACTTGTCATACTTCCAGCGTACCAGCGGTATTCAAACAGTCAGTCTGCGGTACGCCAACGTGTACGGGCCTAGGCAGGATCCGGAGGGTGAGGCGGGAGTTGTGGCCATCTTTATCCAAAAGATGTTGAATAATGAGCAGCCCATCATCAATGGGAACGGGCGTCAGACGAGAGATTTTGTGTTTGTAGATGACGTAGCCGAGGCGAATCTTGCCGCAATGGGGCAGGAAACTCAGGGGGTTTATAACGTCGGTACAGGCGTTGAGACATCCATCAATGAGCTGTTCAGGCTGTTGGCAACTTTGACGGGCGCTACATCAAAAGAAGTGCATGGACCCGCTAAGAAGGGGGAGCAGCTAAGGAGTCTTGTCGACCCTGCTAAAATTCGACAAGCGCTTGGCTGGGAGATGAAGGTTGATCTGCCTGATGGGCTGAAGCGGACCGTAGCATTTTTTAGAGAAAAGATGAGCTAGCGGGAAGCGTCAAATAATCCGCTTCCCGCATGGAAATGTCTTCATTGCATAATGGGAACTTCGGCGAGCCTGCCCGGGGCTTCTTCTAGTAGCGCGGAACTGCGTTATCTACCTGAATTGACCAGGCATCTATTCCACCTACTAGATTTTTCACATTAGCAAATCCCTGCTGAACCAAGAAACCCGTTGCATCGGCACTTCGCATGCCGTGATGACAATAGGCGATGATCTCCGTGTTTTTATCCAGCTTTGCCAGAGCCTGAGGCAGTGTGCCCAATGGAATGAGTACTGACCCTTCCAGCTTTGCCAAGGCATGCTCCCATGGCTCCCTCACATCCAGGAGTACGAGTTTATCGCCCTTATCGAGTCTTGTCTTCAGTTCTTTCACCCCAATGGAATAACTCATCAAAATCCTCCTCATGAACTATGGATTGCATCATAAGGGACTCTGGAAATGGCTGTCAAATTCATGAGCTACCGAGTTCAATCAATCAGAAGGGGCTATGGATTATCGAATTAGTCAAGTTGTCGGTCTGGGGGGAAATGCGACAAATTTTTGACATCCTCGTCAAGAATCTGGACAACTTGCTTCGGCTATTACACTCTATCAATATGTGGTGCGGAAATGAGCAGCCAGATAGATCGTAATGCATTGATTTTACTTGAAACATAAATGTTGTGCGATCATCATAAAGGTATAGAAGTTGCGTTGTTATAGGGTCAGGCTCTATCAGCCAACCGTAACGGTTCAAGTTTGAATAGTTGATGGTTTGGTTATGACTCAGGTAGCCTTTCTTGAGGCTAAGTATGCCGATTACTAAGAGTGAGATAATCATTGTTTTTGTGACGGTTCCTGGCCTGAGGGAAGGAAGTCGGATATCGAGAGCAATTTTGACTTCTCGTTTGGCTGCTTGTGTGAATGTCATTCCTGGGATTCAGTCAATGTACCAGTGGAAGGGCAAGATAGTTCGGGAGAAAGAGGCCATGCTAGTCCTGAAGACCACAAGATCCCGGTACCGGAAGCTCGAGCAGAAGTTAAAACAGCTGCATCCCTATGAAGTGCCGGAAGTAATTGCCATTCCGCTGATTTGTGGATCATCACAATATATAGAGTGGGTGACGAAAGAAGTAGCCAATAGGTAGTGGCGTGGGGGACGGGAGCGAGCTCTGGTTTCATTACTATCAAAAGGGTTGACCCTTCATAAAGAGACGGGTAGACTACGACGCTATCTAGCTAAGTAAGGGTCTCCCAAGATTGAGGGAGTGAATATCATGGGGCAAACGCAAAACCAGGAAAGCAGTGACGCCTACACGGTTGTAATTTTCCGTGGTTCTACGGCAAAGCCTCTCCGTTTTAGCTTCCCAAGGAAGTTCGTTCGTAAGCTATTGATAGTTGGATGTATTGTTATCATTGCCGATCTTCTTGTTGTTTCTCACTATGTCATCAGGACTGGGGAAGTCTGGGAGCTTTCCGCATTCCGCTCGGAGGCTATGAGCGCCCGCGAACAGACCGCGGCATTCTCTTCTGCGGTTGATGACCTGAAAAAGCGAATCGGGGCAATGAAAGAGGTAAATCAACGACTCAGGGTCATGTTGGGTATTGAAGTTCCAAAGTCTGGTGATATGGCTAATGGTCGAGGTGGAGAAGAGACTCCTTTGCCTGAAGGAAGCCTGGTTCCTGGTTCAATTAATGGAAATGGATCAGGTGAGGCCGCATCATTATCTAGCACGAATGGAGCGATGTCTGCCGTCGGAGTTGGCCAAACAGCAGCACCTGTTGTAGGTGAAAAAGACACCGAGGCCGCTGTTACCTCCGTTAAGGAGGGACTTGAGTGGCTTTCTAAGGAAGCGACCAGCCAGGAGCAGATTCTCAACGAATTGTCTCAGGCTGCTGAGCAGCGGTCGTCACGATGGGCTGCAACTCCCTCAATTTGGCCGGTAAAGGGCTGGGTGACTTCAGGCTTTGGGCCTCGAATTTCTCCCTTCACGGAGAAGCCAGCGTGGCATGATGGGCTGGATATTGGAGCTGCTGCCAACGCTCCGGTACAGGCTCCAGCGCAAGGCAGAGTCACATCAGTCGGATTTGATCCGAAGCTCGGAAATTTAGTGCGGCTCGACCATGGATTTGGGATTGAAACAATTTATGGGCACATGGCCAAGTCCCTCGTAAAGGAGGGGCAGAGAGTGAAGCGTGGTGATGTGGTAGGATTAGTGGGAAGCACTGGTTTGGCAACCGGCCCCCATCTTCACTACATGGTGAAGGTCAACGGTCAGGCGCTTGACCCCAATAAGTATATCCTTGAGTAGTCCTTTCCTAACTCGATAGGTTGTCTTCTATGACGGGCCCGAGGAAAACCTCGGGCCCGTCTTTTTTCTGCTTTCCTATCTAGCCTCCTAGTAGAGGCGTGGTGTACGGTGCGCAGTACGTCCTTCATTCACATTGTATTTCTGCAGGGGCATTGTGACTGATCTCCAAATCGCCCGATCCGTTCGACCTCGACCCATTCTCGATATTGCTGAACAGCTTGGCTTGCAAGCCGATGAAGTCGCAACATTCGGCTTAAACAAGGCAAAAATATCATTACGGGTATTGAATCGCCTCAAGGCTCGCCCGTTAGGGCGGTATGTTTTGGTGACCGCGATTAACCCAACTCCTCTTGGTGAAGGAAAGACAACGACATCGATTGGGCTGGCTATGGGGCTTTCCCGGCTAGGCAAGCGTGCGGCTGTAACGCTCAGGCAGCCGTCCCTCGGTCCGGTATTTGGCATCAAGGGCGGTGGCACCGGAGGCGGGCGTGCTCAGGTGCTTCCCATGGAGGAGATCAATCTGCATTTTACCGGCGATGCCCACGCGGTTGCTGCGAGCCACAATCTTCTTTCCGCCTTTCTGGACAATCATCTCTTCTACGGCAACGAACGCGGCTTTGATATGGAACGAATTACCTGGCCAAGAACTGTGGGAATCAGCGACCGTGCGCTCCGCCAGATCATGGTAGGGGATGGGACTCAGCGGCACAGCGGCCAATTTGTGATCACCGAAGCTTCTGAAATCATGGCTGTCCTTGCCTTGGCATCAAGTCAAGCGGATCTCCGCCAACGGCTTGGACGGATCATGGTGGGATTGAAGCGATCCGGCGCCGTCGGAACTGCGGAAGAACTGGGTTGTGCGGGGGCGATGGCGGTCTTATTGAAGGATGCCTTGCTGCCTAATCTGGTGCAGACGTTAGAGGGAACGGCGGCTTTTGTGCACGCCGGGCCGTTCGGCAATATCGCCCATGGCAATTGCTCCATTCTGTCCGATGCCGTGGCGCTCAGATGTGCGGATTACGTCGTCACCGAGGCCGGATTCGGGAGTGACCTGGGCGCCGAGAAATTTTTCAACATCAAGTGTCGCGTGTCAGGATTCAAGCCGGCGGCGGCTGTTGTGGTGGCGACCTTGCGAGCCCTCAAGCTGCATGGCGGTGGAGGAGTCGCCAAAGTCGGTACGCCGCTGTCCTCTGGATTGACCGGTCCCAATATGCCTGCCCTGGAGAAGGGCTTTGCGAATTTGGAGCAACATATTGCCAACGCTCGAGCCCATGGCATCCCGGTCGTCGTTGCAGTGAACGCGTTTAAAGACGATGTGCCTGCCGAATTGGAGTGGGTTCGAAATCAGTCTCGGGAGGTCGGTGCGATTGATGCCGCCGTCTCGACTCATTGGGCTGACGGAGGGCTGGGTGCCGAACAATTGGCCCATGCGGTGATTCGTGCAGTGGAACAGCCCGCGAACTTTACCCATCTCTACGATGTAAATTGGCCGATCAAGAAGAAGATCGAAACGATCGCTACGAAGATGTACGGGGCAGCGGGAGTCAGTTTTGAGCCGACGGCTGAGCGTCAGATTGATGCAGCCGAGGCTCTAGGGTTTGGCCAGCTTCCTGTCTGTATGGCCAAGACGCCGCTGTCTTTGTCGCATGATCCGGCGCTGAAGGGGAGACCCACTGGCTTTACGGTTCCGATCAAGGAATTGCGTATTCTCGCGGGAGCCGGCTTTGTGACGGCGGTCTGCTCTGGAATTCAGTTGATGCCAGGCTTACCGAAGAAACCGGTGGGTGAGCGGATCGATCTGGATCCGGTGAGCGGAGAAATTGTGGGATTGTCGTAGGAGAACTATCGCTGTTTCAGGTAGCGGAAGAATTCTGAATCCGGGCTCATCACCAGGGTCGACTTGTCTTTGAACGTTTTCTTGTAGGCTTCCATTGAACGGGTGAATTCAAAGAACTTCGGATCTTGCCGGTAGGCATCGGCGTAGACCTTAAACGCCTTCGCATCTCCGGCTCCCCGTAACTCTTCAGACTCCTTATAGGCCTGGGCCAGAATGATCTCTCGATCTTTCTCCGCTTCAGACCGAATCTTTTGCGCTTCCTCTGCGCCTTCCGCACGGTATTGCTTCGCCTGCCGTTCCCGTTCAGCTTGCATGCGGGCGAATACAGCCTTTTCGTTCTGTTCAGGAAGGTCGGCGCGTTTTATTCGCACATCCTGAATTTCGATTCCATAAGCGGAGGCCTTCTCATTCGATCGCTGCGTGACGATCTTCATGAGGTCGTGTCGGCCGGTGGCGACGATCTCTAGGAGGTCGTGGCGTCCGAGTTCGACACGGAGTTCTGAATAAATAATATCGTGCAACCGCTGGAGCGCGCCGCGCTGGCTCTGAAAGTTCTGATAGACCTTCAAGGGGTCAACAATTCGCCATTTGGCATAGTTGTCGAGAAGGAGAGTCTTCTTGTCCTGCGTAATTACGTCTTGGGGGTCCGAGTCGTAGTCCAGCAAGCGCTTATCGAAGTAGGTGACCTCTTGAATAAACGGCACTTTTACGTAGAGTCCCGGCTCGGTGAGATTGCGTTTCGGCTTTCCGAGTTCGACCACAATCGCGTTCTGGGTGATATCGACGATGAAGAGCGGTGAGGCCCCTAGTAAAAACAGGCCTCCGACAACGACGAGCAACGCGATAGTCAGGCCTTGCTTCGTCATGGCTTCTGCTCCTCTGCGGGAGTGCTGGTGCGCGATTTGAGTCGATCGAGCGGGAGGTAAGGGAGGACGCGCTCTCCGCCTTTTCCGTCGATGATTACTTTGTCGATATTGGGCAAAATCTCTTCCATCGTTTCAATATAGAGTCGCTTGCTGATGATATCTTTGGCCTGGTTGTACTCTTTGAGCGTGGCAACGAACCGGTTGGCTTCTCCCTGTGCGCGATTCAGTCGCGCCTGGGCGTAGCCCTTGGCCTGGTTGACGACCTGCGCCGCTTCGCCTTTGGCTTTGGGGAGGATGTCGTTGCGATAGCTTTGAGATTGATTGATCAGCTTCTCGCGGTCTTCCTTGGCATTGGTCACGTCTTTGAACGCAGCCGCGACGGCTTCCGGTGGATCCACATCCTGGAGCTGAATCGCCGCGATCTGGACGCCGCTCTGATATTGGTCGAGAATGGATTGCAGCAACACCAGGGTGTCCTGTTGGATCTGGGCTTTGCCGGTCGTGAGGGCTTCGTCGATCTTGCTCTTGCCGACGATTTCACGCATCGACGCCTCGGCGGCTTTGCCGATCGTCTCGTGGATTTCTGCGACGCTGAAGAGATAGTTCGCAGACTCCTTAATCTTATATTGCACGATAAACTCGATGGCCAGGATGTTCATGTCGCCGGTGAGCATCAAGGCTTCTTGCGCCAGCATTTGCTGCCGCCCCTGCCGGTCTGTACGGAATCCCACTTCAATACGGTGAAGCTTTTCAACTTTTGGCTGCAGGACCGATTCGATCAGGGGGATCTTGCCGTGCGGGCCAGGGCCAACCGTACGAACGGGGATACCGAATCGCTTCACGACGCCTTCTTCATCCGGCGCGACGATAAACGCACTTTGCCAGGCGACAAAGACCAGCAATCCCACGAGCAGCAGGCTTTTCATCCCGCCGGACGGGATGAGCCCTTGCAAGTGCGACTGCGCCTGTTTCAGCGCATCGTCGAGGTTGTCGTTCTTTTTATTCCAGGGATCGTTGGGATTCCAGACCATAGCTGTTTGGAGGATAGTGGATTGTCGTGACCAGCGGTCACACTAGCAGAGTGGATCGTGCGACGCAACCGCCAGGCTAGGGTCTCGTCAGCAGGTCGCGGGGGATTGTTACAGGGAAGGGGAGAGTGAAGGGTTCTCTTAAGATGAAGAAGCAACGGCTCCGCCGCACGAGGAGCCGGACCCGGCCGTGCAGCCGTAGCAATGGTTGCGGGTGACGATCCGTCGTTGATTGAGGAGCGCCGGATCAAAGTCACGAATGTGGCCCGGCGCTCCGTGATCCACCGGCAGTTCCAGCATCTGGTTGAAATCGCAGTCGTAGAGTGTGCCGTCCCAGCTGACAGAGAGCGTATAGCGGCACATGACTCCAGCCGCCGCCGCCGAATTGAAGGCATTGGTCAGTCGCTCCATGTAGCCTTCATAGTTCCCGCTATCCACCAGAAACTCCAGAAACCGGCTCACCGGCATGTTCGTGATGGTGTAGAGGTGATTGAACTCCAGGCCATGTCTGGTGCGGAGTTCCTTTCTGAATTGGGCTTCGATCGCATCCTGTTTCGGTGGGAGAAAGGCGCCCACCGGGTTATGCACGAGATTGAGCAGCAGCCCGCTTCCCTCTCGTCCATACCCGAGCTGGTTCAAGAGCCGAAGCGCGTCAATGGATTTGTCGAAGATGCCTTCGCCGCGTTGCGCGTCGGTCTGACTGGCCCGGTAGTAGGGCAGCGAGGCGACCACTTCCACGCGGTGCGCTGCGAGAAACTCTGCGAGGTCGGCCTGTGATGGGATCTGCAGAACAGACAAATTGCAGCGATCCATGACATGGCGTCCGAGCGCACGGGCTTGCTCCACCAGCCACCGGAAATTCGGATTCAGTTCCGGCGCCCCGCCGGTGATGTCGACCGTAGGAATGTCGGTCTGAGCCAATGCGGCGATGCAGAGTTCAGCTGTCTCTCGCGACATGCTCTCGGTACGGTCGGGCCCGGCATCCACGTGACAATGTCGGCAGGTCTGGTTGCAGAGTTTGCCGACGTTAATTTGGAAGACCGTGATTCCGGAGGCTTGAAGTGAGGGCAACCCGGCCTGTGTGAGACGGGTTGCAAACGGAGTGATGTTGGCCGTCTCGTCGAGAATGCGAAGTTGTTCTGTCGAAGAGGCGAGGGGATTGTGACGGCCTAAAAGAGTAAGTGCCATCGGTGTCTTCAGCAGCACCCGCCCGTCGGCGCGCAGTTCACTGCGTTGCCATCAACAGGATGGCCGGCGCGATTGAGTATGGCAAAGTGCGGCGCGTAGCCCTCCGTCTCAAGGACTTTGAGAGTTTTTGAACAGATTTCAAGAGGCTCGCCGCGCCGGTACCGGTGCTGATCGTCGTCACAGGCTTCCAGGAACGGGCCGGCCAAGAGGGCGTAGTCCCCTTTCCAGGTACAGGGAACCTGTTCAGGAAGCACGGCGGTCCATCGCGGATCTTCACGGTTGAGCCACTGGGGAGCCTCGGAGAACATGAACAGCGACGCAAAAGGCGGTCGACTCAGCAAGAGCGCCAGCTCCGGAGTGAGCGGCTGCGGGATTCCGCGCATGTAGGTTGTGCCTCGTTCATCGACCACGCGGCTGAAGGGGCCGCGAAGAGTCGCGTAGCGCGCCGGGCGTGTCGCTGCTTCAGCGGGAAGCTTGTAGCCGGTCAAGGTGACGGAGAAGAAATGAATGCCGTCGATCCGTTGCCAGGGGGACGACTTAATCAGATGCAGGCCGACAAACCCGGCCTCGGTCATCCCGGCCATGTACTCAGTCAGTGTCAGGGCGCCGGATAAACAGTCACCCCATTTTTCCGTATCATGCACCAGGTATTGCGGCACAGGCTGGTCGGCGACGATGTCGGAAATTGTGAAACGCCCGCCTGGCTTGGCCACACGGAACATCTCGCGAAAGACTTTCCGTTTGTCGGGAGCCAGGTTGATCACGCAATTGGAAATAATCAGGTCGATGGTGTTGTCGGTGACCGGCATGGCGTCGGCCATACCCTTGCGGAACTCGACGTTGGAGGCGGGATAGCCGAGGTTGGTGGCGACGACGACGGCATTCTTTCGCGCAATGTCCAGCATCGTATCGGTCATATCGATGCCGATCACGTGGCCGGTAGGACCGACGAGGCGCGAGGCCTCGAAGCAATCGATCCCGCCGCCAGATCCGATGTCCAGGACTGTTTCGCCGGCACTCACCGTGTTCAATCCGGCCGGAGTCCCGCACCCATAGGAAATCTTGAGGACTTCTTCTGGAATGAACGATTTAAGGTTCGCCATGTCATAACTGGTCGGGCAGCACATCTGCTCGCCAGTACTGGCGGCCTTGGCGTAACGGTCGCTGACTTTTTTCTCGATTTCGTCTATCGGCATAGAATCCTCACGGTCGATGGGCCTGTGCAGGCCGGTCTATGTATCAATCCTTCGCATCTACGTCAATCCGGCTCATTTAGAGCAGGCAGGAATTGTCATGCTACTCAGTCCTCTGTCGGACTTCTGTAAGCTAGATTACAGCAATGGCGGCCCTGAGATTTCTGCTGCCGGCATGTCATCGAAACGTCGGGCTTCAAGGAAATCTCTTACAATGAGGCATCGGAAAAAAACGAAGTAAGGCATTGACTCGCTACCATAGTACAAGGTGTAGAGTCTTCTCAAGGAGTCGTTATGGCGTCTTATCTCACAATCAGTTGGCTTGCAAAGTCTGTGGGAGTCCATATCCAAACCGTGCGGTACTACGAACGGTGTCGCCTGCTCAAGCCGGCTGCTCGTTCTTCAGCAGGATATCGGCTCTACGGCGTCAACGAGGTCCGCCAGCTTCGAGCTATCAAGAATGCGCAGGCCTTGGGATTCACGCTGCGAGATATCGGTGAGCTGTTCGCCCTGCGGGTCAACTCACGAGCACGTTGTGGCGACATGCAACGGAAGGCAGAAGCAAAATTGCAGGGCATCGAAGCAAAGATAAAAGATCTGCGTTCATTGGCCCGAGCGTTGAGAGACTTGATTCGTACCTGTCGGGCGGGCCAGCCCGTCGAGTGCTGCCAAATTCTGCATCATATGGAGAGAGAACAGACCGTCTCACCTCAGCCTACGAAACGGAGAAACTCATGACAAGTTTGAGCGAAACGCCGTTTGCGGAATTGCGGCGCCTCAGTCCGCAAGTAACAGGCGGGCTGCTGCGCATGCGCCAGGAGGCCTACCGCGACGGAATGGTCCCCGCAAAGTATAAACTGCTCACCGCCATGGCGATATCGATCGCAATCCGCTGCGAACCCTGCATTCGAGCCTACGTGCAGATGGCGGTTGAACAGGGAATTTCGCAGGATGAACTGATCGAATTCCTCGAAGTCGCTATGACGATGCAAGGCTGCCCCGGCGAGGAATGGGCGATCAAAGCGTATACCGCGTTCAAGGAAATCACCGCTGATGGGTCAAGCCAGGGCTTATCAGGATGCTGCGATCACCAGCCTATGAGCCAGAACACAAATGAGGAGGGCGGGTCATGAACCGACGGATCGTAACCATGCTAGTAGTAATGGGCGATTATGTTGCACTTGACACCACTCGGTAAAACAGGCTATATTCTCTCCAACAACGGAGGGGATCATGACCAAGCCGACGATGACCTTGAGCAGCCTGATGAAACGCTTCTCGACTGAAGAAGCGTGCAAGCAGTTTCTTACTGAGAAACGCTGGCCGAACGGCGTGCAGTGCCCTCGTTGCGCGAATAAGAAAGTCTATGCTCTCAAGAGCAAGCCGTTTCATTGGGTTTGCAAGGGCAAAGAATGCGGCGGACGTAACGGCTACCGCTTCTCCGTAATCAGCAAGACAATTTTCGAGAACACCAACTATCCCCTGTCTATCTGGTTCCAGGTGATCTACCTGATGACCCAGAGCAAGAAGGGGATCAGCGCCTTGCAGATTCATCGCCAGATCGGTTCCGGCGACTACCGGACGGCCTGGTATATGTGCCATCGCATCCGCGCCGCCATGAAAGACGGTGGATTCAGCAAGCTCATGGGTGAAGTCGAAGTGGATGAAACCTTTATCGGTGGCAAGGATAAGAACCGGCATCGGAACAAGAAAAGCGGTGGCGCTGGAACAACGGGAAGCGGAAAAATAGCTGTCATTGGGGCCATCGCCAGAAAAGGCAACGTCATTGCGCAGGTCATTGAAGCCGTGACCGCCAATACACTGCAAAGCTTCGTGAAAAAGACGATTGATGAAAATGTCTCGTTGGTGGCGACTGATGACTATAGCGGCTACAGGAAACTGAACCAGATCGGATTCCCGCACAAATCGGTGAGCCATTCCCAGGGTGAGTATGTGCGCGGGAACGTCCATACAGCCAACCTGGACAGCTTTTGGAGCTTGCTCAAGCGGGGCGTGATCGGTACCTATCATAAGGTCAGCAAGAGCTATCTCCCGCTGTATCTGGCCGAGTTCTCGTTCCGGCACAACAACCGGAAAAACGGCGATATCTTCGGCGCGGTCGTAGCAGGATGCTGAGTACGCCGCCGGTAAAGCGTGCTCAGATGAAATATGAAGCGAAGAACAAACAAATATGCTTGCCATTGGGAGGTCAGCTATGCCAAAAGCAAGGCCGGTTTCGCTCCATCCATTGAGTTTCGATGATGCCATTAAAGCGCTCATGGGTGCTAATACTAGCCGCATTGATCTTGGCTCTAAGCTCAGCAAACGCCAAGGTAAACGCAAATCAATTACAAAATCCAATTCCAAGTCCAAGTAAATCCAGTAAGCCACCACAGGAGCAACCCACCGCCAGCGCCCAACAAGCCAATCCCTATCAGCCCCAACCCAATCTTCCTCAGATTATTATCAATGTAGTGCCACCCCAAAAGACAAAGGAAGAATCCGATAGAGAGGCTAAGGCACAAGAGGATAAAGCGTCTAGCGATTGGTGGATGACCATATTTAACGGTCTCCTCGTAGTCTTTACTGCTATTTTGGTAATTGTCGGGACCTGGCAAGGACACCAGAACAGGAAATCTGCCAATGCTGCTAGGGATGCCAATGAAATAGCCAAGGCCAGTTTGCAGATTATTCAGCGTGCCAGGATTGTTGTAAGCCATAGAGGTGAATTGCTTAAAATCGGGGAGAAACCCAAAGCAACTCTGGGAATTCATAACATTGGTTCGACGCCAGCCTATGTTATTCGGGTTGAAACGTGGGGTGCGATTTTCAATTATCCATATGAAGATTTCCCCGTTAACTCCAAAATTGAAGACACCACCGGTACCATTATCCATCCGCAATCCTTTCATGACACGCTCATCGATATTGAATTGCCCAATGCTCTCACCTCTGAAGACTTGGCTCATATTACCCAAGGCACAAAACATTTCTGTTTCAGGATATTGATTAAATATAGGGACGCATTCGGCAATGATTGGCATACCGATCATGGTATTGGGATTGGTAAGGGCAGACCCTGGCCCATGTCTGGATATTCCACATCCACCTAATGATTGAAGTACTAGAAGAGCATACAGGAGGAGTTTTCTGATACAACGGGTGTCAAGAGCAACGTAATCGCCTAGTAATGCATATGACACTTATGTGGAGCGCGGGTTTCAGCACGCCGCAGGCATCCGCAGCCAACATCCTGATCCATATGAAAACGTCGCTTGCCGTGGACGATGCACAGATCTGCGCGGTGCCGAATGTCGCCTGGGCGGCGGTCAAGGCGGGCCACAGGGTCACGATCCTGGTGGATGCGAGCGCCGTCACGTCGGTCACGAAAGGCTTTGGGTGGTTCAGGAAGCTGATCGGGTCTGAGTCCACCGCGCTGGATCGAGCTGGCTTGCCAGAGCGAGAACGACAGAGCCTCTCTGAACAGATGGGCGTACTGCTGGAACAAGTCCCGCGTACCTATGGCGAGTATTTCGATGTTCTCAAAAACAAGCTGGGCGTCGACATCTACGGGAATCAGACTATGATGCTGCTCTACAACATCGATCCGGCGCGGGTTGCCTCTTCAGTCACCCCGATTCCGCTGGCCAAGATGGTAGATGTGCTTGCGTTCGCCGACCGAGTGATTGTGTATTAGAAATGCCGTTGACGGTTAAGCTGGACGAGGGATAGACTGGCGCTATGCGAATGCGTTCCCATTGCTCTCGGTCTTTTCTCGCCAGCACCATCACGGTGTTCTTGCTGGCGTTCAGCTTCAATGCGTACGCCTGTCTCATCCCGTTGTCCGGAACCTCCGATGCCTCGATGTCGAATGGGTGTTCGACCCCCACTGAGCAACCTGCTCGGCAACTGTGCGACGCCTTCAAAACTCTGGGGGTCGAGTCCGGCTCCCAGTCGTCTTCGTTGCTCGTGGACCATCATCTCCTGGCTGACCACGCGCTGACTGCACCGCCGGCCGTGAGCCAGCAATTCCAACGCTTCTTCCACCGATATCAGCCTCTCGAATCGAGTTCGCCCCCACATCAGTCTCTCGCGACCACCGTGCTTCGCATCTGATCTCTCCCGCTTCTTCCGTAACCGTTCCACCATCACGTCATCTGCTCGTCGCTGGGCCTTGGCTCATCCAGTCCTTACTTCCGTTCAAGGATAGGAGCCAGGGGTTGCAATAGTGCCGGGCAGGCAAACCTTTGGGGAGGACCATCACATGACTTGGTCAATTCGGTTTTGGTTGCTCGCCATCACGGTCGTGAGCCTCGCCTTCTGGACAGGTGAACGCTACATCGCTTACGCAGTCGATCAGATCCCACAACCGTCATTAGTATTACCAGACCTGATCCGGGAAGCTTTGGCTCGGAATCCCGAGCTTGTGGCGGCCCGCAAGCAATGGGACGCCGCCTCGCAACGGATTACGCAGGCGCGGTCGCTGGATGATCCTACTCTATCAGTCCAGTTGTGGAATGTTCCGCAGACCTTCAACGTCACGCAGACGCAGAACAGTATCTTCGGTCTTTCGCAGAATCTCCCCTTCCCCGGCAAACTCGCGCTCAAAGGTGACGTGGCGAGTCGTTCGGCCGAGATGACCGAGCAGGTGCTGCGTGCGAAGGAACGGGAGTTGGTCGCCCGTCTCAAGCAGGCCTACTACGATCTATTCCTCACGCACAAGGCGATTCAGATTCATCATGAACAAGTCGAGCTGCTCGGACAGTTCGTAGAGATTACGACCGCAAAGTTCCGTACGGGCAAGGGAGCCCAGACCGACGTCCTCAAGACCCAGATCGAGTTGTCCCTGCTGTTCCAGCAGCTTCCCATCCTGGAACAGCGTCGCGAGACCGCCGAAGCGATGCTGAATACGCTGCTTGATCGGGATTCCACCTCACCCTTGCCCATCCCTCAAGAGCCGTCTCAGATCCCACTCGACAAAACCCTCGACGATCTTCACCGTCTCGCGCTGCACGAAAGACCGGAGCTCAAAGCCGCCGAGCTGGCCGTGCAACGGAACGAGCAGTCCCGTGCGCTGGCCCAGCGTCAGTACTACCCGGACTTCAATGTGGCGTTTCAGCGCTTCCAGAACTTTCAGGCCAACGACGGATTCGGTGCCTATGTGGCGATGAGCATCCCCTTCGCATTTTGGACCAAGCCGAAGTATGACGCAGGCGTACAGGAGGCCGCGGCGGCGCTCTCGGCCGCGCGGGCACAGCAACATACCTTAGAAAACCTGACCCGTTTTCAGGTCAAAGACCTCCTGGCCAGGCTCCGGGCGACTGACCAGGTGACCACGTTGTACCGCACCACCATCTTGCCACAGGCCGGACAGAGCCTGGAGGCGGCACGCGTCGGATATCGTGCGGGCAAAGCAGGGTTTCTGGATTTGATTGAAACCCAGCGGGCGTGGCGAGGATCTCAGCTTGAGTATTTCAAAGCGCTCGTGGACCGACAGCATCGGCTGGCTGAACTCGAACAGGTCGTCGGCATCGATCTCGATCGGCAGGGCTAACACAGTCGTCAAGGAGGAACCCATGACCCAGCAGCTCTATAAAAAAACTCTCATAGTCGGTGCCGTGGCGATCGGTGTGATCGCTGGAGTCGCCATCGGCTTCTTCGCCGCTCACAGAATGATGGGTGACATGGCCGACATGGCAGCGGAGCAAGGGGGCGGCCCACCACTCTCGCAGCATGCGAGTGAGATGAGCGGCATAACGCAGATGGATACGAAGGAGAGGCCCATGCAGGGCATGCCAGGTATGTCCGCAGCGCCATCTGGGGCTGTGGCCATTCCCGCTGTGGCGAGACAGTTGATCGGAGTCAGGAGTGCTCCGGTCACCTACGCGTCCTTGAGACAAGAGATTCGCGCGGTCGGCACGGTCGGCTACGACGAACGCGGCTTGACTCAAGTCACTGTAAAAACCTCCGGGTGGGTGCGAGAAGTCTTCGTCGATTCGATCGGTCGCCCTGTACGCAAAGGCGAACGCCTCTTCACCCTCTATTCGCCAGACATTCTGGCCACGCAGGACGAGTATCTCCTTGCCGTGAGAACGCAGAGCCAACTGGCTGCGAGTCCTCTCGCTGAAGTCAAAGCCAACGCAGGTTTCCTCGTGGATAGTTCGCGGGAGCGTCTGCACCTGTGGGACGTGACCGATCTGCAAATCGCCAGGCTGGAGCGTCGAGGGACAGCGGAGCCGGTGCTCACGGTCTATGCCCCGGCCTCCGGGGTCGTCCTCGCGCGAGAGGCCTTGCCAGGAAAGTACGTGGAGCCGGGCACGACGCTGTATGAGATTGCGAATCTCTCCACGGTCTGGATCTCTGCCGACGTTTATGAGTCCGAGGTCGCAGCAGTGAAGATCAACCAGCCGGCCTCCGTCACATTCGCGGCCTATCCGGGATCCACCTTTCCGGCCAGCGTGGCCTACATCTACCCATCATTAAATATCGAGGCTCGCACGGTGCGAGTGCGGTTGGAATTGCCGAATCCCGGGCTGAAGCTGAAGCCCGGCATGTACGGGAACGTGACGCTGCAGACGGATGCAGTCAAAACGTTAGTCGTTCCGAAGGAAGCGGTGCTGGAGACGGGGCTTCGCCAACTCGTGTTCTTGGATCGGGGAGAAGGCCGTTACGAACCGGCTTCCGTCAAGTTGGGGCGTCGAAGCCAGGATGATGTGGAAGTGCTGGAAGGGCTCACAGAAGGAGAGCGGATCGTCACCTCGGCCAATTTCCTACTGGATGCGGAGAGCAAGTTGGCCTCGGCGTCGAGCATGCAGGCCATGATGGGACGGATCGGCATGGCCGATTGGCAGATGCGTGGCGCATACGAAGGCAAGATGGAAGGCATGCAGGAGATGGGAAACATGCCGGGCATGGGGAGCATGAAGGGGACTGTGGTTGCTGAGATCCGCCAGACAGGCGGTTTTTCTCTCTCCTTGACGACGGTGCCGGAAAAACTCAAGGCCGGTGATGTGCTGCTCAAGCTCAAGCTCACAGACCAGGCGGGCAGGCCGGTGCCCAATGCGCAAGTCCTGTTCGTCTATACCATGCCGATGCCTGGCATGGCCGATTCCAAAGTAACGGCGCACCATGCCAAGGACGGTTTCTACGAAGGTACAGTGAGGTTCGGCATGGGCGGCACCTGGCTGGTAACCGTCAGCGTGACCGTATCAGGACGGCCGCCGATTGCCGAAAAGTTTCAGTTCTCGGTCGCCGGGGGAGGCATGTAGTCAATCATGATCGCGCGACTCATTGAAGGAAGCGCCCGCAATCCCGTTCTGGTCATCCTTTGTGTCTTGCTGTTGGCAGCCTGGGGAGCCTGGGCGGTATTTCAGGTTCCCCTGGATGCCATTCCGGACCTCTCTGATGTCCAGGTCATCATCTACACCGAATGGCAGGGGCGCAGCCCCACGTTGATGGAAGACCAGGTCACCTATCCGATCGTCACCTCCCTGTTGGCTGGGCCGAAAGTCAAACGAGTGCGGGGCGTCTCAGAATATGGGGTCTCGTACGTCTACGTGATCTTCGAAGATCGGACAGACTTGTACTGGGCCCGCAGTCGTGTGTTGGAATACATGCAGAAGCTGAGCGGGAAATTGCCTTCCGGAGTCTCCCCGACTCTAGGCCCTGACGCGACTGGGGTTGGATGGGTCTATCAGTATGCGCTGGTCGATGAATCCGGCGCGCACGACCTAGCGCAGCTCCGCAGTCTTCAAGATTGGTACTTGCGCTTTCAATTGGAAAGTGTGCCCGGTGTGGCAGAAGTGTCGGCGGTCGGCGGGTTCGTCAAGCAGTACCAAATCGAAGTGGACCCGAACACGTTGGCTGCCTACCGGTTACCGATCAAAACGATTATCGACGCGGTTCGGAACAGTAATGCGGAAGTGAGCGGCCGTGTCCTGGAAATGACCGGCACGGAATACGTGATTCGAGGGCGCGGCTACCTGCGATCGGTTGAGGATATTGAGCTGATCCCCGTCGGGACAGATGGTCGTGGGACGCCCATCTTGATCCAGGACATTGCCCATGTCCACGTCGGGCCAGACCAGCGTCGGGGCATCGCCGAGTTGGATGGCAAGGGGCAGACAGTAGGCGGGATCGTCATCATGCGGGCCGGAGAGAACGCGCTCGCTGTCATTGAGCGGATCAAAACAAAACTGGCAGAGATCACGCCGGCCCTGCCGAAGGGCGTCCACATCGTTCCCACCTATGACCGGTCCGATCTCATTCATCGGGCCATAGCCGTACTACGTGAGAAGTTGGTGGAGGAGAGCATCATCGTCAGCCTGGTCGCCATCGTATTTCTGTTTCATCTGCGCAGCGCCCTGGTGGCGATTCTCATCCTACCTGTAGCAGTCCTGCTCGCCTTCATCCCAATGGCCTATCTGAATATCACGTCCAGCATCATGTCGCTCGGTGGGATTGCCATTGCCATCGGCGCGATGGTGGACGCGGCCATCGTCATGGTGGAAAACGCGCATAAACGGTTGGAACAGGTACCAACTGCAGACCGGGTTGAAACCATCATCGCGGCGGCCAAAGAAGTCGGTCGGCCCCTGTTCTTCTCGCTGCTGGTGATTGCCGTCTCGTTCCTGCCGATCTTCGCGTTGGAGTCTCAGGAGGGGCGACTGTTTGCGCCATTGGCCTATACCAAAACCTTCGCCATGCTCTTTGCCATGGCGCTCTCAGTCACGTTGGTTCCTGTGTTGATGGTCGTCCTCATCCGGGGGCGCATCCGAGCGGAAACCAAGAATCCGTTGAATTGGCTGCTGATCGCGCTGTATCGGCCCATCCTCTCAGGCGTGCTACGAGTTCGGTGGCTGACGCTTGGGCTGGCGCTGGCAGCGCTCGGGCTCACGGCGCCTGTGTTCATGCGCCTTGGCGCGGAATTCATGCCGCCATTGAATGAAGGCACGATTCTCTACATGCCGACCACGGTCCCTGGCCTTTCCATCCCC
Organism: Nitrospira sp.; assembly: GCA_013140455.1. Lineage (GTDB taxonomy): Bacteria > Nitrospirota > Nitrospiria > Nitrospirales > Nitrospiraceae > Nitrospira_D. The sequence continues at coordinate 15,210 of JABFSU010000025.1, read as the reverse complement.
GAAGCGGCGAAGGTGTTGCAGGTCCAGGACCAGTTGCTCACGACCTTTCCGGAAGTGGAACGGGTGTTTGGCAAAATGGGCAAAGCCCCGACGGCCACCGATCCGGCTTTCGTCGGGATGGCGGAGATTACCGTGACATTGAAGCCGGAGACCCAGTGGCGACCCGGCATGACGTGGGACCGTTTGTTGGACGAAATGGATGCCAAGCTGCGCATTCCTGGATTTCCGAACATCTGGTGGATGCCGATCCAGACCCGTACTGAAATGATCACGACCGGCGTCCGGAGCCCGGTTGGGATCAAAGTCCTTGGGCCGGATCTGAAGACGATCGAGAGAATCGGAGAGGAAATCGAACAGGCATTGGCGAATGTGCCCGGCACCAGGAGCGCCTTCGCTGAACGGCTCAACGAAGGGTACTACCTGGATCTGATCGTGAACCGGCGCGAGGCGGCCCGCTACGGTCTGACGGTGGGAGACGTACAAGCAGTGATCACCTCGGCCATTGGGGGAGACACCGTGACGACAACAGTCGAAGGGCGGGAACGGTATCCGGTCAATGTCCGCTACAAGCGCGAGCTGCGCGATGATCCGGACCGGCTCAAACGGGTGCTGATCCCCACGCCGAGCGGCGCACAGATTCCACTCGGACACATCGCGGAAATGGCGATCACCCAGGGACCGCCGTCGATCGCGGACGAGGCAGGGGCGCTGGCTGGCCTGGTCTCGGTCTCGGTCAGCGGCCGCGATCTGCGCGGGTATGTCCAAGACGCCCAACGTGCGGTCCAAGGCCGAGTCGCGTTGCCTCCTGGATACCGACTGATCTGGACCGGTCAATATGAACATCTGGTGCGGGCCGAAGAACGCTTGAGGCTCGTTGTTCCTGTGACGCTTGCCTTGATACTCCTGCTGCTGTATCTGAATTTTCGGTCGCTGGCAAAATCGCTGATCGTGTTGCTATCCGTCCCCTTCGCCGCGATCGGGGCCATCTGGTATCTCGACTATTTAGCGTACAACCTCAGCGTAGCCGTGTGGGTCGGAATCATCGCGCTGGCCGGCGTGGCGGCAGAGACGGGGGTCGTGATGCTGGTCTATCTCGACGAAGCCTATGAGCGGCGAGTGCGCGAAGGCCGCATGTCGACGGCTCACGATCTGCGAAAAGCCATCATGGAAGGTGCCGTCCAACGGGTACGGCCTAAGATAATGACGGTTGCCGCGATTATGGGTGGCTTGCTCCCCATCATGTGGACCACTGGCACCGGCGCCGATGTGATGAAACGGATTGCTGCGCCCATGATCGGCGGCATGGTCAGCTCGACCGTACTTACGCTACTGGTGATCCCCGTCCTCTATGCCTTGTGGCGCGAACGGCGGTCAAAGTCTGATGTACCGTGATGATTCTGCTCCATCCCGGTGCAGTGACGCGGGTGACGCTATGGGTACGTGATACGGGGCGCCTGTTCGGCACAGGACCAGTGCCCACAAGGGTTGACGTCTTTTGAGTGGACACCGAGATCATTGCGCGCCGGTCGGCGTAATGTCCCAAGTTTTCCCTGAATCGATACTGCGAACTTGACAGGTCCGTCCGCCCCAAAAGTTTTTTGATCCGACGATAAAGGGAATAAGGTTGGCGCGTCCGCTCGAACTGCTTGTTAGGTGCTCGCTTGGTTTTTGAAGTATTTCCAGACATCAATCGTATCGAGCACCAAGGAAATCGCCATGGAGACCGACAAGACCAGCAAATAGCGTTTGAACGAAGCCTCAGCGGCAGGAATCTGCGTGACAACATAGGCCAGCAGCGGAATCCAAGGGAAGTGGCCGAGCCCGAGAATCTTGGTGAATCCGTATCGCGAATAGAGTCCCATCATCAGCAGCGCGCTTGCGAGAAAGTTCACGAGAATGAGCTGTGCGACCGCTTCCCGCCAGAAGGCGAGACTCGCCATGTTGACGAGCATGAGAAACAAGACCCATAGGGAGACCCATAAGGGTTGCTGGATCAATTCGATGAAAAATCGTAACGGATTTCTCATGGCCTGGTCTCCTTCCAATGATTGGGATCGGCCGTGTGTTGACGATCAGCGAAAGGGGCGGACACCCGGCCGTAGTGATTGCGCCGTCCGGATGTCCGATGGTTCACGATATTAGAACGTGATGACCTGATACCCCTGGGACACGAGCTTCTTGAAGCTCGGATGACCGTCGTATTCTCCCGTCAGCTTCACGCCGCAGGCCACGACCTGATCCTTCACCCCGAATGCGCCCGCGCAAAAGTCGCAGGCCCCGCTGATTCGATCTTTCACCGCCACATACAGCCCGTGGGCCATGTGATCGGGCTTCTCCAGTGCCGGAATCCACTTGGGCCCGGCGCCGTCGAAAATAAGTTGGACATCGTCGTGGGCGTCCTTGAACTCTTTGACGGCTTCCATTGCGTTCACCACACGGCCTAAACCTTCATGGGTCTCCGTATCCGCCAACACCACAATTGCCACTTTTGCCATGCTGCACTCCTTGTAAGAATAAGAAGTAAATGCTGCCACGCCGGTGTATTTCCGGCTGGTGTGGCGCACTCTAACTTGTATGCTCACGATGAATCTGTGAGCTGGCTTACAGTCGGGGGCAACGGCAGAATTGTCTTGGCGGGTGCAATCAGGTAGTCTCGCTCACGCCTACGGGAATGCTGTTATGAATCGCCCAGTCTCACCACCCACCAAGCTTTGGTACCTCAAGCATATCCGTTTGTTCGACGGCATTTCTCCAGCCGAGATGCAGGAGATGGAGAAGATGACCCGCATGGAAGAGGTCAAGAAGCGGCAGCCCTTGTACCTACCCGGCGATCCCAGCACCAACGTATATTTTCTCAAGCAGGGGCGGGTCAAAATCTCCAATACCGACGCCAGCGGCAAAGAAATTACCTTCGATCTTCTGGAGGCGGGCGACGTGTTCGGCGAATTGGAAGCGCTGGACGGCGTGCCTCGCGCGACCGCGGCCGAAGCCGTAGATGACGCGCTCATCTGCGCCATCCCGCGCGACGCCTTCAATCGGTATTTGGCCACACATCCGGCCGTCACGGTCGAGCTAACGAAGATCATTGGCTTACGGCTGCGAAAGATTCAAAGCCGGGTGGAAGACTTAGTCTTTCGCGACGTGCCCGCGCGCCTCGCGCATCTCCTCATCGAGTTAGGCAAGAGCGACGGAGTGGTGGAAGAACGCGGGATCAGGCTGAAGGCCAAGCTCACCCATCAGGAAATGGCAAATCTTGTCGGCTGCAGCCGAGAAACCGTCAGCGCCACTCTCGGCCAGTTCCGCGACCAAGGACTCATTCGCATGGACGGCCGGGCGATGACGATTATCAATCGGCAGGGGTTGATAATCCTTCTCGGATGAAGGGGTGTTCGCGAGGTAGGAAGACAGAAAAGAAGGCGATGGGGTCTTTCTTGATACCCCTATATACCCTCTCTTAAAATGGCACTGTTGTAGTGTGGGTGCGCTATGACTGGGCGCACTCTACGCTTTATGGGGCTAATGATTGTTGGGTCATGGATGATGTTTGAAGGTGTAACAATTACTGCAGTAGTTGCGATTATTATCACTTATGTTCTTGGCGAACCTTTATGGATTGGGATTCGTAATAGATACGTGGAGTTCTGGAAGCGAAGAATGTTCCGCATTTGCTTCGTAGATCATCCTCCCCCAAATGAAAAAGAAATTAGTAAATATGGGCTACACCAAATTCCATTTGGATATTCTGAACATTTCTTGAGAGTTGTCTGTGCTGAAGGATTGCGGCTTGAAAGATTCAATGTGCGTTTCATTGACCCCTCAGAAATAGCCTTTTCCGAAGAACGGATTGATCTTCAATCTATTGTAAGAATTGCAGAAGTGCATCTGATGCCAGAGGTTCATATGCAAGGCATTGCAAGCACAATGATTGATGATGAAAAAGGCGGCATTGATGTAGTTCTAGATCGTCCCCTTGTCCTAGCTGTACGGGAACCATTCACGGTGAAGATTTGTGTATCTTCAGGAAGTCAACCGTGGATAGGGAAAGTCAGTTTTAGGGGGATCGACAATGAACACAATCGTCGTACTCATAGGAAGGAAGTGCAAATCGCCAGCGAAGCCCCAATGCCAGATATTTATAAGACAAGAGTTCCGGCAGCTACCAGCACCTTGGCGGGTAATTTTAGGATACGGTAATACGATGAGACCTTAAGGTTTCTTGGTAGCCGGTTGGCCTTTCTTTTTTGTTGTGCGCTGAGGTTCCGCATTCAGGAAAAAAGGGACGGGCAGAATAAGTGATCAGGTGCACGGCAAACGAAGCCTGCCTGTCCGGACTTGCAGCCTATGCTGTCCTGATGCGTGGTAGGGGGCTGGTCTATCTGGCTCTGACGACGAGAGAGACTTGAAAGACCATGGATGGAAGAGGGGACAGGCAGAATAAACGATGGAGCACGGTGATCGAAAATCGCCTGGCCGTCCTTGCAGACTAAACCGTCCCAACGCTGCAGCGGGGACTGCGCGGATGCAGTCCCCGCATGAGTACTTGAGCTACATCCGTCCTCGGGTCTGGAAATATTCGTCGTAGCGGTGGACGAAGTCTTTCTGCGCCAGCGGGGTATGGCAGGCGCGGCACTTGGTGAAATCTTCCATCAGCGGCTTGCTGGTCGCATCGTAGGCGGCGTAGGCCCAGTCGCCGTTCTTCAGATTCTCGGGCAGCTTGTCGCCCCAGCCCTGCTCTTTCCCCATCACAAACACCTTAGCTAGATCGCCCTTCGCTGGCTTCCCGTCCATACCGGTCATGAGCTTGTCGCCGTCCATCTTGGCCTTATAGATCTCCATGACCATGACGGTGCCATTCGGGAAATTCTGCCCGGCTGACGTGCGTGCGCCGGTCGGATTGATGTAGATGTCGCGCACCTGTTTAGCCTCGCCCTTTGGAATGTCAGTCAAGAACTTGGGCCAAGATTTGTAGTCGGCAGGCAAGGGCAAGGTGCCGTCCGGGCCGGTCGAGGTTGGCATGGTTGCCGCCATACTGGACGGTTTATCTACGGCCGCCTTGCCGCTTGATGAATCTACGGTGTTGCACCCGCCCAGGGTCAACAGCAATCCGCCGATGGTGAGATAGGATGCGATGTGCGATGTCATGATAGGTCCCCTCCCTAATTGGAATCGTTGAGTGACTGGTGTCTTGCTCTGTTGTCCACTTCTACGAGGGAGAAAGTGCGCCGGATGTGTGGGATGGAAAGCTGGATGCAGAAATATGTGCGAGATGAGAAAAGTCGAATACGGTGGGTGGTAGATGCATCCAAACACCGGCGCCGTTCGTACAGTCCTGCTCGGCTTCTTTTCTTTATGCGTCAGTGAAGGGAGCGGCGCAGCCGGTCTCTTCGCCAGAGCCACAGATAGATCGCTGTGTTCATGGCGATCACCAAGAGACCGAGGATCAACTGCGCGGGACGAGTGAGGTCGTCCGGATAGAGAAGGGCAAGCAGGTAATGACCGAGGAAATCTCCTTCATAGGCCCTCGCCCCTCCTTGCTCGCGCAGCCAATTTTCCAACGGAGTCAGCGGGCAGATCCAGCCGCTGAACTCGATGAAGGCTCCCCAGGCTGCGGCGGGCAGATGGAACCAGATCACGCTCCGCCACTTCAGCGCCAGCAGTCCGCCGAACAGGACGAAGAGGACAAAGGCGAGATGTATGAAGAGGACTGCATCGGCCAGGAGGGGTGCTGTGCTTGGCCATGTCGGCATAGAGGATTCGCGCTCGTTACTCTTTCGATTCTTGCTCCGGATCGATCTCGATCAGGCGATGGCGGCCGTTGCCGAGTGGCTCGATCTTGAAGACGCGCCGGCCGAGTTGAAAGGTGCCTGTCACCGTCGTGCCGTTGAGTACGAGAGAAAAATCGCCGGGGTCTGCTGGTTTCAGCTGCCCGCGGATGAAGCTCGTGTCGTTGATCCGCGCAAGGGTGGAGATCACCTCCAGCTCATACCGCCCAGCGTCGAAGAGCTCGACGGCAATCGGCGATAGCGGCCTGGCTGCGGCGTCTTTCAAAGCTTTCACCAGGAGCTCATCGAATACGATCTCGCGCTCGCGGAGGATCGACGGTTTCTTTGGAGATGGGGATTGATCGGATGAACTGGTTGCCGGGGCCGTACGCCAGAGCAGGGGAGTGGGCGATAGATCCGCTCCGAATGATGGGTGGCCGAGTAAGAGGAGCGAACAGGCAGTCATGGACAGAGTACGGCGGACCAACCCTGTCCAACCATTGGACGACGTGGAGAGCGTTGAACCCATGTTGGTTAACATCGCGACCATTATAAGTCTCAATTGAGCCGGCTGCTATGGTCTTGCTCGAGCCGTCAACTAGGAACGTGCGCGGGTTGATCGGGCGGGTTTGGATGTGCGGGATTTTGGGGAAGCGGCGCGTTGCCGTGTCGGCTGGGGGAGCTGTGTGATACTGGCGGCTTCAGCCCACTCAGCGAGGACAGCGGCATCCTCAAGAACGTCGGCCGGCACTTCGTAGTACGTTTTGAGCGTCATCTTGGAAGTCGCACGAAAGGGTTTCGTTCCTAAGGCGCGATAGGATTCGACGGTTTCCGGCGTGATTTTGAAATACAGCCGGCCCTTGTGAATGATGCCGAAGAACGTGTCCCGATAGCGGAGCCCATAACCGCCAAACATCGCGCGACAGGTGAGTCCGCGCAGATCGGCCAGTTGGTCCAGCACGAAATCCTTGAAGCCGTCTGTCTTCATCGTCGCCGGTCCGGCTTGAGCTGGTTATCCATCTAAGAGCTGTGGCTGCTCGGCGCGTTGTTCTTGTACATCCTGACGATCGTACTCCTAGTTCGCTCCAGCGTAATGGCTAATGGCCGGAGGTTATACAGTCTGTGTAAGAGCCTTGGCAGGGCTGGTTCGCCCGATCAGTGCGGTGTTCTGCATTTCATGCTGCTTGGTAAGAACCAAGCAGTCTCACTTCACACCGTGCTTCAATTTCCCCGATAGCTGTCTTTATCGGTAGATCTTCGGCATGTCCTTCGATGTCGACGAAAAAGTTGTATCGGCCGAACGTTGCTCTGTTGGGTCGGGAAACCAGTGAGGTGATATTGATCTTTCTAGTTGCGAACGAAGCGAGTGCGTCATACAAGAGCCCAGGATAATCATTTTCACCGTACACGACGATTGATGTTTTGTAAGTGGTGCCTGCTCTGGGGGCCTCTCCCGTTGGTCGTTCGGAGGAAATGGCGACAAACCGTGTTGTGTTGTTCTCGAAATCATGGATGTTTGTTAGCGCAATACAGAAGTCGTTTCGGTTCACGGCATGCGATGGTATAACGGCCCCAGCAGTGAGCGGGGCGGTGCTTAGCTGGGCAAGCGATTCGATATTGCTTTGGGTCGTGATTTCTTGCACGGCTTTCAGAGAGGAAAGGAATTCCGAACACTGACCTTTTGCAGCGAACTGAACGAATACGGTCTTAATTTCGTCAAGATGTCGTGATTTGGAGACAAATGTAAATTCTACGGGCAGTGCAATCTCATGGATAATGTAGAGTTGTCTGAACGCCAGCGTATCTAAAACAACCGGGATGAATCCTTCAGAAAAGTTTTCTATCGGGAGCACGCCAGCGACACATTCTTGTCCGACTGCTTTCAACACCTGGCTAATGGAGGGGTAGTACCTAACACTGCACTTGCTCGCAGAGGTATTTACGAATTGGCTCGTTGCAAGATCTGAAAAGGTTCCCTCAGGCCCTAGCGTGGCAATCGTAACCATGGCTCTCTTCTCTCTGAGATTGGCCTGCTTTGAGGCCCCAGTAAACCGATTTGTCGATTGAGACTGCAGTCTAACGCAAAGGAAGTCGAGTAGCCACCCTTACAAAATACGTGAGTGTAGTTGTAGTAAGGTGATTGCGAAGGTCTGTCCCTCACGCGGCCGTCCGGAGATCTAAGAAAACAAGTTCTTTTGAAGGCCGGTGATTGGTGTGCGCTGTGGTCACTTGGAACAGCCAGTTAAGATTGTAGCAATGCCAAACGCCTCGCAGGGCTCAGAGGCGGTGATGCCTAAAGTGGTTTACGTCCGGCGACGATGCGGATGGCCATCGGGAAGACGATGCGGCCGCCGCGCGTGTAGTTGGATGCGGCCTGAAGAATGCGCTGCTTGACGTCCTGCTTCTGCGCATCGGTCAGCTTGGCCATGAGATTCTGCACCGGCGCGGCGATTTCCATCAGGCTGGTGTAATACTCGTCCGCCGAGCCATAGGTCCAGTCGGCAAGGAATTCCTGATCCGTCACATCGACCAGTCCGGCCTGCTGAAACATCCCGGCGAGCTCGCCCGGTTTGGCCAGTCTGAAGATTCCCGGCGCAGTGGGGTCAGGCGGCGGCAGCTCAATCACCTGCTTGATGGCGGCCATCGAAAGCCCGATCGAAGGATTCTTGTCTGGCGAGGACCAGACCGCCGCTGCCACCCAGCCTCCCGGTTTCAGCACGCGGGCGATCTCGGCTGCGGCCTTCGGGATCTCCGGGAGAAACATGAGGCAAAAGCGGCTGGTGATTGCATCGAAGGAGTTCGGCTCAAAGGGAAGACTTGTCACGTCGCCGGTTCTAAACGAGATGTTGTTCAGGCCAAGACGTTTCGCTTTGCGCTCCGCAGCGGCGAGCATTTGTTCAGCGAGATCCATGCCGACGACGCTCCCGGTCGCTCCGACGACCTGCGCGCCCAGCAGAGCCGGATAGCCGGTGCCGGACCCAAGATCGAGCCCTTTCAATCCGGCGTGCAGCCGGGCGTCGGCCACGAGGCGATGGTTGACGAAGGCCATCTGTTCCTCGAAGAGGCGGTCCCATTTTTCCCAACCGCCGGCGACACGGTTCCAATCCTGACGTTGACCTTCGATGATCGTGGCATTGTCCGGGGTTGGCATAATTTTTCCTCTCACGATTATCCGCCGCTGAGGGCGCAGACGATATAGACAGTATCGGCCTTGCTGAGTGGCGCTGACAAGTCTTGGAACTGTACGTCGTTCACAAAGATTCTGATGTGCGGCCTGATGGTATCCTGTTCCGTGACGATACGAAACCGGATGCCGGGGAAACGGTGATCCAATGCCGCCAGTGCCTCCGCAAGCGTGGCGCCGTTCACCGGTGCCTCGCTTTGTTGCGCCGTGTAGGACCGCAAGGCGCTGGGGATGTGGATCGTCATCGTCCGAACGTTGCCGCTTCCACCGAGTAGATTTCCGGCAGATGCCGGGCAATACAGGTCCAGGTCGTTCCCTCATTCCGGCTCGCCCAGATTTCGCCCTGCGTCGTGCCCACATACAGCCCGACGGCCTCGTGTCTATCATTGGTCATCGCCTGACGCTTCACCGTCCACCAGGCGTTCGGCCGCGGGAAGCCCTTGTCCTGGCGCGTCCAGCTTTTCCCGGCATTCTTTGTCACATAGGCGGCCGGTTTGCCATCCGGGCTCACGCGCGGCCAGACCGTGGCGGCATCCATCGGGAACACCCAGGCCGTATCTGCATTGTGCGGGTGGACGACCATGGGAAATCCGACGTCGCCGACTTTCTTGGGCATGTTCTTGCCGATCCGCACCCAGGTATTCGAGGGCCGATCGAGCCGGTAGATGCCGCAATGGTTTTGCTGATAGAGCCGATCCGGATTGCTCGGGGAGAGCCGCACGCAATGGGGGTCGTGGAAGGTCACCGTAGTCGGATCAAATCCCTCCACCACGTCGAGGCCCTTCACGAGCGTCGAGAACGTTTTGCCGCCGTCGACGGATTCATGTACGCCGCCGCCGGACATGGCGAAATAGAGATGCCGGGGATCGCGCGGGTCCACGATGATCGAATGCAGCTTTGGGCCATCCGGCGTGCCGTCCTGCACAGAGCCCATCCACTCGCGGTACTGCGGATCGTCGTTGATGTAGGAAAACGGCTTCCAGGTAGCGCCGCCGTCGTCAGACCGAAACAGGCCCTGCGGCGAGGTGCCGGCGTACCAGGCGTTCGGTTCGTTGGCATGGCAGGGCGTGAGCCAGAAGGTGTGATTCACCGCACGGCCCTTCTCGCTCTCCGGTACTTTGGCGAAGGCCGGCGGCGCGGGTACTTCCGTCCATGACTTGCCCGCATTGGTGGATCGGAAGATCGTCGGTCCCAGATGCCCGGTACTGGCCGCCATCAACACCGTCCGCCGGTCGCGCGGATCGGCCACGACATGATGGATGATGTGACCGAGGAACATGGGGGGCGAGACTTTCCATGTGCGCCTCGCCTGGTCGCTCTTGAGGGTAAACGCGCCTTTTCTGGTGCCGATCAACAATGTCACGGCTCCACGACTCACTGGGGCATGAGAAGCTTTCATCACCGGCCTCCGTCTGACGATTATTTCAAGGTTTGCAGGGTCTCCCGCAGTTCTTTCAATTCTGCAATGGAGAGATCTAGATGCTGGTCGCGCTGCGGTTGATCGTCTTTGAATTTCCACAGCCGCCAGAAGATGGCGGTCAATTCTTTCTTATGTGTCACCGCCAGATCATAGGCAGGCGTCTTGGCTTGCTCCTTCGTCACGTCGCAAAATGAATCCAGCAGGGCATGCAGCTGGTTGTGGTAGTCGTCCAGGGCATTGTCCTTGCCCTTGCCGCCCTTGGCCTTCGCCGCGGTGGCGTCCATCATGTTCGTGAGGTTGATCAGAGTTTCGACGCCGCTGGCGCCCTTGGCCTGCGTCGCGTAGTCCCCGGCGCGGGGATAGAAGAAGTAACTGCAGCCGCTGAGCGTCGTCAGCATCAGAGCCAAACTCAACAGTCCGATCGTGCGTTGCATCTGAGGCCTCCCTAGGTGATGGTGTTGAGCACCTAGTCAAACATGGTGTCCGATCTATTTCAATGTTGCCCCATCATGGTTTCCGCGTATACACGATCTCCAGGAACTTCATCTCTTTGCCGCCACGGCCGTGCGTTCCGTACATCTCGAACGTCTGGTTGTTGGCGTCTTGAATCTTCCAGACGGCCCGATGCGACATCTTGCCGCCGCCCGGCTCAGGGTGTGAGCCTTTCAACGTGATGGTCTTGCCGTCTGCATTGGCCGTCCCTTCCATGATGAAGATCCCGGTTCCCATCGTATCGATCCAGGCCGTCACGTATTTCTTGGTCACGTTGTCGTAACCATCGATCCCGATGCCGGAGAAGGGTTGCCCCATCATCTGCGCGTTGTATTCCTGGTACAGAAAGCGCCCATCGAGCAGCATCTTCATCTCGGCTGTGCCGGTCGATTCTGTCGGCGGTTTGCCCGGTTCCATCCACTCCTTGGTCGTGGTGGTCCAACTGCCGGCCAGGCCGGCAAACAACTTATGGGGTTCACCGGGCTGGGCCAGCTTTTGCCAGAGTTCCATCATGGCCTGTTGGTCCATCGGTTTCTCGTGTTTCTTTTCTTTCGCCATGACCGGGGTTGCGATCAATGCAAGAGCCAGGCAGGCGAGGGGAATGAACGGTGAACGCATATCGGCCTCCTTCTGATGTGAGTGGTGCGTCGTTGTCCAAAACTATGCGCATTGTCAGCGACAAGATCAAGTGACGCTCCAGAGTCTACTTTCCCGCCCGTCGGAGGGGGAAACCCTAGGCGTCAACCAATACCTTGAATCCGCCGTACGCCATGCGCTTGCAGTCGAACGGCATCGATTTCGAATCGCACATTCCCGTGATGCGCGGGTCCTTCATCACCTTGGCATTGACCCGGTCGCGATGAGCACGTGATTTGAACAGGATATATGCAAAGACCACGGTCTCGCCGGCTTTGGCTTTGGCGCTTTTCGAGAATGGAACTCCCATCTTTGTATTGATGTCGTCGCCGACGCACTCCTTGTAGTCCAGTGCGCCGTGCTCTCGCCAGATTTTCCCCGCCTGCTCCGCGATGCGGCGGTAGCTCGCGATATTCTTCTTCGGAACGGGAACCAGGTATCCATCGACGTAGGGCATACAGACCATCCTTTCTTATCTTATTGTTGGTGAAAGTGTTCAGACGGGCCAGGCTATGCTCGACCGGCTCTGCGTCGAACCCACGAAGGAGACGTCCCTATTTCTTTTTGGCTACCTCCGCACGCAGCTGCTCTTCTTGCTCCCTCAATTCAGGCGTGAACTCGGCGCCGAAGTCGTCGGCCTCAAATACCTGACGGATCTCGATCTCGGATTCCCCCTCCATGGGGTTGGGGCAGCGCTTCACCCATTCGATGGCTTCTGCTTTCGATTTGCACTGCCAGAGCCAGAAGCCCGCGATCAACTCCTTCGTCTCGGCGAAGGGGCCGTCGATCACCGTCCGCTTGTTTCCTGAGAACTTCACGCGCGCACCGTTCGAACTTGCGTGAAGCCCCTCGCCTGCCAGCATCACGCCGGCTTTGACCAGCGTTTCATTGAACGCGCCCATTTCCGTCAGCAGTTGTTTGCTCGGCATCACACCGGCTTCCGAATCCTTCGTGGCTTTGATGATGACCATGAATCGCATGGTGATATCTCCTGTTGCGTAAGTGCTCACGTGTATTTCGCGGTTGGTTTAGGTCCCGTCATACGCCCGCTTGATCGTCTTCAGATCGGGTTTGCTCATGAGCAGGATGGCCTGCATCACTCTCTCGGATTTGACGGGATCTTTGTCTCTCAGCATCTCGTCCCACACCGGAGACACGATCTGCCACGATAGGCCATATTTGTCCTTCAGCCAGCCGCAGGGTCCTTCTTCTCCGCCTTGGGAAAGCTTTTCCCACATCTCGTCGATCTCCTGCTGCGTGTCGCATTTCACCATCAACGAGACCGCTTCGGAGAATTTGAACAGCGGCCCGCCGTTCAAGGCGACGAATTCCTGCCCCTCGATCTCAAATGTCACCGTCATGACCGACCCCTTGGGTCTCCCCGAGGTCTCTGCGCTGGCTTCTCCATAGCGGGTGATAGGTCCGATTTTCGAATGCTTAAATATCGACGTGTAAAACGCCGCGGCCTCTTCGGCTTGGTCATCGAACCACAAGCAGGGCGTGATTTTTTGCATGGCCGGTCCTCCGTGCGGCGATATAGATCGCCGTATGATGCTCCACTCTATCCCTTAGTCGAACGAGACGGCTTGAAATCGACATGCCGGAGTTGTCGTTCATTCCAGGTTCTCGTTCTTCGCTGAAACTGCTTAATTCTCGGCAAGATACGTTTCATGAACACTCACCGGGTAACCCCGCGATCTCCCGAAGCGGTCGGACTTCCACTGCCCCGATCCGCGCGCCGGGAATGCGGCCGGCGATCTCGATGGCTTCGTCCAAATCTTGTGCATCGACCAGGAAGTAGCCGGCGAGCTGCTCACGGGTTTCGACGAACGGTCCATCCGTGACCGACCGTTTCCCGTCACGCACCCGTACGACCGTGGCAGTGGCGACCGGTTGGAGCGGTGAGGCATGGACATATTGTCCCTTGTCATGCAGCTGGTGGCAGAGCTGGATTGATTCGGCCAGCATGGCTTTTCGCGTCTCGTCGCTGAATTGGCTGAATGACTCTTCATTGTGATGAACCAGCAAGAGGTATTTCATGAAGGCACCTCCTCGTACTATTCGTCGTTTCCGGTGTCTGAAATCGACAACGGGGTCCTGGTTACTCCAATTCAGCCAGTCGCTGTTCCAGAAAGCGCCGTTCCGGTTCCTGCTTCGTGAGGGCGAGAGCCCGCTTGTAGGAGGCGCGGGCCTCCGTCGTATTCCCCAACCGCCGGCATAAATCGGCTCTGGTGGCATGGATCAAATGATAGTCCGCCAGCTCACCTCTCGCCAGAATGGCGTCCACCACCGCGAGGCCTGCGTTGGGACCGTCCCGCATCGCCATCGCCACGGCACGATTCAGTTCGATGACCGGGGATGGTTCGACGCGAAGCAACAGATCGTACAGGGCCACGATCTGCGCCCAATCGGTTGCGGCGGCGCTCGGGGCTTCGGCATGGACGGCGGCAATCGCCGCTTGTATTGTGTAGGGACCGAACCGCCGTGAGGTGAGCGCCCGTTCAACGAGCGCAATGCCTTCCGCAATCAGGCCTCGATCCCAGCGTGCCCGGTCCTGCTGGTCCAGGAGGACGATCTCCCCGGTGGCCGACGTGCGGGCCTGGCGCCGCGACTCGTGCAGCAGCATCAACGCGAGCAGGCCCATGACTTCCGGCTCCGGCAACAGCTCCAGCAGCAGTCTCCCCAAACGGATCGCTTCGCCCGAGAGATCGGCCCGTGTGAGCGATGCACCCGACGAAGCCGAGTAGCCTTCATTGAAGACCAGATAAAGGACGTGGAGCACTGAATCCAGCCGGTCCGGCAATTCGGACGGCGGCGGCACTTCGTAGGGAATATGGGCGTCGCGGATTTTTGCCTTGGCCCGGACGATCCGCTGGGCCAACGTCGTAGGGGAGGAAAGAAAGGCGCGGGCGACTTCTTCGGTCGTGAGGCCGCAGACCTCCCGCAATGTCAGCGCCAGTTGCGCCTCGGGCTTGAGCGCCGGATGGCAGCAGGTGAAGATCAACCGTAACCGGTCGTCTTCAATCCCGTCTTCGGTTTGCTCGGAGGCCTCACCGGTCGCGTCTTCCATATCTTTTGCGAGCTCGTTGAGCGACGCATCATAACGGGCGCGCCGTCGTAAGCCGTCGATCGCCTTGAAGCGGCCGGTGGAGACGAGCCAGGCGCGCGGGTTGGCGGGGATGCCGTCGCGCGCCCATTGTTCCATGGCCGCCGCGAAGGCCTCGTGCAGCGCTTCCTCGGCCAGATCGAAGTCCTTGAGCAGCCGGATGAGCGTCGCGAGGACCCGGCGCGACTCGGACCGGTACACCTCGTCGACGGTTGCGTGGGCCCTGGCAGCGGCTTCATCGCTCATGGTGTTGCCTGCTATGCGCAGCCATGTTCCTTCATCGGGCGGACCTCCACGCTGCCATAACGGGCGGCGGGAAAATGCGTGGCGATGCGGATCGCGTCGTTCAAATCCGGCACGTCGAGCATGAGAAAGCCGCCCAGCTGTTCCTTCGTTTCGGCAAACGGCCCGTCGGTCGTCGCGGCCTTTCCCTCGCGGACCCGGACAGTCGTGGCGGTCTCCACCGGATGGAGCGGGGAAGTGGCCAGCAGCTGGCCGACCTTCTGCAACCGGTCGCAGTAGGCCATCGATTCGTCCGAGAGCGCAACCCGCTCGTGGCTCGGCAGGGCATGGAGGATCTTTTCTTCGACATAGATTAGACAGAGATATT
>JABFSU010000076.1 GCA_013140455.1 Nitrospira sp. | reverse complement strand
CCGACATCGGATAAGTCGAGCATCGCCCGATACACTTTGCGATGGGCCGTGCGGTAGAAATTCTCTTCAACGAGCAGTTCCATCGCTTTCGGCATGGCCTGATTGTCCAGCAGAATAGCGCCCAAGACGGACTGCTCCGCCTCAAGATTCTGCGGCGGCAATTTCGGCTGAGAAAGATCGACGGTCGCGAATGGCTTCATGACGTCCTCTTCGATCCCTTTCGGATCCGTTTGGACGCATCAGCCCCTGCCACACTTGCAGAAGACTGCGCTTGCAACCCACGAAACAGACGATCGACGTTTAACGCAAAACCCGTGGATGGAATATTCGGCCCGAAGCGACCGATGAGATGGTCATAGCGCCCCCCACCTCCCAATTCAACCCCGACGCCTTCAGCAAACACGTCAAACACCACACCATCATAGTAATCGAACCCGCGGAACTCGCCCAAATCGAGAAAGAGCACGTCCTGATGCCCAGCTTGACACAATAGCCGATAGACCGTCGCCAATCGAATAAGTGCCTGAGTGGCAGATTTGTCACCTTTCGCAAGCACCCGACCTCTGTCCAACACCTCGGCCTGCCCGCACAGCTCGGGTGCCTCTAAAATAGAGGTGGCATACCGTGCTGCCACCTGTTCACTGGTAAGAGTTTCTTGCAGACGAGGAAGATCTTTGCGAGCCGCAGCCTGCTCGGCACGTTTTTGCCCGGCCGGAGACAGCCCTGCTCTGACCAGCAACCCCTTAAAAAACCCGACATGCCCGAGTGAGATTTTAAAGGATCTGAGGCCGACCTGCTTCAAACACTCGATCATCAGGATGAGCATCTCACTGTCGGCAGCGGCATCATCCGCCCCGATATACTCTGCGCCCACTTGAAAAATTTCCCGATCCCGACCGGCGTGCTCCGGTTCATACCGAAACACGGAGGTGCGATAGGACACGCGCAACGGCAGCTGCGTACCCATCATGCCCATCGCAACGGTTCGAGCAATCTGGGCGGTCGCGTCCGGCCGCAGGAGGAGAATGCGGCCTGTGGTGCGGTCGGCAAACTTGTAACACTTCTCGATCAGCTCAGGCTCCAACCCCGGAGTCAGTACATCGAGATACTCAAATGTCGGCAGAATGATCTCGTCATACCCTCGACGGGTCAGACGTCCGAGTAACTGCGCCTCAAGCGCTCTGACTTGTTTAGCGGCAGCAGGCAGAATGGTCGCCATCCCGGACGGGACCAGTGACCGATCACGCAAGGGATGGGTCTGTCCGAGATCAACGCGCGTCTTCGAAGGAGCAGGAGGCATAGCAGACCGATGCGCGTCTACGACCGTTAGGAGAGATTTGCTACTTTGACTGAAAGAATATTGGAGCTGGACTTGATCTTATCCAGCACGGCCGCAGGGAATACCGTATCCGACCCAATGATCAACAAGGCATTCCCGCCGCGCTTTTCGAGCGCACACTGCATGCGGACGATATTGATATTGTTCTCGCCGAGCACATGGCCCACCATTCCGATCACCCCGGGGCGATCGACATTGTGGATAAACAGCATGTGTCCTTCGGGAACCACTTCGACCTTGAAGCTGTCGATTTCCACTACCCGGGCGTCTTTCTTATGGTAGAGCGTGCCTGCCACCTGGTGCGTGGCCTTTCCCGCCTCGACCTTGACGCGAATCAGGCTGGTAAAATCACCTGCATCCGTACTCTTGACCTCTTTCACTTCGATGCCCCGCTCTTTCGCCACGACCGGAGCGTTGACGTAATTCACCGGGTTTTCCATGATCGGCGTCAGTAAGCCTTTCAACACACCGATCGTCAGCGGCGCAATCGAGAGCGTCGCAACTTCCCCGCTATATTCCACCGTAATCCGTTCAATTCCACCCTGACACAATTGCGACAACAGGGATCCCATTTTTTCTACAAGCGTGAGATAGGGCTGCAACCGCGGCAACAGTTCCGGCGCAATAGACGGAATGTTCACCGCCCCCCTGGCCACACCCTTCGTAAAATAATCCACTACCTGCTCGGCGATCCCGACCGCGACGTTCTCCTGCGCTTCCGTCGTCTGAGCGCCGATGTGTGGTGTGCAAATAAAATTGTCCAAGGCTAAGAGAGGATTGTCGGCCTTGACCGGCTCCTCCTCAAACACGTCAAACGCCGCAGCAGCCACATTCTTACTCTTCAACGCCTCGACGAGGTCGGCTTCGTTGATGATGCCGCCGCGGGCGCAATTCACAATCATCACGCCTGGCTTCATCGTCGCAATAGCCTGCGCATTGATGATACCCTTTGTTTCAGGCGTCAACGGCGTATGGACTGAGATGATATCGGCGCTTTTGAACAAGTCCGGCAGGGCCATCATCGTGACGCCCATTTTCTCTGCGCGATCCGCCGCCAGATAGGGATCGTAGGCGATCACCCGCATACCGATTCCTTGCGCCATCTTCGTCAAGTGGCTGCCGATCTGGCCGACGCCGACGATGCCGAGCACCTTATTATAGAGCTCGACCCCCATGAACTTGTCCTTTTCCCACTTGCCGGCTTTAACGGACGCAGTGGCCTGCGGAATCCGGCGGCTCATGGCGCAGATCATAGACATCGTATGTTCGGCCGTGGTGACGGTATTGCCGCCTGGCGTATTCATCACGACGATGCCGCGCTTGGTAGCTGACGGCGTATCGACATTGTCGAGGCCGGAACCCGCACGGCCCACAATCTTCAACTTCGGGGCAGCTTCGATCAGCTCCGCAGTGACCTTGGTGCCGGACCGGACGATCAGCCCATCGGCATCCTTGATCTCTTTGAACAACTCATCTTTCGGCATCTTGGATTTCACCACAACCGTGAAACCCGCCTTTTCGAGAAGTTCGACGCCCTGCGTGGACAGGCTATCGCTGATCAGAATCTTCAATCCGGTATTCGCGCTCATCGTTATCCTCAACCCCTACTTGGCCATCAAAATTTCTTGTGCTTTACCCACTCCGCTGCCCAACTTCACAGGATGGCCAAGTCCCTTCAAGACCATCTCTGTCGCAGCCACAGCCGTAATCACGTCAAATCGATCGGCATAGCCCATATGAGAAAGACGAAACACTTTACCCTTTAGCTGGTCCTGCCCGCCGGCTGCGGTAATCCCGTATTGAACACGGAGATTCTTATAGATGGCCTGCCCATCCACTCCATCCGGCGCGCACACCGTCGTCAACGCATCGCTAGGTGAATTCTTGGGGAACAGGGCCAATCCCGCGGCTTTCATCCCTTCACGCATAGCGTGGGCCAACTGCCCCTGCCGAGCGAACATCTTATCGAGCCCTTCGGCCTTCATGATTCTGAACACTTCCTGGAGACCGATAATCAGTGACACCGTCGGAGTAAACAACGTCTGGTTCTTGGCCTGATTCTCGCGCTCTTTCTTGAAGTTGAAATAGAACGATGCATTCTTGGCTTTTTCCGCAAATGCCCAAGCCTTGTCGCTAACACTCACAAACGCCATTCCCGGCGGAAGCATAAGGGCTTTCTGCGAACCGGTAATGACGACATCCAATCCCCAGGCATCCGTCTTGATGTCAAATACGCCCAACGCGGTAATCGCATCGACGACCAAAATCGTATTTTCGTACTTTTTGACGATCTCGCCCAGTGCCTTCACGTCATGCGACACTCCGGTCGACGTCTCACTGGCCTGGACATAGACCGCCTTAATGGCGGGATCGGCCTTCAACGCATCAGCCACCACCTTCGGATCGACAGCATGGCCCCACTCGACCTTGATTTCCGTAACCTGCACACCAAACGCTTTGCAGATCTTTCCCCACCGCTCGCCAAACTTCCCGCCATTGATGCACAGTGCCTTGTCGCCGGGAGACAGAAAATTGGAGATCGATCCTTCCATCCCCCCTGTACCGGAGGAAGCCAACATCAGGACGTCATTTCGAGTTTGAAACAGCCACTTAAGCCCCTCACGAACTTCCGCGAAGATCGGATCGAACTCAGGCGCCCGATGATGAATCATCGGGCGGGCCATCGCCAACAATACTTCTGGGGGTACAGGCGTAGGTCCAGGAGCCAACAAATACCGCTTCAACATTGACCGATCCTCCTTCAATATCACCCGCAATTTCACCTGATTGGGATGCGACTAGAAAAGAGGCGGTACGCTACCACTAGCGCCACAAGACTGTCAAGAAATGGAGGGCCACAAGAGCTCAAAATCGCTGGAGGTTTCGCCTCACATCTCAACACATCTCCAAGATCTCCAAGACACAGGCCCATGCCACCAAACTCTGCTGTAGACGAAAAGTCCTCCTCAAAAGAAGGATGCCCTAACCCATTCAATTTCTTGACAACACACAGACTGATCGATAGTCTAATCAACGACACGAGTATTTCACCAGAACTTGAGGTCCATTTTGAATCAGCGATATCTCCTATTGCCATTTCTCACAGCCTGCATTCTTGCGATCGGAACCTTCTCGGTCCCCGCCGAGAAAAGTTTTGCCGAAGCGCCATTGCCGGATTTAGCCGCTGACGTGAATACGCCGGAAGAAGATGACGAACCGGATGCCAACCTGGTTCCTCTTGAACCTGAATTGACCATTCTCCCTCCAGAGCTGACCGAATCCACGCCGGATTCTGGGACCGCAATCGGAACCGCTTCGCAAGATCCGTCAAACTCGACCGTACTATTCCCAAGCCCCATTCAATCGGCCAATGGTGGGACCGTCTACAATATTCCCATCGTGATGGATCCCAGCGTGCAGAGTCATATTCACTTCTTCAATACGTCGATCCGATCTCGCTTTGAACAATGGCTGATACGACTCAGCCGCTATCAACCGCTGGTTGAAAAAATCTTCTCCGAATTCAATATTCCCAGCGACCTGGTCTATCTCTCATTAGTCGAAAGCGGCTTCAATCCCTATGCCTTCTCGCGCGCGAAAGCGACCGGACCGTGGCAGTTCATGAAAGGCACGGGAAAGGTCTATGGCCTGCGCATCGACAATTACGTGGACGAACGCCGCGACCCGATCAAATCGACCGTCGCCGCTGCTCGCTACCTCCGCGACCTCTATGATCTGTTCGGAGCCTGGCCTCTCGCCATGGCGGCCTACAATGCCGGTGAAGGCAAAGTCATGCGGGCGCTCCATAAGGTCCAAGGGGAGACCTTCTCTGACATCTCGAAGACTAAATTGATCCGCACTGAAACGAAGCAATACGTACCCCGTATCATGGCCGCCACCGTTATCGCGAGAAATCCCGATCAATACGGATTCCCGCAGAATCCCGTCGCGCCTCACCAGTTTGAAGAAGTGGTGGTCAATCGGCCTCTCCATTTCCATGCGATCGCCAATACCACCGGTATCCCGTACGAAGAGCTACGTCTTCTGAACCCGGAACTCCGACGCGACGCCACGCCGCCTGGCGAATCGGCTTATCACCTCAAAGTCCCCGTGGGAACCAGCGCGAAAGTGGTCCAACTCCTGGATCGTGTTCCCTCTTATAAATTTCCACCGCTCCCGGCAGTCAAAGTACAACGCGTCAAAACCGATAGCCGACGATGGTATCGCGTGCGCGGAGGGGACACACTCGAGAAAGTCTCAAAGCGCTTCCGCGTCCCCATGAAAACGCTGAAGGCGAAAAACAACCTGACCAGTCCCGTCCTCAAGGCCGGGGAGTCCTTGATCATCGCACGCTAATAGCATACCCCCGCTTCAGGCTTAGGCCTGAAGCAGCAGTACCGCGAAAGCCAGCGAGTTATGGTTTCTTAAGCGTGGCCGGTGCTGCAGCAGCCGGCGCGGGAGAAGCAGGGGCGGGATCCGGCGACTTCTTCACTTCAAGCACTTTGAGTCGCACTGCAGCTTCGTTTGCCAACGGGGAATTCGGATAGTTCTTCATCAAGTCCTGATAATGCGCCAGTGCGCCCTCGGGCCTCGACAAACTCTCTTCCAGCCTGGCCAACTCAAACAGTGCATGATCCCGATTCAACGCACCGGGAATATCTAGCACCGCCGAATATGCCTTGGCTGCCTGATCTCGATCCCCCTTCAAAAGATACACATAGCCCAAACGCTGCTGAACCAGACCAAGCAGTGACGCATTCGATCCATACATCAGAACAAATCGTTTATACGCTTCAATAGCCGCATCCAACTCATTGGCCTGCACCAACGCATTCCCAAGATGGAACGCCGCAAGCGGAGCAGTTAATGTCCGGGGATACTCCTCAACAATTCTCTTATAGAGCGTCACCGCTTCCTTGAGATTCGTATCGGCTTTCTTGGGGTCGTCTGCAGGCCTGGTGAAGTAGTGGAGCGTGGCTTCCTGTTCAAGGTCTTGCGCTTTATGAGCCGTTTGGCTGTCGTACCACAGCACGCCACCGACAATTCCAGCTGCGAGCAGTAGAATCGCTGCACCCACCAGCAGCGAGCCACGATAGACGCGCAAGCTCTCCAGCCAATGTTCAAGATTGCTGACCAGATGCGCCTCGTCGACCGGCAAAGTCCGTGGTGGAACTTTAATACGATAGGTCATAAAATATCCTGGCAAACGGCGATTTCATTTCGAATGAACCTGGGCCTTATACTAGGGATTGATTTACCTTGTCAACGTAACTCATCCTGATACGACCCACAGGCCCTGAGCGCCGCATGGTCAGAGAGAATCCTCCATGTTTCATAGCCGCCTCCAACAACTGGATACCCAATCGCTGACCCGGCGTCTCCATACACTCGGCTCTGCGACCGGGCCAACCATCCAGCTCGCGGATCGCAGGGTCATCCTGCTGGCCTCCAACGACTACTTGGGTCTCGCCACCCATCCTGACGTCATTCAAGCCGCCATCCAGGCAACCGCGCAGTACGGAACAGGTGCCGGAGCAGCTCGTTTAGTCTGCGGGACACTCCCTCCTCATGCAGAACTGGAACAGGCCCTGGCCACCTTTAAGCAGACCCCATCTGCATTAGCCTTTGGATCGGGGTACCTTGCGAATTTGGGCGTCATCCCATCACTCATCACACGAGGCGGGCAGATCTTCGCTGATCGACTCTGTCATGCCAGCCTCATTGATGGGGCTCGGCTCAGTCGCGCTGACCTGCGAGTCTACAGGCATCGAGATCTGAATCACCTTGAGGCCCTCCTCAAACGGACAAGCCCTGGGCGACCAGTGCTCATCGTGACAGACGGGCTGTTCAGCATGGACGGCGACCTGGCCCCGCTTCCTGAACTGGCAACTCTAGCCGAACGATTCGGTGCGACACTCTATGTCGATGATGCTCACGGCACCGGAGTGATGGGCCAATCAGGCCGTGGCACACTTGAGCATTTCGGAGTCGAGGACCGGATTCCTTTTCACATGGGCACCCTTGGCAAGGCACTGGGTAGCAGCGGCGCCTATATCGCCGGCCCTACGGACATGATTCAATATCTGGTCAACACCAGCCGCCCCTTTATGTTTACAACCGCCCCGCCGCCCGCTTCGGCTGCAGCGGCACGCGCCGCACTGACCGTACTCCAGCAAGATCCGTCACGCCGCGCTCGGCTGTGGCGTAATCGCGACCATTTGTTTGCAGGCCTGACCCGTCTCGGATTTCACCTCACCGAATCCGCCAGCCCCATTCTTCCCATTCTGATCGGTCAAGCCGAGAAGGCGCTCGCTTTTGCCGAACAACTCCTGGCTGAAGGGGTCTATGCGCCGGCGATTCGCCCACCGACCGTCCCCGATGGATCCAGCCGTATTCGCGTAACCATCACGGCTGAACATTCTCCCGAACAGATCGAAGAAGCGCTTTCAGCCTTTGCACGCGCCGGACGATCCACACAGCTTCTCTAGCCGATCAACCGGCTCCGCATCTTCCTGCGAATTTCTTGCTTTCCCTTCTTGCTATGGCATGATGCTCACAAGTCATTCGTCACGGAAACCGCCTCACTAGTCGCAGTGGCGACGCACGACAGATGACCAGTCTTACTACGGAGTCATACCCATGGACATTTCGAAACTCCTGACCTTTTCAGTCAAAGAGGGCGCGTCTGACTGTCATATCAGCTCGGGCGAGCCACCGATGATTCGCATTCATGGCGACCTGAAAAAGTTGGATCATCCGGCCCTTACACCGGATGAGACGCATGCGCTGATCTACGACATGATGACGGATACCCAGCGGAAAAATTTCGAAGAGCATCGGGAATGCGACTTCTCGTTTGAGCTTGGCGATATCGCCCGTTTCCGTGTCAACGTCTTTGTGCAACAGCGCGGGCTGGGTGCCGTCTTCCGAAACATCCCCACGGAAATTCTTCCGCTCGAAAAACTCGGCATGCCACCGATCCTGCGGAACCTGTGCGACAAGGAAAAGGGGCTCATTCTCGTAACCGGCCCCACCGGATCCGGTAAATCGACCACCCTGGCCGGCATGGTCGACTATTTGAACAATACCTTTGAAGGCCACATCATCACGATCGAAGACCCCATTGAGTTCGTACATAAATCAAAGAAATGCCTCGTCAATCAACGCGAACTGGGCGTCCACACACTGTCGTTTGCCAACGCCCTCAAGTCCGCCCTTCGCGAAGATCCGGACATCGTGCTCGTGGGAGAAATGCGGGACCTCGAAACGATTCAGCTCGCGCTCACCGCGGCAGAAACCGGACATCTCGTCTTCGGCACGCTGCATACCTCGAGCGCTCCAAAAACGATCGACCGCATCATCGACGCCTTCCCCCCGGCACAACAGGCGCAGATCCGGACACAGTTATCAGAAGCGCTGGAAGCCGTCATCACCCAGACACTACTCAAGAAGAAATCGGGAGGACGTGTGGCGGCACTCGAAATCATGGTGGCGACCACCGCCGTCCGCAACCTGATCCGTGAGGCTAAGCTCCACCAGATCCCCGGTATCATGCAGGCCAGCCAGAAAGACGGCATGCAGACGATGGATATGGCCTTGCTCGAACTGGCGACACGCGGCGTCGTCACGAAAGCCGAGGCGCAATCGCGGAGCATGAATCCGAATCTCTTCGGATCGGCCGCCTCACTCAGCGGCGCCGCCTAACCACCGCAGGACAACGGAGACAGGCATGGATATCCGCAGCCTCTTGAAAGTCATGGTCGACCAAGAAGCCTCCGACCTCTACCTGACGGTCGATGCACCCCCGATCTATCGAATCCACGGATCCACGCAGCAAACGGACGCCCCTCCGTTCAGCAACGAGCAACTGGAAGCGCTGGCACTGGCACTCATGCGCGGGCAACAGCGGGGAGAGTTCGAAGAAAAGATGGAGATGAACCTGGCGCTCTACTACAAAGAGCTCGGCCGGTTCCGCGTGAATATCTTCAGACAGAAGGGCAATGTCGGACTCGTATTCCGCCTCATCAAGGCGGAAATTCAGTCCGTCGATCAGTTGCAACTCCCGCCGATCATCAAAGATATCGCCATGAC
Source organism: Nitrospira sp. (assembly GCA_013140455.1). GTDB lineage: Bacteria > Nitrospirota > Nitrospiria > Nitrospirales > Nitrospiraceae > Nitrospira_D. The sequence continues at coordinate 19,632 of JABFSU010000076.1, read as the reverse complement.
GAAGCGCGGGCTGGTGTTGGTCGTCGGCGCCACCGGCTCCGGCAAATCAACTTCGCTCGCGGCCATGATCGACCACCGGAACTCCATTCATCAAGGGCACATCATCACCGTCGAAGATCCGATCGAATTCGTCCACAGCCACAAGAAATCGCTGATCACCCAACGAGAGATCGGCTTTGACACCTTGAACTTTCAGAATGCCCTGAAGAACACCCTCCGGCAGGCTCCCGATGTGATTCTTATCGGCGAAGTCCGGGATACCGAAACCATGGAAGCCGCCATCACGTTTGCAGAAACCGGCCACCTCTGCATCGCAACGCTGCACTCGAATAATGCCAACCAGGCTATCGAGCGCATCATGAACTTCTTCCCGGTCGAGCGGCATCCGCAAATCTATCTCCAACTCTCGCTGAACCTGCGCGCGATTATTTCACAACGCCTCATTCCCTCTCTCGACGGACGACGTGTGCCTGCGCTGGAAATCATGTTGGACACGCCTCGCGTGAAAGATCTCGTCAAGAAAGCGGAAATCGATACGCTGAAAGAAGCGATGGAGCAGGGAGTTGATGAAGGCTGTCAGACTTTCGACCACGTCCTCTTCCAGCTCTACAAGGCCAATAAGATCAGCCTCGAGCAAGCCTTGATTAACGCAGACAGCGCCAACAATCTCCGTCTCAAGATCAAGCTGGAAGGACTCAAAGGCGATGACGCGGTGAATGCCCTACTGGACAAGCACCCGTCAAACCAGCAGAGCGACGCCTTTAAGATTCAGGGGAGCGGCAACGTAGTGCCCCTCAAAAAGCGCTGAACACGCATGGTGAGCCAATGACGTTCGGTCACTTACTTCGCTAGGACATTCCCCGTCTGATGCTCAAGATAATCCGCGATCTTCTCCAATGCCAGTGCGCTCAACTTTGCCCCGTACCACACCGGCATCGTCCGTTCCGGATACCCCGGAACAACAAACGCTGACGGATCGATAACAGACTCCACCACATACTCGTGCACAGTACCGGCCGTCCCTCGATAAGAGGGATCGGCCAGCCGCTGAGCCCCCGTCACGCCGAGAGTGAGCGGCGGACCAACTTGGCCATTCGCGCCGGGAATCCCCGGAATCGTGTGACATACCGGACAACCTGCCTTCGTAAAAATCTCTACGATCGGTTCGTCACCGGACACGAGCGGAATCATCTCTGCCGTCAGCGAAGTCGGCCCTGGATTTGAAAAAACCGCCGGTCCGGCCGATGGACTTGGCAGAGCGCGAAGAGTCCACAACACATACAGCAGCACCAACCCCATGACAATCACGATCGCAGCCCGCTCCGGGGGGCGAGGTGCGCAAGAAGAAGAAGCGGATGAGTCGGATGGATCAACCTGCATGCGCGTTCAATACTGACCTTGGGATAGATTCTCGATTTCAGAACGGAAGAGACGACCCGAACTACTTCGGAGCATCCATGGCACATCGAAACCCGACCGTCCGCTCTTCAAACTCCGGCTCCGCTGAAAATCGAGCGGTCACGCGCAACGCCGTTGGCAGATCCGCCCAGGATCCACCGCGAAGGACCCGCTTGTCCCCGCTCTTCGGACCCGGCGGATCGGTGTCAGGGCTCTTCTGATAGTACTCCCGATCATACCAATCGTTCACCCATTCGGCTGCATTCCCCGCCATGTGCGCAAGACCATAGGGACTCTTACCCCCCTCTTTCAGGCCATGGCGAACACTCATCCCTTCCAACCCGCTGCCGACCGGCACCAAGGTGATGGCCTCACTTACCCAGAGTCCCCGGTTGTAGTTCGCAATATCGACAAACGGCTGCATCGCCCCCCAGGGATATCGCCGGCCATCCGTCCCCCGCGCCGCCTTCTCCCATTCAGCTTCAGTGGGCAATCGCTTCCCTGCCCATGCACAATAGGCGGCGGCTTCCGTCCAGGTCACACCAACGACAGGACGATCCTCCAGGGAACGCCCCGAATCCTCATCGGTAGGTGCCGGATCCCCGCGCTTGCCTAGCTCGAAAAACTGCTGGTACCGTCCAGACGTGACTTCATATTGATCAATGTAAAACGCTTTGATGGTCACCGTGTGCTCGGGCCGTTCGTTCGGCAATCCGTCATTGGCACCCATGAGGAATGGCCCGGCAGGAACCAGGAGCATCAGAGCACCATCTTTGCCTTTGATGGCTTCTACAGATTTTGGCGGAGCGCCTTTCGAAGCAGGCAGATCAGCCGCTTCAACGAATGACAGCGCAGCTACCATTCCAACGAACAGGCTGCAGTAGACTCCCCGTCGCATTGCTTATCTCCCTCTTGCAGTCATCACCATCAGCACACGAGCACGGCTAATGAAGAAAGTGTACCCGGCAGGATCCGCAAACACAACGGGAGTCCCACGGGATGCTGAAACAGGCTTCGAGGTGAAGGATGATTGGTGTCCCCAACGGGATTTGAACCCGTGTTACTGCCTTGAAAGGGCAATGTCCTAGGCCAGGCTAGACGATGGGGACATATGAACGACGACAGTGGCAAGGAACGCGGGAGTTGTACCACACTCGCGAACGCCCTGTCACTACGCCTTTCTGTACCATCGGCCCGAGACCAATCCAAGCTGCCGGCACCGTCTTATACCGATCTCCAGATTGAATATGGTAGACTCTCTCGTCCAACGGCCATTCTCCAGATTTGACCGTACCGAGAAAGGAAGCTGCTCATGGTCAGGTCAACCTTACATTTTTCCGCCGCCGGCCTTGGAATCCTGCTGGCACTCAGCTTCGGGTGCACCCACGATACGTATCAACAGCGGGCCGACATCGTGAAAGACCATGTCGAAGCATTTTACTCACACCTAAAGACCAACCATGTCGAGGCTGCCGTGCGCGAGAACGAGCAGATTGAAGCCATGGCGAGTCAGATGGGGGAGACGGTTCGGAAACGAGCACAGCTGCAAGGCACCACGCAAGTTGAACGGGAGTTTGCCTTGATGAAAACGGCCAATGAAGCGGCGGCGCAAAACTGGCTCGCGCTGGGCCAATATTTCTCGATTAAGAAGCAACATGCGCAAGCGCGCGCCACCTACCAGAGAGTCGTCGATACCTATACGAATCCTACCGACCGTTCATATCGCGAACAGGCTCAACGGGCGCTGAAAGATCTTGAAATCTTGTCCCCGCCCACGACACCAGCGCTTCCCTAGCCTTGCCGGCCCGATATCGCGACCATGCACTGGACCTATAGATTTCCTCCTCACGCTCGATTTTTGATAGCTGGATGGATGTGCACCTTATTGCTCATCCTCACTGCCCTGCCGGGATGCGTACGTCGGATTGAAGTCCATCCGGTCCCGAGCCATCCAGCAAGCAGCTCTATTCCCCGCTCACTGCAAGTGGGGATCAGCAGCTTGACGATTCAAGGCGCCGATCACATGCCGGGCATCACGTTGCTGGAGTGGCGCACTCCGGATCTCTCCCGCGCCACAATGGAATACATCCGCAACCGAGGCACCTTCGCATCGGTGTCCGAAGGGCCTGCAGATCTGGCCATGACATTGACCGCCAGACTCTCAATGATCGCACGGGGGCCCTACGTCTACCACGTCCGCCTCCAGGCAGATATGGGAACAGTGACAGAACCGATCAAGTCCTATGATATGGAACGATCTGCGACTGGATCCTCTGTGCGGTGGGTGACGGCATCCGATCGCGATCCCATTGAGGCGGCCCTCCAGTTAGCACTGGAAGACCTCCTCACGAATATCGAATCGGATCGTTCGTTGTATCTGGTCAAAGAACCAGTCAGAGGCAGTAAGCCCTAGCCTGTCGCCTTCACGGCGACACAGCTTCTCTCGAACCTACCACTATGCAGATTTTGCTTGGATAAACTTTTCCCAGGCCTGCTTCGCCACCAAGGGAGTCGCCTCAATGTAATCCGGACAATCAAGGCGCAGTGACTGATCCGCCAGCGGGGCATTGATGAACTGGCAATGGTGTGGAGCCGCGCTGCTTGGATGCGCGTTGGGGCTAAAATTCTCACACGACACGCACATCCGCGCCACGGGAATTTCTCCCTGTAACTGTAGCGCGCGAATCATCTTCACAAGAATGGCAAGAAGATTGGCTTGCTCCTGCCCCGACAACTGCTGCGTCGCAGCGGCTAATGCTTCAGGCCATCCCGTTCCCACCTGGCTGGCCTTCATTCCCTTCGCCGTTAAATGAACGGTCACCACGCGATTATCCGTATCTGATCGGCGGCGACGGACCAACTGCTTCAACTCTAGCGTACGAATAACCTCCGACGCCGTGGGAAGCTTGACCGAAAGCTCTTTCGCAATGACCGAGACCATGGCACAACGATTGGGCTGTGTTCGCAAGAACGACAAGACCTGAACCTGCAATGGTCCAACGCCCTGCCGGCCCTGCCGACGCCACGGCCGGCTCTTCATTGCCAAGCCAATCTTCGAAAGACCCGTCACCAATCGCCCCGGCAACTCGTCCCGATCAATTTTGATCACTTGCATGTTATGTCCCTCGCTCAAAGTGTGGGGAACTTACGTATGGTGGCCAGTGTATTGGTTGCATTATTAGAGCGTCAAGCCACCCCCTCTTTTTTCCTGACCAAGGAACCACGGCAATCTCGTTGGTGGGTGTCAGTGCGCACTGGCGCAGAATCGACGTGGGGGCCATCCAGCCAGGCGCGGATGCCATTCACAACGTGGTGAGCCGGCTGGGACTCGAACCCAGGGCCCTCGCCTTAAAAGGGCAGGCGAATAATGCACCCTTTCTCCTTATTTCACAAGATGTTCAATGTCTTTTTCGGCAGCTGGACGAATTGCCAAGAAGGGCCAAAAATTCCCAGCAAATAACACAATTTGACCTTGCAATGGCCGCTGGCGGCCATACGTACTTATACCAATTTCTGAACAGGCACGCTTCTCTCGTTCTGATCGACTTAGTTTTCTTGGAAGAACGTTACGCAGGAGTCAACTTCGTTTTCTCTGGTGTAATAAACGGGCGAGAGCTATGGAACTCCTGGGGTGTCTGGCGACAACTAGATTTACATCTCGTAATTCTAATTGTTGCTGAACACCTAGGCTAACCATCGCCCAAGATCCATATCATCCAGTATGGAAACTATACCTCGTTCAAGCCACGATAGAGACGCTCCCACCGATACCCTTAGGCAACAGATCTGAGGATCCTAGCTGTTAGCGAGACCCCCCACAGCCACAGCTATTTACCTGGAGGAATCACGCCTAGCTGGTTCCGTCCTCAGTAACCAGGCTCACGCCTTTACAGCAGGCAGGCACGCACACGCGAGTATTACGGAGCGACCTATCCTCGGACTCTTAGAATCGCCTTGACTGGCAGATTATAACTTCATCAACTCGCTATAGTTTCTCAAGCTCCCCCATCGCGCGCGCCAAATGAATCCGCGAGGCATTCAAGCGGTACACCGCCTCAATCGCGTTATCCCGCGCTCGGGCAAGTGAGAATAAGGCGTTCGTCAGTTCCAGGTTGCTCGCCGCACTGAGTACTGTAAACCGCTCGCGCGCCAACTCTTGCTCTAACATCGCCGACTCCAGCCCCCGCTTGGCAATCTCCACCTGGTCTTGAGCGGAGGCCAGTGTTACCACCGCTTCTTGTACTTCCATGCGGACGCGGTTATGAATCACCGCCATCTTGAACACTTCCTGTTGGGCCAGACTTCGCGATTCACTGATGCGCCCTTCTCGTTGCCCCCCATCGAAAATCGGCACGGATAGCATGAGGGCCATGTTGTAGGTCTCTGCGGTGTTATGCATGCGGTTGCCGATCAGGCCGTAATCCCCCTGCGCCACCAACGACGGCAGTCGCTCATTCGTCGTGGAACGCAAGGCCAGATCCGCAGACTTGATCCGTTGCTGCTGCGCCTTCACTTCCGCACGAGACGACAACGCCAACGTCGTAGCATCCTGAGTTGAGGGAATGCCCGGCACCGATTTCTTCAAGTCATCCGTCAGCGTGAGCTTGGCGTCATAGCCAACACCAAGCGTATTCAGCAGGTTGAGCTTGAATCGTTCGACCTCCGCTCGTGCCATGGCCAGATGTTGGCGCTCGTTTTCCAGTTGTGATTCTGCGCGGGCCGTATCGAGGCCGGTCCCCATGCCGCCTCCACGGCGACTGCGAACCATCGCGGTCAGTTCGCCAAAGAGCGAGACATTGGCCTCTTTGGCCTTGACCACCGCTTCCGCCCGCAGCACTTCCGTATACAGCATACCGACCTCGGCCATCGTATCGAACTTCGTAACTTCAGCTTCCCACTCACTCGCATGGAGCGCCTCCCGCGAGGCCCGCCACCGATCCATCAAGCTCAGACTAAAAAGGTTTTGGCTGGCGTTCACCCGGGCATCGAAGATCGAAAAGGGTTGCGTCACAAAAGGGGACAATCCTACGGTCCCGAGAAAATACGTCTGGCGCGATTGCCGCACCGTGTTGGACAGATTCGGGAGCATGGCACCCAACTGCGTATTCATGACGGCCTTCGCCGCCTCGATACGCTCTTTATAGAGTTTCACCGTCGGATTGTTGCCGAGCGCAGCCTCCATGGCATCTTTGAGACTCAACCGAAGCTCGGCGACCGACGCCAAGGCCTCTGACGGAGCAGAGGCCCCTGCAACAGACACCTCAACGGATGCCATCGTGAGGCCCCCGACAAGAGAGAGCATGACAACTGCCTGCATCCTCATGAACTGACCTCCTGTTGTGAAACCGTCTATCTCGTCGTTCGGCTTTGGGAAGGCGCAGATCCTCCTCTGGCACACATCCCCCCCCATAGAGACTTGCCCCTGAAGCGTCCGACCGTGCGAGCTATTTCGTAGAGAAGTGCACCGTACAGGGCAGACCGGCGGGAATCTGTGAGTCGGGGTTCGGGACAACCACTCGGACGGTGAAGGTCCCAGTGGCGCCATCGACCACCTGCCCCACCACCTCGACCTGCCCCAAGGCACTCAGATGCGGTCCAAGCTCAAGGCGTACCTCGGCCGTCTGACCGGGCGTCACCCGCCCGATCCACGACAGGGGAACAAACGCCTCGACATGAAGCGGATGCAACTGCACGCCCTTGAGTAGCGGCCCTTGCCTGACCATTTCGCCTGGCGCAAGAAACCGTTCGACGATTAGACCCGAAAGCGGGCTTCGAATGGTCCGCAATCCCAAGTCGACCTCCGCCCGACGTAGCTCTTCGCGCGCGAGGCGCTGATTTTCCAGCGCCTCCGCATGCGACGCCTCAGCCAGCCGCAACTCTGTCTCCGCCTCGTCCAACTCATGCTGGCCGATCGCCCCCGTCTTGACAAGATCACGCGCCCGCGCCACTTTGCGCGTCGTGAATTCGATCCGCACCTGAGCCCCCCGCACGGCAGCCTGCATCCCCGCTTTCACCTGCGCATGAGCCACCGCGGCCCGCTCCCGGCTGGATTCCAACGTCGCCACCACCTCGCCAAGCTGGACAGTATCTCCGGCCTTCACAGGCATCGTTTCCAGCACCCCCTCCACAGGCGCGCTGATCAAGACTTCGGCAGACGGCTTGGTGAGGCAAGGCACAGCGGGATCCACCCCACCGGACATCGCCCCGGCATGAGCGGACACGAATTGCGCAAGACAAAGCAGCCCCGCAGCCGCTCCGAGAATCGAACGGGATCCCGCCCCCTGACGCTGTGTTCCCTGGCACTCCATGCGTGTCACCGGTGAGAAAACCGCACCGTACACTTCAGCCCTGCCGGCAACTTCATATCGGGATTGGGAACTTCCATCCGCACGCCAAAGGTGCCACTCGCTGCATCCACGACCCTGTCGACCACCGTCACCTTCCCCTGGAACTCCCCTTTCATCGGCTCCTCCGGCTTCACCAATCCCGTCATCCCCACGGCAATCCTGCCCAGCAGGGCGACCGGCACATACACTTCAACCCGCAACGGATCGATCTGCGCCAGTTTCAAGACACGCTCCTGCTTGGGAAATTCGCCAGGATGCATATAGCGCTCGACCACCACGCCATTGATCGGACTCTTCAGTGTGCGAAATGCCACTTCCGCGGTCGTCCGATTCAGTTCCAGATCCGCCAAGCGTCGATTGGACAGTTCCGCCTGCGCATGAGCCACAGCACCACCCGCCCGCTCCACACTGGTGTCGATGGTCGCAACAACTTGGCCTTCCTTCACCACATCGCCGCGATCGACCGTCACGGTTTCTAACAAACCGGCGACCGGCGCCGTCACCGTGATGGTCACATAGGGCTGGATCAAGCAATTCAAATCCGCCGCGTCAACTGCCGGTGGCGAGATCACCATTCCCGCGAGACTCACAGCGACTCCTGTCTTACTCCACCATGTCCGCATGTCGTATCCCTCACCCCCTCATTATTCCGCACGGCCCGTAAACGCGAGGCTGGACGCCAGCTGGTCGTCCATTTTCAACACCGCCTGCCGGATCCGAGCATGGAGCCGCTCGGCACGGCGCTGGGCCCGACGCATCACCCACGACGACAGCCATGCCCATCCCGCCCGCAGCGTCAGCCGGGCCAGCCACCGACCCACGCCACTGTCATGCGCCATCAGTAGTTCGTCCTCCAACGACAGCACCGCCTGAACAGAGCCAGGATCCCCCTGACGCCCGCACCGCCCGACTAACTGCCGATCAATACGCCCGGCATCATGACGCTCCGTGACAATGACATGCAGCCCGCCACTGTCCGCCACCCCGGACCCCAGATGAATATCCGTCCCTCGGCCGGCCATATTCGTCGCCACCGTAATCCGTCCCGGCTCGCCGGCCTGGGCCACGATCTCCGCTTCTTCCCGATCCTGGCGCGCGTTCAACACGCGATGCGGTAATCCCGCCTCACACAGCAGCTGACTCAGCCGTTCCGACGCCGCCACCGACCGCGTGCCGATGAGCACCGGGCGCGCGAGAGCATGCAGCCGCGCAACCGATTCGACCACGGCCTGCCATCGCGCCTCCCCGGTCGCCAACATCCGCTCCGGGGCATGGACTCGTTGGAGGGGTCGATTGGAGGGAATCGTCGCCACACCCAGGCGATAGACAGACCACAGCTCGTCGGCGACTTCGCGCGCCGTGCCCGTCATCCCGGCCAGGCGGAGATAGCGGCGAAAGAATCGTTGGTAACTGATCCGTGCGAGCGTTTCCTGTCGCTCGCTCAACGGACAGTCTTCCTTCACCTCGATCATCTGATGAAGACCGCGCTCCCAGGAGCGATCCGCCATCACTCGGCCCGTATATTCATCCACGATCTGGACCTTCGCATCCTGCACCACATACTGCCGATCACGTTCGAACAGATAGAGCGCCGAGAGGGCATGCTCGATCAAATGCGCGCGACGGCCACGCCCCCGCCACAGACCGCCCAACTGCGTGGTCAGCTCCGTCGTGCGCGCAGCACCGGCCGCCGTCAAGTGCACGCGACGCGCGTCCAGATCGACGCGCACTTCCGAACCCCGCCGGAGCCGTCGCGCCACAGCGAGCGCCTGTTCATACACCAATCGTTCATCTGCGTCACTCCCCCGACCGGCGATGATCAGGGGCGTCCGCGCTTCATCCACCAGCACGCTGTCGGCCTCATCCACGATCGCGTAGTAGAGCCCTCGCAACAGCAGCGGACTCGCCGCGGAAGGGCCGGCCGACAGGCGATGGAGCTGCCGTTGAATCGGATTGGTTTGTCGGCCGAGGGCCAGCGTGTCTTTCAAGTAGTCGAAGACCAATTCCTTGTTGGTACAATACGTCACATCACACGCATACGCGGCCCGACGGGCCTCCGGTGTCAGGCCGTGCGTCACCACACCGACCGACAAGCCCAGCGCCCGATAGACCGGCCCCATCAAGTCCGCGTCGCGCGCGGCGAGATAATCATTCACGGTCACGACATGCACCGGCAAGCCGGCCAGGGCGGCCGTACAGGCCGGGAGCGTCGCCGTCAGCGTCTTGCCTTCGCCCGTCTGCATCTCGGCCACAAGCCCCTGGAGCAAGGCATAGCCGCCGGCAATCTGCACATCAAAATGCCGCTGACCAAGCAACCGCGCCGCCGCTTCCCGGATCAGCGCAAAGGCCTCAGCCACCGGTCCATCGGCCAACCCGTCCCGCACCAGCGCGACGCGCAACGCCTGCGCGGCCGGCTCGAGATCCGTGTCGCTGAGGCGTTGCGACAGTCCCGCACAACCCGCCACCCGTTCGACAAAGTCATGCCGGGACGCCGCGCGGCTCTGCCAGCGCCGCACCACCGACCCGACTGTCCGATGCGCCACCGCATCGAGCCACGGCAGCGCTGGCGCAGATCGCTCGGGATAGGCGACGCCATGAATCTGGGCGGGATAGATCGCACTAGACATTGAATCTCGACAAAAAGAGCTGTCGCGCTTGCCGATACCACTGCGTGGCCAGCGGGGTCCAGCCATGACTAAACCGGACGTGGACACGCTCACCGGCCTGGATAGGGCCCGGAGAATCCGGCACCTGTAAATCCACCTCAAAGACCCGTTGGAGAGTCTTGACGCCATGCGTATCGGTCGGATCGACGGGGACGGTACCGCCGCCCTCGGTCCCCAGCGCGGCGTGCGGCAACTCATTCGAGGCCGCCGGAACCAGCCGTGTCACGGTCGCCTCGTAGCGTTCCGGCACCTGATCGGCCAGCCGCACCTGAACGCCGGTTAACTGCGCGCGCACAAGATCGATATCGGAAGGTGAGACAATCGCGCGGATCATCACGTGCTGCCGATCCACCACATGGGCCAACACCTCCCCCTGCTTGACAAACCTGCCGGGAAGATCCTGCGGCGCAGGCAGCACAAACTGTCCCGCCACCCGACTGCGCACCACCAGTTCATCAAGCCGCTGCTGGGTTCGCGCCAGTTGATCGCGGGCATAGATCAGCTCCTCGTCGAGGATCGCCGCTTTCACCAGATCGACAGGCCGCTGCTCGGCATACCGGGCCGCCAGTTCCCTGACGCGGGCCGCCAACACGCGGGCTTCGGCCTGCAACCGCGGGTGCTCGGCAATGAAGAGCACCGCGCCAGGCTGCACCAGGCTGTCAGGTGTGGCCACAACCTGTCGAATGAACCCATCGGTCCCGATATGCACCACCGACTCGTCGGGCACCCACACGACCCCCTCTGCCATCGTATGGAACGGGGCCGGAGTCAGGCACAACCCGACGATCGACACCGCCAGGAAGACTGCCGTGACTGCCATGGCGCGAACGCGCACCGACCGCAGTGACGGATGCGTCAGGAGGTAGGACAGGCCTTTGCTCACCGGCACCCCGATCATGCCCACCGCCGTCATCGCGGCAAACAGCAATCCTAACAAGGGCCAGAGTTCACCGAGAAACAGGAGAATCGCGACGGTCACCGTCACTCGATAGAGTGCCGAGGCCACGCCGTAGCTCACAAACCAGGCGCGCTCCCCGCTCGTGGCATCCGGGCGACTCACCTCCCGCTGTCCGAAGAGATACCGTTCGCAGAGATACTTCAGATACGCCGTGGCCCGCGCACGGAGATTGGGGATTTCCAGCCAGTCCATGAGCATGTAGTAGCCGTCGAATCGCAGCAGAGGATTCAGATTAAACAGCACCGTACTCACGCCCGCGAGGAACACGGTGTTGTAGGCGAGTAGTCGGATCAGACCCGGCTCGGCGTTGACCCACACAAGGAGCGCGCACGAAGCCAGGACCGCTTCGACCATCATGCCGGCGGCGCCCACCAATACCCGCTGCCACTTGTTCCGAAAGGCCCAGGCGGCGGACGCCTCGCAGTACGGCACCGGCGTCAATACAAGGAACATGACGCCGATCTCATGCACCTCACCACCGAAGGCCTTCGTCATCAAACCATGCCCCAACTCATGGAGGAGTTTGATCACGGGGAACAGCAGCCAAAGGACGACCAGGGAATGGGGACTCGTGAGGTGACCGATGATGTCATGCGTCAGATCCGGCCAGTGCAGGGCCCCCAGCACCAGCCCGAGAGCAGCAGCACCGAACCACAGCAGGACCCCGGGCCATCCCATCAGAGGACGCACCATCGGCAGCAGCGCCGTCAGAAACCGATCCGGATCGCCCAACGGAACTCGCCAGGCAAACACATTGGAGAAGCGGCTCATCCATTGGCGCCGCGCAATCCGATCCGCCCGTTCCGATAATTCGCCGGTATCCGGCAACACATCGCAGACGATCAGATCCGAGGCATGCAGCTGGCTCAACAGCTGGATCACATCATCCTGGGTCGGCGCCTCATCGCCCAGCGAGGCGGTGGCGGAGTCCCAGATGTCGCGCACCGATCGGCGTCCATCCATCAAGCCGATCAACTGGTACCCCGCAGGCGTAAATCGCTGGAACCGCTCCGAAGCCCTGTCGTGCAACACGTACCAGGTCTGGCCGCGATACTGATGCCGTGCCAACTGCACATGACTGCGCAGCCGCGGCGTCAGCCGCTCGACCCGATACCACGACGCACTGAAGAATTCGCCACCCATTTAGGAGGGCCTCACGGCATGAATGCCCATAATTTCAGTCGGGCCCAATCCGCCACATCATGCGTCCAGATCCAGACAAGTGAACGGTCGCCCACCGTAATTTTGCCGACGCCTTCCATCGCCGGCCGGAGCCGCGCCGACGGAGGCTGCGTGAGCTGCGCCTCAACACGGAAAGAGTTGCGGCCCTCTTTCGCCGTCGAGACGGGCGTGAGCTGCGTCACCGTGAACGGCAGCTCATCGTGCGGCAGCGATGAGAGGAGCAGCATCCCCGCCTGGCCGGATTTGACCCCCGCAATATCCCGATCATCGACTTGCAGCACGAGGCGGTAATCGTGGAGCGGTGCCACTTCGAAGAGCACCTGGCCTTCCTCGACCGGCGAGCCCAGCCGCTGACTCCAATCCCCGCTTACCACAACACCAGCGAAGGGCGCGATGATCTGGGTGCGGCTGAGTTTGTCCGTCGCAAGCGCCAGCTGTGCCTCAGCCTGCGCCACTTCCGCCGCCTTGATCTCCACCTTGGCCGCGTCCCGTTCCGCCAGCACCTGGCGATACTCTTTCGCCGACTGGTCCCGCTGGCTGCGCCAGCGCAACTGTTCGAGTTTCAAATCGTGATCCTGCAACGTGGCGAGCACCTGCCCCGCCCGGACCTCATCGCCGGCACGCACCGAAGCGGTCTCGAGAAACCCCTGGAACGGCGCCACAGCAGCCTGCTGCACGGCGCCTTCCAGCACCGTTTTCGCCGTCACGCGATAACTCCCCGTGGCCAGACACAGAAACGCCGTCAGTCCTGCGAGGCCCAGCGTGGCCAGCTTGAATCCGACATGGCGCGGGCCGACCAGTTTGGCCACCTGCGCACGGAACGATTCCCACGCCTTGCCTCCCAGCCAACGCGCATCGCGCCGCTTCAGCTCGAAGATCGGCCCCACGACCGCGCTCACGGCCTCAAGCAGATCGAGCATGCTGCGATCAAAGAGTTGCTCGGCGCCGCGTTCCAGCGTCAGCACGCCGATCACACAGCCATCGTCGAGCAGCGGCACCGAGCAGAGCGCCCCGCTGTTGAACTGTCGCACCAGCTCGTCATGGGCGCGTCGAATCTGCGTCGGCGTCGTCGGCAGCGGCGGCACCACCACCACCTGCCGCTGATCCAGCGACTCCTCCATAGCCGCCACAATGACCTGCACTAGGTTCGTCTTGGCGCTGAAGGTCGTATTGTGCGAGAGGGCCGTCAGAGTGACCCGGCCATCGGTCACGGTACCGAGACTGACCCGATCGCAATGCAAACGAGTCGCCAGCTCCGTCACGAAGGCGCGGGCGGCCGCATTGTGCCCGGCAGATCCCAAGGCCGACGAAAGGAGCTCCAGCAGCAACTGCAGCTGTTCAGCCGTCTGAGCCTTGGCCGTGAGCGTCGTCAGCAAGTCGGCAGGCAGTACGGTTTGATGCATCGAACCGGTGCTCGGGTCTGATGAGGAATGAGAGAACGATGTGTCGGGTGACTTCATGTGATCGGCTGCCCTCTTCAACTGAACTCGACGGTCACGAGGCCGACAAGGGATAAAACACCCGTCGTTTGCGCCAGACTTCTACCCGAACGCGAGGGACAGATAGGGGGACAAATTCGACAGAATAGATGCGAATAGCCCAGCCAACCTATCCAAAGCCGTTTCTGACATCATGATTCCCTGACGTCAAAGAAGTCGACGTATCAAAGGAGCCGGACGAATCACGTCACCGCTTGAGAAAAAGTTTTCGCCGCACCGTTACTCCCTTCTGGCGTCGGTTTGCCGGCGGCTTGCCCAGTCAGGTCCAACTCACCGAACTGCCGCTGGTATCGCTGCACGACCGCCCCAAACAGGAGCGCGAGTCGCTTGACGGCAAAGGGGCCCAGGATGATGCGGTTCGTGAGCTGCACCTGCATTTCGCGCGACTCCCGTTCCCAGGCTTGATTTAGTCCAAAGTTGAGCACCACTTCTTCTTGCGTACTCGAGACGTTGCAGACGTTCGCATAGGCGTTCTTGATGGTGCTCGCGTCCCACCGGATCGTGGGGGGGGTTCATGTCCGCCTGCTTCTGCTGGCTCCCGTTTCTGTTCACTTCAGACATGGCGATCATCCTTCCTTGTTTGTGGGACAGTTACCCCACTACCAACTCAAACTTATTAGGGTCAGAATCATCCACCGTAATTGAAGGCGGAAGCTGGAATGTCGTAAAGGAATCCACCCGGCCGCCGGCGAAGGTCATGAATTGGAATCGATCATCGATGTTAAACAACCCACCCGATGCGGCGGCAAAGTTGCCGGAGAGTGTGGCCACACCAATGATGTCCATTCGACCAAAATCTGTCAGGCTGGCTAGCACAGTACTCAGTGTGCCGGTTGTGGATTGAGTGTAATCGCCGTTCACCGTTAGAACACCCGTCTGAAGATTGATTGTGCCGTCGTTGGTCACCATGCCGATCACTGTCGATCCATCTCTTGATGTACCGCCCAACTTCATTGCCCCATCTCTCAGCCAGACGGTCGCCCCCGAATCGTTCGTCACATCGCCAAACACATGGAGCTGACCGTTCCCATCTGCCGCCACACCCTGTCCCAGAAAGACTTGCCCCGTGCCAGTATTAAGCAGTGACCCGTTGAGGGTCAGCTCGTGCTCATTCCAGATCTGAATCGTGCCGCGATTGGACAGAGGAGTCGTGTCCGTCATAAAGATACTGGCGGTCTGTTGCCCAGCGGCTCCCGGAGAGAAGACAAAGATATCTCCCTGATTGTCGAATTGTGAGAATGTCATCGCTGACCCTCCGTGTGCTTCGATGCTCCCGGCACTCACGAATGGTCCCGATACAGACAGCGATCCAAACACGTCGAGCTGACCCTGGTTAGTGAAATTAATCAGCTCTAGACCACCGTTACCAGCGACTTGGATATAGCCACGTCCTATCGTTGTGCTGTCGGCCGATCCAATGCTGTTATTGATAGTGAAGATGCCTATTTTGTCACCCAATTCCAACGTAACGCCTGGGGATGCGCTCAGCAAGGGTCCCGCGCCTAGGAGATTGATCCAGCCGCCAGTCCCTCCTATGGTCTGCGTGCTGCCCGGGGCACCATTCACGACGATAGTACCGAACACCTGTAGCACTCCCTGGGTATCGCTTCCAATATCTCCGTTGATCGCCAAGCCATGCTCAATCGTGAGTTGAGCTAACTGCGAAACCCTAGCATCAATTGGACCTTCGAGCGTGACACCATCGAGAGTGCTACTCCCGTCAATCTGAACTCCGACACTTGCAAAGCCAGCGCCCTTCACCGTCGCGTTCTTCAATGTACCGCCGGCCACTGTCAGGAGAGTCCCGTTCATGTCTATCGTTCCGGTAACATCTAACGTACCGCCCGTGAGATTGATCGGTTTGCTCGATGTAATGCTGCGGACCTGGCTCGTTCCTGTGCGATGGGTGACTGCATAGTTCCCATCGAGCTGAATCATGACATCGTCATTGGAGGTGGGTACCGTTCCTGTACTCCAATTCGCGCCTTCGTCCCAGAATCCCCCGTTGGGGTTGACCCAGCATACGTGATCGCTCTGGACTGTAATGTCGACGGTTTCCGAATCTATGGCGCCATATTGGTCTGTAACAGTGAAGGTCACGTCAAGCAGCGGCCCTGCCGTCGTTGGCGTCCAGGTAAAGGTCCGAGTGTTAGAGTCAAACGTCGCTCCGCTCGGCAACGCTCCCCCCTGCCAGGTCGCCGTGTACGTCAATGCATTAACAGGAACATCTGGATCGTTCGCCACCGGAATGACAAACGACAGTGGCCCACCAACGCAGCCCTCAAGATGTTCTGTTGTCCGATCTCCAATCGTAGGTAACACCGGCGGCTGGTTCACCTCATTCACTGTCACCATGATCGTCTCGCGGGCAGTCGCAATCCCGTCGGTCACGACCACGTCTACCGCATAAATGTTTCCACCCTGCAATTCCGTGGGAGTCCAGGTGAACTGACCAGATGCTGTGATGTCTGGCTTCGTCTCGGGCGGCTGGGGCGACAGTCCATCGAGCGTCCCCTGTGGCAGCACCGCCGGGGACGCTAGGCTGAATGCAGGCGCGTGGGGCGTGCCGCCCTCGTTCGCTACGGTCACGGTCACCGTCTGGCGGTCGGTCACTGTTCCATCGCTAACCACCACATCAAACGCATAGGTCTGGCCAGCCTGCGCCAGGCTCGGCGTCCAGGTCACCTCACCGGTCGTGGCGTCAATCGCTACCGCCGACCCGAGCGACAGCCCATTAATGGTCCCCGGCGGCAGTACCTGCGGCGCTTCCAGACTGAACGTCCGAGGATTCTCCGGGATGTCCGGATCACTCGCCGTCGCCGTGAATAACGTGCGGACCCCCAAGGTCGGCGCTTGATATGTCGTCGTCGCGGTGAAGTTCAGTCCTAGCAAGCCCGGCGTCGCCTCCGCTACTACCAGGGGCCCAATCGGTGTCAGCACCAGCGCACTATTCGGAACCACAACCGTCTGATTCTCGATCGTGTTCAGCACCGGCGGCTGGTTCACCTCATTCACTGTCACCATGATCGTCTCGCGGGCAGTCGCAATCCCGTCGGTCACGACCACGTCTACCGCATAAATGTTTCCACCCTGCAATTCCGTGGGAGTCCAGGTGAACTGACCAGATGCTGTGATGTCTGGCTTCGTCTCGGGCGGCTGGGGCGACAGTCCATCGAGCGTCCCCTGTGGCAGCACCGCCGGGGACGCTAGGCTGAATGCAGGCGCGTGGGGCGTGCCGCCCTCGTTCGCTACGGTCACGGTCACCGTCTGGCGGTCGGTCACTGTTCCATCGCTAACCACCACATCAAACGCATAGGTCTGGCCAGCCTGCGCCAGGCTCGGCGTCCAGGTCACCTCACCGGTCGTGGCGTCAATCGCTACCGCCGACCCGAGCGACAGCCCATTAATGGTCCCCGGCGGCAGTACCTGCGGCGCTTCCAGACTGAACGTCCGAGGATTCTCCGGGATGTCCGGATCACTCGCCGTCGCCGTGAATAACGTGCGGACCCCCAAGGTCGGCGCTTGATATGTCGTCGTCGCGGTGAAGTTCAGTCCTAGCAAGCCCGGCGTCGCCTCCGCTACTACCAGGGGCCCAATCGGTGTCAGCACCAGCGCACTATTCGGAACCACAACCGTCTGATTCTCGATCGTGTTCAGCACCGGCGGCTGGTTCATCTCATTCACCGTGATAGGAACCATGCGCGAGGTCTCAGCACCCTGATCATCTCTCACGGTAAAGGTGACGTTGTAAACGCCAGGACCCTGAGTTTCGGTCGGTGCCCACGACAAGAGATAGAGATTTGGGCTGAGAGGTGAAGAAATATCTTCAAAGGCAGCCCCAAGCGGCAATCCACTGACTGTGACTGGCGATAAGTTGCTAGGGAAGTCCTGGTCGAGGGCTCTAATCGTTAAACTCAAAAAGCCCTCCTCGTCCACAGTTGTTGGCCCAAAGGTGATTATTTCAGGGACTTGATTCACCTCGTTGACCGTAATTGTCACAATTTCTGAAACGGGGGGGTTGACTCCGTCAAGAACGTTGAACTGCACCTGATACTGTCCTGGGCCATCGCTCTCACTCGGTGTCCAAATGAATTCATAGCTGTTCACGCCGTTGGGAACAAATTGCGCACCGAATAGGTTTCCGGATGTCGGAAAGAATCCAAATTGCAGATTGTCGCCTTGGTTGGGGTCCGTCGCCGTCACCGTGATCCGTAACTCGCTTCCTTCATCCACCGACTGGGGACCAATCGGCGCCAATGTCGGCGGCTGATTGGAACTGCGGCCTGGTGCACCCGGATCAACGATGACTCCGTTCGCCGCGAGATCTGCATCGCCCCTGGCGCCGTCGATGAAGTTAAGGGTGATGGTGTCGCCGTTCATCGTCGCGCCGGTGCTACCGCTGAGATTGAAGTCATACCAATGGGCTTGGTCCAGCGGCGGCACGCCCGGCTCTGGACCATATTTATAGAAGGTGTTGACGAGGCTGCCGCTGGGCAGCAACATCGTCACTTGCGTTGAGCCCCCGGGCGTCACGCCATGCACTTCAAATCCGAACTGGCCGAAGGGGAGCTCCACGTTCGCTGGGGCACTGGGCACCACGGGTCCAGCCTGCACGTTCACCAACTGCGTGCCGACTGTGGAGACGAGCGTGACATATTGGCTATCGATGACATTCTGCAGCGAGGCCACGTTGGCCTGCTGGCTGTCGGGAATGCCGTCCTGATTGGCATCGCCGTTGTTCGGCCCGCCCCCTTCGGCGCTGTCGGGCACGCCGTCGCCATCACTATCCGCAACCACCCGTGTGATCGTGCGGATTTCCGTGCGCTGATTGCCGGCGGCATCGGTGGCGCGGACGGTGAAGCTGTTGGCCCCGAGGGCGAGTGCGACGTTGCTGAAGCTGAAATTGCCGCTCGCGTCGGACGTGGTTTGCACGCCAAGGCCGAGCAATTCGACCAGCGCATTGGCTTCCGTCTGGCCGACCAGAGTGACGATGGCGTTCGTCGTCTGTTGATCCCCGACCGGCGGCGTGTCGGAGGCGACGGCCAGATCGAGCGTGAGGCTCGTGACCGTGCGGTCGAGCGTGAACGGCACGGTAGTCTGCGTCGCGTTGCCAGCGGTGTCAGTGGCGAGGAGGGTCAGGGTCAGCGGACCGTCAATGAGGGGACCGCCGTTGATTTGTTCGAGACGCGCGGGACTGAACGTGAACGAGCCATCCGCCTGACGATCGCTGAGCACATTGACGCTGGGGGTGGCGCCGAAGCCAGCCTGGAACGTGGCCACCCCTTGCGGATCGGTCACGCTGCCGGTGATCGCCGGATTGTTTGTGAGTGTGTCAGTGGCCGAACTACCGGTGTCTTGTTGCAGCGCGGCGTTGAGGGCGGGGCCACTAAAGTTGCTGATGAAGTGGACATCCCCGGCGGTAGGTTTGAGCGTAAGCCCGTGCAGGTACTGCGTCGGGAAGGCCCCCGCGTAGAAGCGCGTGTCGGCGCTGAGCGCACCGCCGATAATAATGCCGCCGATCGAACTGCCGGTGCCGCCGATGAGCTGATCGTTGCCGTTGCCATAGAGGCCGTCCACCGGAT
>JABFSU010000061.1 GCA_013140455.1 Nitrospira sp. | reverse complement strand
CCGTCATCAACGTCGGCGCCGCGACCGAGACCGAAATGAAGGAAAAGAAAGCCCGCGTCGAGGACGCCCTCCACGCGACCAAGGCAGCCGTCGAAGAAGGCATCGTGCCCGGCGGTGGAACAGCCTATCTCCGTTGCATCGGCGCGCTGGAAGGGATCAAGCTGGTTCCTGAACAGCAGGTGGGTGTGAACATCATCCGCCGCGCCCTCGAAGAGCCGATCCGCCAGATCGCGGCCAACGCCGGGATGGAAGGTTCGGTCATCGTCGAGAAAGTGCGCAACGACAAGAACCTCAGCGCCGGCTACAACGCGGCGACGGAAGAGTATGTGGACATGATCAAGGCCGGTATCATCGATCCGACCAAGGTGTCGCGCTGCGCATTGCAGAACGCGGCCTCCGTGGCAGGCTTGATGCTCACCACCGAAGTCATGATCACCGACATCCCCGAAGAGAAGAAGGAAGCCGCCGGCGGCGGCCATGCCGGACACAACCACGGCATGGAAGGGATGTACTAAGATCCACTGACGGCTGAAAGCTAACAGCTCTCAGCTTTCGGAATTCAGCGAAGGCCCCGGCGGTGATCCCGCCGGGGCCTTCGTGTTTTCCATCCCTCTACACGCTAGAATACAAGCTGGTTGCGATGAGTGAGGGAGACGGCTGTGATCGTCGAAGTCGAATCGAACGAGAATTGCGAGGCAAGTTTCTTTGCGCGCTTCAAAGAAATCGGGCCGGCGCGACCGGTCGATCAAGTCCGCCTCTACGACCGAAATCCAGCCGGCGAGTGGTATTGGGTCACAGGATGGAGCGACAACGCAGAGACACCGGCGTGCCGGGCCTACGCCCAACCGGTCGAAGACTCGGGCTCAGGATTGGCGCATCTGGTGTACGGAGGGATGTACGGCCTGCGGTTCAAGCCGGTCAATGTCGAGGAAACGTGGCATCTCGAAAGTCCGCATCAATGGGGAGAAGCATATCTCTCTCTGGCCAGCGAACGTGATCTGCACTATGCCGAGTAACTCGCTGCCGGCAGCTAGCCTTTGGCGCTGATCATCCGGAGGGTCGCTTTGAAGACCGGCGAGGTTTTGGCGTCATAGTAGAAGGCGCGGAAGAATTGATTGACCAGCCCCGTGTGGCGCTTGTGGTCGGCATTGAATTGAGCGACGCCTTTCGCCCGGTCGTCTGTGTCATAGCCCCCGCGAATGGCGCAGCGTTCGAGCTCTTCGGCTGAATCGGGCAAGGCATGAGTCTGGAAATCCTGCACCATCTGCAACTTGTGTTCGACATCGCGGAGAAAGACATAAGCGGCGGTCAGGTCATCCCGCTCCTGCGTCGAGATCAGCTTATAGCGCACAAACCGGTTCAGTGCGCCGAGCGTGCTCCGGTCCAGCAACCCCGTCACTTTCTTCCCCACGATCACCTGCACCGTCTGCACGAGAAACTCGATCTCCCTGATCCCGCCGATGCCGAGCTTCACGTTGCGCCGCTCGTGGCCGCGATCGACCATCTTCGCATCGATCATTTCCTTCACACCCCGGACATCCTGCACGATTGCCAATGCGCCCGAGAGATCGATCTTGTCTTTGGGCGGTCCGAAGATAAACGGCTTCACCATCTTCAAGAACGCCAGCCCGACCTCCATGGAACCGGCCACGGGCCAGGCCTTCAGCAGCGCCAGCCGCTCCCACACCACGCCCCTGGTGGAGTAATACTTCTTGTAGTCGTCGAGCGACCGTGCCAACTGCCCGACCGAACCTTCGGCCCGCAGACGCAGGTCCACGCGGAAAACATAGCCTTCACGCGTCTGTTCGACCAGGGCCTTCGTCAGTTCACGCGAGAGGATCTCGAAATATTCCTCATTGGAAATGCCGACCGCACCGGGCTTCACCGCCTGCCTGCCGCGCGGCGCCTTCGTCTCTCCGTCGTGCGAGGCGTAGACATAGATCAAATCGACGTCCGAGCTGTAGTTCAGCTCATGCCCGCCGAGCTTCCCCATGCCCATCACGGCAAATCCCGTCTCCACCCACCGCCCCTGCTTCGTCTTGTGCATCGGCACGCCGTACTGTTGCCGCAGGTCGGCATCGACGATTTCATAGGCGGCATGAATGAGAAGACTCGCCAGATCCGACAACGACGCCGTCGTCTCCGGCACCGGCGAGAGCCGCAGCAGGTCGCGCACGCCGATCCGCAGCATCTCCCGCCGGCGAAACCGGCGCAGCGCTTCCAGCTTCATCTCCTTCACGGTCAGATGAGCCAGGCTCTTGTGTAGCGCCGTCTCCAGCTCCTTCCGGGCAGGCGGCTTCGACAAGACCGCCTCTTCCGACAGCCAATAGACCAGCATGGGATCGCGAATAACCGTAAACGCCAGCGCATCGCTGTTGCCGAAGATCGTACAGAGCAGATCGAGCATGCGCGGCGAACTGCGCAGGTAGTCGAGAAAGGAGGAGCGCGTGACCTCGCCGAACAACCGTTCCCAATGATTCAACGCCTGATCCGGATCGGCGGTTCGTGAGATAGAATCCAGCAGGATCGGCAGAATCTCGGCGAGCTGGCGGCGATGATGCGGATCGCCCGCCATCGCCTGCAGATTGCGGTCAGCCTGATCGATATCGTGCAGGCCATACGCAGAGAGGATCGTCCCGATTTGTTGCGGATCACGTTCAGCAGCGAGGAGAACAGGCCGGGGGTCTGGCTTAGAGGTAACGGCCTGAGCTGGCTTCGCAGAATCTGTTTTCGAGCGGCGAGTCATGGGGCGGCATTATACTGACTCAACCCATTCCGGTATACTAGGGCCGATCAGACAAAGGACTCGCTCTCCATGCCCCTCGATGAACAGCTCAAGCAAACCGTGAGTGCCCTCTGTGCCGACATCGCCCCCGATATTCTCCAGGATTTTCTCAGTCGCATGGATCGGGAATACTTCCGCCGATTCGAACCGGCACTCATCGCCACGCACGTTCGACTCACCGCGCAGCTGACACCCGATCATCCCTGCGAAATCACGATTGCAGAACGGAGAGACCAGCACTTCGATCTGACGCTCGTCGCCTACGATTACTTTTCCGCCTTCGCCAACATCTGCGGCCTCCTCTCCGCCTTCGGACTGAACATCGAGGAAGGCCAGATCTACACCTTTGCCGACAGCGCGGCGCCGGCAACAGCCCGCAGCAGTTATGCGGGCGGACAACGTGTACGCCCCAAAGGCCGGCCGGGCTTGAGCCGGAAAAAGATCGTGGATGTCTTTCGCGTGCAACCGGTGCGCGGCATGCCCTTCGGGCCGGACGACCATCGCCGCCTCATCACCGAACTCACCACGTTGATGCAGCAACTCGATGCCGGTCAATTCGACGAAGCGCGCCAAGCCGTGAATCGCCAGTTGGTCGAACAGCTGGGCAAGCGGCGCGGCTCGTTCAGCGGCCTGCTCCATACCGTCCACATCACCTTCGACAACAGCCAGTCGCCCACCGACACGGTGATGGATATTCAATCGGACGACACGCCCGCATTTTTGTATGCCTTCGCCAATGCGCTCGCCATGCGCAACGTCTATATCGACAAAGCGCAGTTCGCCATCGAAGACGGCAAGCTGCACGACCGCTTCTACGTCCGCAACCGCCACGGGCAGAAGCTGACCGACCCGGCCGACCAACAGCACCTGCGCCTAACCGCCGTCCTCATCAAGCAATTCACCCACGCCCTCACCTGGGCGCCGGACCCGGCCAAGGCCCTCGAAGCCTTCGATCAGTTCCTCGACCTCACCGTGCAAGACACCAAAGGCAAGGCCCAGCAGCAAGCCCTCGCGTTCCTCGGCGACAAAAAGACCTTCCCCCTTCTCGCCCGCCTGCTCGGCACCAGCGACTTTTTGTGGGAAGACTTTCTGCGCCGCCAGCACGGCAACCTTCTGCCGCTGCTGCAACATTACCGCGACGCCCCGCTTATCAAGCCGCAAGCGGCGCTGCGCAAAGAACTCGACAAGCTCGTGGACAAGGCCAAAACCGACGAGGCTCGCAAAGAAGCGTTGAACCGGTTTAAGGATCAGGAGCTGTTCCGGATCGACATGAAACACATGGTCGAATCCTCCGGCCTGGCCGACTTCTCCCTGGCCCTCACCGAACTGGCCGAAGTCATCGTGAGCCGCAGCCTGCGCGATTGTCAGGCCAAGCTGGAGAAACAGTACGGAGCGCCGAAGCTAGCAAACAAAAAACCCTGCCCCTTTACAATCCTGGGCCAGGGCAAATTCGGCGGCCGCGAACTGGGCTACGCCTCCGATATCGAAGTCCTCTTCGTCTATGGCAGTGCCGGACGCACCAGCGGCAAACAGGGGATCGAGAACAGCGAATACTTCGAACGGCTCGCGCAGGAACTCTTGCAATGGATCGAGGCCAAGCAGGAAGGCATCTTCCACCTCGACATCCGCCTGCGCCCCCACGGCGGCAAGGGCTCGCTGACGAATCCGCTCGAAGAAATCATCAGCTACTACAGCCCGACAGGATTAGCCGCACCGTTCGAACGCCAGTCGATGATCAAGCTCCGCACCGTCGCCGGTGACGCCGCCCTCGGTAAGCAGGTAGAAGCCCATCGGGATCACTATGTCTATGGCGGCGAGCCCTGGGATCTCTCCACGGCGCTGGACTTGCGCCGGGCGCAATTGAAGCAGCTCGTCGAGCCGGGCACGGTGAACGTGAAACACAGCGCCGGCGGCCTCGTCGATATCGAATATGCCGTGCAATATCTGCAAGTGATGCACGGGCACAAGCAGCCGATCTTACGGACGCCCAACACGATGCAGGCCTTAGCGGGATTGGTCGAATGCGGGTTGGTGACCAGGCAGGACGGCGAACAGTTACGCAAGGCCTACCTCTTCATCCGCATGTTGATCGACGGCCTCCGCATGGTGCGCGGCAACGCGAAGGACTTGGTGCTTCCCCCACCCGACTCAGAAGAGTTCATCTTCCTCGCCCGCCGCGTCGGCTACACGACAGACGACTGGCAAGCAGGCGCCAGGCATCTGCAGACGGATATCGAGCAGCACATGAAGCTGACGAAAGAGTTTTTCGAGAGGATGTTCGGGAAGGTGTAACGCCTCCCCCCTGGCAAATCCCAACAGCCCCTTCCCCTGCTTTGTGAGCCGAATATGGCGACCATTCGGCTCACAATTTATTACATTATGAGCCGAATCAGTGTATTATCCGGCTCATGCTCTACAATTGGCAGCAACCAGACTGGCCAGAGTTCCGATACAACCTCTCCGGGATCGAAGAGATTCTGCTGACATTTGCCGAGAGAACCGGTCGGGCGAGCGGACTCCTCAAGGGACTGACAGCTGACGCGCAGCTGGAGGCGACGATCGAAATGATGGTGGTCGAAGCGATCAAGACCTCCGCGATCGAAGGAGAACTGCTGAGTCGAAAAGATGTCATGTCGTCGATCCGAAAGAATCTTGGAATAGAGACCAGCCCTCCCACCGGGGACAAGCGCGCCCAAGGCACCGGCGCGCTGATGCTCGCGGTCCGCAACAGTTTTGCGGATCCCCTTTCGGAAGAGACGCTCTTTGAATGGCACCGTCTGATCATGACCGGGCACCGGCACGTTGCAGCGGGACAATGGCGGACGCATACTGAACCGATGCAGGTCGTATCCGGCGCAGCGGGACATGAACGGGTGCATTTCGAAGCGCCGCCGTCGTCGCGCATTCCGGAAGAGATGGCGTGCTTCATCCAATGGTTCAACGACACGGCGCCAGGCGGACCGAAAGCCATTCGCAAGGCCGCCGTGCGTTCGGCTCTCGTGCATATCTATTTCGAATCGATTCATCCCTTTGAAGACGGCAACGGTCGGATCGGAAGAGCCTTGTCCGAAAAAGTGTTATCGCAAGGACTCGGACAGCCCGCCTTGCTCAGCCTGTCGCAAGCCATCGACGCCAAGCGGCGGGACTACTACGAGGCTCTGAAAGAGGGCCAGCAGTCGAACGACGTCACCCCGTGGGTCACCTGGTTCGTCAACATGGCACTGGAGGCGCAGATCCAGGCTGAGGAACAGATCGAGTTCACGCTGAAGAAAACCAGACTGTTCGACCGCTGGAGAGATCAGCTCAATGAACGGCAGTTGCAGATGCTTCGCCGCATGTTGGACGAAGGCCCGCACGGCTTCGAAGGCGGTATGAGCGCCAAGAAATACATGGTCATCACCGGAGCATCGAAGGCGACGGCCACGCGCGATTTACAGGATCTCGCGGACAAGGGCGTCTTCGTTCCCACCGGGGGCGGCCGGAGCACGCACTACAAGGTCAACCTGTAGTATCATCCTGGCCAACCTGCTTTCACGCATGACGTTCGAAGGGTGATGAATGACGGGTGGCAACGCGAAGGACTTGGTACTCCCCCCGCCCGACTCAGAAGAATTCATCTTCCTCGCCCGCCGCGTCGTCTACACAACCGACGACTGGTAAGCAGGAGCTGACCTTCCCCCTTTTGTTACACCACGACCAACGAAGTTGACTCCTGCGCTGTCTGGGGCTGGTTGTGATGGTGGTGGATAAATTCCATAGGTGTCAGATCCCCGATGGCACTGTGTGTCCGCTCTT
>JABFSU010000127.1 GCA_013140455.1 Nitrospira sp. | reverse complement strand
TCTCCTCGATCGTCATGATCGGAGCCGACATGATCTGCTCCACCGTCGCCTTGGTCGCATCCGACCCCGACGCCACCACCCGGCGCATCATGTCCGTGTCGGTCACGATGCCGATAATTTCTTTGTCATTGGTAATGAACAAGCTGCCGATCCCGCGATCCCGCATAATCCGCGCAGCCGTCTGGGCATCGGTATCACGGGCCACGGTGACAAATTTCTCTCGAGGAATCATGAACGATTTCACAGGAACCATTGGATACCCCTCCCTTTTACTGTGTATCTGCCCGTCATCACACCGCTACGGCGCCGTCACCGCAGCCACCGGCACACCCTTCCCAAAATACCCTGCCATCGCCTCGACCAACGCCGGAATCGTATTCTCGTTGGGCATGACCGCAACCGGAAATCCTGCATCCCGCGCGGTCTGTGCCGTGATCGGTCCGATACAGGCCACCGCGACCGATTGTACCAGGACCCGCGCCTGCGCTTCACCCCCGACCAACTCAATAAAATTTCTGACCGTCGACGAGCTGGTAAAGGTCACGCAATCAATCTCCCGGTCCAGCAGCAACTGCTTCCAGCCCTCGACGGAGTCTCGCGGAACCTCTGTGCGATACACCGAAACCACGTCGACCACCGCTCCACGAGCCCGTAACTCCTCAGGCAAGAGCTCTCGCGCGACCTCAGCCCGCGGGATGAGCATGCGGGCTCGTGACAGATCCGATTCAGCCAACGTCGCCAGCACTCCCTCGGCCTGATACTCAGCCGGAACCACATCGGCCTTGAGGCCATACGCCGTCAGCTCCTCAGCCGTGCGGGGCCCGATGCAACAAATGCGTCGCCCCGCAAAGCTGCGCGCATCATGCCCGCACATCTGCAGCCGCTTCATAAACTGCGCGACGCCATTGACGCTGGTAAAAATCACCCACTCATATTGGCCGAGCGCGTCAATGGCTCGATCGACCGGCGCCCAGTCCTTCGGCTCGACGATCTGAATCGTGGCCCCTTCGATCGGCTCGGCGCCTGCGGCTGCCAGCAAGCCGGCCAGCTCTCCCGCTTGCTCTTTCGCACGGGTCATCAATACGCGCTTCCCGAACAGCGGCCGCCGCTCGAACCAGTTCAACTGCTCTCGCAGTTTGACCACCTCCCCCACGACCACCACTGTCGGCGGCTCCAGCTTCGCCTGCTGCGATTTCTCCACAATATCGGCAAGCGTCCCAACCACAGTGCGTTGCGCCGCTCTGGTTCCCCATCGAATCAGCGCGACCGGGGTGGTCGAAGGCCGCCCTTCGGCTATCAAATTGGAGACAATAGACGGAAGATTTTTCATCCCCATTAAGAAGACCAGCGTCCCATGGCTGCTCGCCAGTCTTGGCCACTCCAGAGCCGTCGTACTCTTGTCTGGATCCTCGTGGCCGGTCACAAACGTCACTGTCGACGCCATCGTCCGATGGGTCACAGGAATCCCCGCATAGGCTGGAGCGGCCACCGCCGCCGTCACACCAGGGACCACTTCAAAATACATCCCCGCGGCAGCCAACGCTTCGGCTTCTTCCCCCCCACGCCCGAAGACGAACGGATCGCCGCCCTTAAGCCGAACCACAATCTGTCCTCGCTGAGCCCGTTCGATGAGCATGCGGTTGGTGGTTTCTTGCGGCTGGTATTGTCCACGCCCACGCCGGCCCACATAAATTCGCTCGGCCTGTGGCGGAGCATGAGACAACAACGCAGGATTCGCGAGGTAGTCGTAGAGCACGACATCAGCCTGCTCAAGGCATTCCTTCCCACGCAAAGTCAGGAGCTTCGGATCCCCCGGTCCGGCTCCGACCAGATAGACTCTGCCTATTCGTGGCTTACCTGCCATCAAGCCCTTCCATAAATCTCGCCCAGAATCTTGTCCGCACCCCGCGCGAGCAACCGTTCCGCAAGCCTGGTGCCCAAGGCTTGCGCCTCAGCCCTTGTTCCTTGCACGGCATCCCGAATGACGGTCTTGCCGTCCACGCTCGCTACCAGTCCCTCCAGGCGCACCTGGTCATTCGTTAATGTCGCATAGGCCGCGATTGGCACCTGACAACCGCCTTCCAGTCGATGCAACAACGCCCGCTCCGCCGTCACCGCCACCTGCGTCGGCGGATGGGTGAGCCGGCTCAGAATGGAGTGCACAAACTGATCATTCGACCGCCCCTCAATCCCCAATGCCCCTTGCCCGATAGCGGGCAGACAAAGTTGCGGATCGAGATACTCGGTGATTTCTTCCGTCCATCCCAACCGCCGCAGCCCGGCCGCGGCCAGGATAATCGCATCAAACTGCCCGTCCTTGAGTTTCTTCAACCGGGTATCGAGATTCCCCCTGAGCATCTCAATCCGGAGATCCGGTCGCGCGTGAAGAAACTGCGACTGCCGGCGCAAGCTGCTCGATCCCACACGAGCCCCGACGGGTAACTCCTGAAAGCGGCAACCCGTTCGGCTGATCAACGCATCCCGTGCATCTTCGCGCGGGGGCACACAGAGAATCTCCAGCCCGTCCGGCAACTGCGTCGGGACATCCTTCATGCTGTGCACGGCAAAGTCGATCTCGCCGCTCAAAAGCGCTTCTTCGATTTCCTTGACGAACAAGCCCTTTCCGCCGATCTTCGCGAGAGGGACATCGACGATCTTGTCTCCGGACGTTTGAATCCGGGTGAGCGTCACCGTGATATCAGGCGCCACCGCCTGTACCTGCGCTTGAAACCACTCGCTCTGCTGCAATGCCAGCTTACTCGCCCTGGTGCCTAGAACCAGTGTGGTTCGTGCGGCGGTTGGTGTCGACACGGATCTCACTCCTACAACAGTTCTACGGTTGCTTCCGACTGGGCGTCCGAGAAGGAGCCTGCTCAATAAGAGGCTCGCTCGTTTCGTGGGACAGACAGGACGATGGTTCGACGGCTGACGCCCCACGCGTATCCGGCGGCGGCGCCGCCTCAAGGCTGAAAAAGCGCCGCGCGGCTTCGACAAACGCCGCCCCGCTCGACGAATTCACCTCGGACTTCAACGTCACCATCGTTCCGTGAATCATCTTGTTCACAATCGACGACGCTAATCCCTCGACAAGTTCCCGATCCTGTGCCGGCAGGTGTGCGAGCCGTCCCAAGGCCTTGTCCAATTCGCTGCGCTTGATCTCATCCGCGCGCTGCTTCAACGCGACAATCGTCGGCGTCACTTCCAACGACTTCATCCACTCGCGCAACACACCGACCTCTTCCACCACCATCTGCTCAGCCTTATCGGCTTCCTGCAAACGCTCGGCGCGATTTTTCTCCACGCGCTGCTTCAGGTCGTCGATATCGAACAGAAACGCATTGTCGACATGCCGCACGGCCGGATCGATATTGCGAGGGACCGAGATATCGATCAGAAACATCGGCCGGTTCATCCGCGCGGTCACCGCCCGCTGCACATCATCGGCGCTGATGAGATAGTGCGACGCGCCCGTCGAGACCAGGACGATATCGGCCGACGCCATATCGTCTTTGTATTGTTCAAACGGAACCGCCGTCCCGCCGAATTTTTCGGCCAGATCCACGGCATGTTGCGGCGTCCTGGTAGTAATTCGCACCTGCCCCACGCCTTGCGCGATCAGATGTCGAGCGGCCAGCTTGGCCATTTCCCCTGCGCCGACCAGCAACACGGTTCGATGCCCGAGATCAGAAAAGATCTTCTTGGCGAGTTCGACCGCCGCATAGCTGACCGACACGGCCATCTCGGCAATCTTCGTTTCGGTCCGCACGCGCTTGGCGACGGAAATCGCTTTCTTGACGACCTTGTTCATGATGAGCCCGGTCGTCTTGTGCGAAAGCGCCGACTCAAAGGCATCTTTCAACTGCCCGAGGATCTGAGATTCACCCACAATCATCGAGTCGAGACTGGCCGCCACACGAAACAGATGCGTAATGGCTCGATCGCCGGCATGCCAATACAAATGCGGGGTCAACTGTTCGGAGGAAAGGGACAGATGGGTATCGGCCAGGAATTCCTGAATCCGCCCATACCCCTGATCGATATCGTCGACGACAGAGTAGACTTCCACACGATTGCAGGTGGACAGAAGTAAGCCTTCCTTCACGCCGGAATACGACGTCAGCCGGCTGAGCGCCTCGCCCATCCGGCTCTCCGGCACCGCCAGTTTCTCACGAATTTCGACGGGTGCCGTCTTGTGACTGAGCCCGACTACGATTAAATGCATTTCATGACACCGTCCCGTAGCTCTTGAGGACCACGCCAATCAGCGTCAAAATGACGCCGGCGAACCCGATCACGGTTAAGTAGGCCGCGCGTTTCGCGCGCCACCCCACGGTCAGGCGTCCCAGAAGCACGACAAAATAGAACAACCAGGTCACCAGCGCCCAGGTCTGTTCGGGGTTCCAGCTTACATAGGCCCCCTTGGCGAACTCCGCAGAGATGGCCCCGGTGATGATCCCGAGCGTCAGGAGCGGAAACCCCAGAATGATGGATTGCTGATTCAGATGGTCAAGAAAATCCAGCGCCGGCAGCTTGGCATACAACACATTGAACCGTTTCGACTTGAGAAGGCGGTCCTGGATGAGATACATCACACCCGCAACAAAGGCGACGGCAAAGCCCACCGTCCCCAACATGCTCAAAGTGACATGGAGCCAGAGCGTTCGGAACATCGGCTGCAAGGTGGGAACTGTATCGGGCAACGCAGCCGCTGAGATGAGCGAGACCAACGCAAGCGGGACAATGAATGAGCCCAGCACGTGGATCCGATGGCGGAACTCGACGGCAAGAAATACCAGAATGAGCATCCAGGAGAAGAACGAGAGCGCCTCATGGACACTCGGTGGAGCGGCGGCGGAACTTCCGACCATCCGCGCAACCAGAGCGAGGGTATGCATCACAAACCCGGCCGCGGTAATGGCAAGGGAGACTTTTGAAAGGGCTTCAGAGCGACGCAGCAGATAGGCAAGAAATGAAATGGTCGCGATGAAGTACAATCCCATCGTCACCATGAAGCAGACTACGGCCATGCGGGCATTCCCTCTCTTGCGACGAACGACGAACCGTATCTTGCGGGATTAAAAGAGAATTATAGCGATGCGACGAGAACAGAGTCAACAAAGACAACCGGTGGAATCCCCCAGCTTACCGGCGAAGAAACCTGTAGGGTCGCTCTTCCTGGTCGGAGTCCCCATCGGGCACCCCGACGACATCACGATCCGTGCACTTGAGATTCTCAAACGGGTGGATGTGATTGCAACGGAGGATCCGATCGCCATGCAGGAACTGCTACGGCATCACAACCTGTCCGCCGTAATCACGAGTTATGGACCGACGAGAATCAAAGAAAAAGTGGCGGTCCTGATCGATCGGCTCCAACAAGGCATCTCCGTCGCGTTGGTGTCGGATTGCGGTTCACCTGTGATCTCGGACCCGGGGAGCCTCCTGGTTGCCGCAGCACACAAACACTCCATTCCCGTCTGTTCTATTCCCGGTCCATCAGCCGTGACCGCTGCGATCGCCGCATCAGGTTTTTCTGCTGAGGCATTCCACTTTTACGGAGAGATCACAACAGACACCGGCCCGCAGCAACGCCGTCTCATCCGTATCCTGACACATACAGAACCAACGATCTTTTTTTGTACCACTGAATCCTGCCCGGCGATATTAAACGTTATCGCCAGGACAGCCCCGCGCCGCAAAATCGCCCTTGCCTGCAACCTCACATTAGAACAGGAGACGATCCTCAGAGGAGCTGCCCGTCACATCGCAGAACGATTGAAACGAATCCGACCGCCTCAGGCAATTACAATGATCGTGGCAGGGAAACAACCGACCGGAAGAAAAACGGCAGCAAATCGTTCAAGAAACTAGTCGGTCTCCTCCCGCCTGATACGCACCCGATAGGCGGAGCCAACGCGATCCTGCGCAAGCACCGTGTGGCCCTCATTTTCCACACTGCGCGGAACATTCTTAATAGGATCCCCATCATCCAACAAGACCGCTAAGACCTGCCCCTGATCCATCGTCTCAAGCTTTAACTTGGTCTTCACAAAATTATACGGACAGATGACCCCGCGGAGATCCAACTCAATATCCGTCGAAATCCCTTGCTGCCCGTTCCCATTGTCGTCCATCTTCAAACCTCGCTAATCAATACCGGTCAAGCCTGCGCGTCGAGTCAATAAGAGAATTACGTTACCAGCAACGGCCTAAGACAACAAGGTCGACAGAGCACTGATCAGGGCAAAAAAAAGGGGCAGCCGAAGCTGCCCCTTTCCAAAAACAAGCGATCTACTCAGACCTAGTTCAAGCCCTTCACGAGATTGGGCTTGGCATAATCTGCCGCTCCATAATCTGACTTGTTGGTCTGGATCTTGGTCTCAGGAGCCACCGTCTGATAACCCCATCCTGGCTGCGGTTCGCAGTTCCAGCAAGGAGCCGCACCGGTGAATTCGCTGATCGTGGTATCAACGGTTCCAGAAACCTTGCCTGGGAGCACAGACCCAGCCGCACCACCAGTCATGCTGCCGCTGTTGGTCTCAATTGCACGCTCAGTCATTGGATTTGGCCGTTGACCCAATCCGCCAAATCCTGCGAGCTTCTCGTTCCCACGAAGCACTGTAATTTCACGAACGATCTTCCGGCCCGTTCCGAACGGTTGAGCTGTCGAAGTTTCTTCGTAAGCTTGCACCGTCACATCGTCGCCTGACTCAAGAACCCGAACCTGGTCCATGTTGGTGTTGGCAT
>JABFSU010000100.1 GCA_013140455.1 Nitrospira sp. | reverse complement strand
CAAGCAGGGGTATGAGGAAGTGCCGCTGGACGAGCTGCAGGATCGACTCTCAAAACTCCAGGGGCCCCTGGCCGCCCTGATCATGAAGGGGAGGGTGTGACAGGATGCCATACTACTATTTTGATTCTACTGCGCTCGTGAAGCGCTACAGCATGGAACGAGGCACGCGCGTCGTCAACAAGCTGATGATCAAACGCGGGAAAGTCGCCATTCTGCCGACCTGGACGGTCACGGATTTTTACGCCACGCTGTCCAATCGAGCCCAGCAGGGAGAAATCACCCGGGACGATTGCTATTCGGTGTTGTATAAATTTGAACTGGAGTCCAAAGCCGGGCTCTTTGAGTTTATTGCACCGACGATGGGGACCTATCTGGCCACCAAAGAGTTAGTCTTGGAGTATCCCTTTCTTCGGGCGACACAGGTTATGCATCTGGCGTTGGCGCTGGAGTTGAAGCCGTTGCGGCTGACGGTCGTGAGTGCGGACGCGCAGCTGTTGGCGGCGTCAAAGACGGCGGGCCTGCACATCATCAACCCGGAAGACGACTAACGCCAGGGGGCATGGTTAGAGACATTGGTATTCGGCGATCATGGAATCGATCACCTGGTGCCAGTTGTCCGCAGATGCGTGAAGACGCGTGACCTCGTCAAGGAGGCGAGCGTCTTGCGGAGAGGGCAGATCCGACTGGGTTACATGGCTGAGGCTCGTGCGGGCGAGGGCCAGGCTGCCGCAGACTCCCGATGAAGCCGGCAATTGACCACCGGCTCGTCGAAAGAGCGCCATGGCCCGGTAGGTATGTTCCTGCGATCTGAAGAGCGCTTCCTGGCCCTTGCGAAATGCCGTATTCCATCCGGTCGTCCTCTTGCCGAGTTGAGCGGCGAGCAACGCGGCCCGCCCCATCATCATCGCGGCTCCATCCGCATCGTCGTTCCCGATCGCATCTTCGGCTTTCGACTGGAGCCGGCCCAATTCAGCCTCGTCTCCCACTACCTGCGCGTCGCTAAGCATAGGGGACATCGTGAGGCCGGTGAGCAACAGCACTGTCAACCCGCCGATTCGAAATGAGCTGGCCATCAGACATTCCTCGAAGAGATTGTCAGTTGAGTGGTACTCTACTCACGGGCGGCTATGGCTGGCAAGTTGCCACAGTCTTGAAGAGATCAGTATAATCCGCTGGCTTCGAAGGGATTGTGGTGTGGCCGGGGAACCCGGCTTTTTGTAGGAAGGAGTTGAGCGTGCAGTATTGGGTCAAAGTGGTATTTGTGGACAATCAGGAATTGCTGATCAAGGATGCGGTCAGTCATCGGTTGTCGGAAGACCAGGAGTTTATTTACTTGGAGTCGCCGCGGGAAATGATCCTGGTCCCGATCAAACAGATCAAATATCTCTCCTGCGATGCGGCGGTATTTGCGGCGAAGAAACCTGCTTGACGGACACCCCCTGATTCTCAGGGGCCCACGCGTCTGCTAGGCGGCGATCTGTAGCAGATTCAGAATGGCATGATTCCATCCGACCGGTCCGATGCCAGGAGCATGAATCAGCTGCGGGACATCGATATCGTGATCGTATGATCCGTCCGATTTCTGCACCAGCACCGGATGATCCACCGCGAGCAGGAGAGGGAGATCGTTCAGGCTATCCCCGATCCCTACCGTTTCAACATCGCCCGGTGGTCCAGCCAGATTCCATTGACGTTTGTAATACTGGAGCAGCTTCAAGGCGGCTTGACCTTTATTGTTCAGTCCGGTCAGATGAAAGAAGCGCCCGCCTTTCGTCCATTGCAACCCGCGCGTGATGACCTGACGGCAGACCTCTGCGGCAATCGTGGCGGGGCCCTGCACGAGGTAGGGTTCGTCGTACTCGCGGAGCTTGGCCCGGATCGCGGCTTCCCGGGATAATCCGGTCAGTTCCATCGTCTCATCGATGGAAAGATCCCCGAACCCTATCAACGGCGTGCCGACGGCTTCCTCGATCTGCTTGAGCACGTCGCGCAACATGGCGTAGGGCGTACCGAACTCGATGACGTGGTAACTAGACCGTCGTCGGGCGCGGTCCAGAGGGAAATCAAATGTGCCGAGGGGCACGAACACGGCGCCGCCGTTTTCAACGATGAAGGGACCCTGGTGATTCAGTTGCTGGCGAAGAGGCTCGATTTCAGCCCGGGTCTTACTGGAAACCAGGACGACGGGAATATGGCTTGCCTGGAGCCGTTCGAGCGCCGGTCGAGCGGCATCGAACGAATAGGTCTGGCTGTCGAGAAGACAGCCATCCAGGTCGGTGAAGACAAGGTAGCGAGGAAGCATGGGGGCCTCAATGGTGGTGAACATCGTCATGAGTCGGTCCGTGCAACGGCGCAGCCAGCCGACGCTCAAGAAATGACCGTGCGAGGTCCTTGCCTCCCAATCCGAACGCCAGCGCAGCAGCAAGGACAATGCCGCCCCAGGTAATGCCGAACCCGACTGCCACGATATGTTCCGCAATGCCAAGTTGCTCAAGGGCCATGGCGACGCTCAGCAACTGGATCGTCCAGCGGGCCGCCGAGGCAATCAGCCGGGCCGGCGGGAGGCCGGCATTGACCGCAGCGATCAGGACTCCCTGGGCGACGAAGTTGGAGATCAGGTAGCCCGCAATTCCGATCAGCGTGGCGATGACGAGATGCGGAATATAGGCGACGGTGGCGTGAGTCAATCGGCTGATGGAGTCGATATGGAGCGCCTCAAGCGAGGCGATCGACGCAAAGAGCAGAATCAGCCAGTGGATCGTTCGTCCGATGAGATGAGAAGGGGCTGATTTGATTCCTCCACGCAGGAACGTGGAGGTCAGGCCCAGCCGATCGCTCATCCGGTCCAGTCCGATCACTCGGAGAAACCGTTCGACCGCGTGGCCTGCGAACCAGGCGGTGCCAACTCCCGCCAGCAGCAGCAGGCTCATAGCCAACACATTGGGGACAATGGCCAGTGTTTGCCGGCCGAGGACGGTCACAGGTTCCAGTAAGGTTTCGATCCACTGTGATGTCATGATGTTCTCCTTTTCATCCCATGCCGGGCGTAGCCGTTGCGTACGGCCACCGTGTCACGAGATATTCCTTCTGGAACTCGAAGGCCCGGCACAGAGATTCGATATGGTGTTCCGCCTCGCGAGTGGTCAACCCTTGTGTCTGCAGAACGAACGAGGCCGTTCGGCCGAGATACAACGGTGTGAGCGCTTTCAGGAGATGCTCTCGAGGCAACGCACCGGCGTGATAGGACAGAGCCGTGTCATAAATCACCTGGACCCAGAGGGCATCCGGCATCCGAAAGGCCGTCGCAGAAACCCCCTGTAAAGAGCGGAGTTGGGCCAGGCTCTCCTCCGACAGCATGCGACTCCAGATGGGTTGCAGGTCTTGCAGGCCCTGCTGAAATACCTCCAGCATCCGGTCGACGTTCACATGGATCGGTTCCACGCCCGATTCGTATTGAAATCCGAAGAGAGACACCGGTTCAGACGCTCTGACGGGGATCCATGTCGCGGGATGGGTCTCCATCAGGCTGAACAGGGCGCCGGTGACTTGAGCCAGCATGTCGGACAGATCGGCCGCCGGGTCTTTGGGGTTGTGAATTTTCGCGCCCAGGAAACTTTGGCAAACGCGCGCGCCACTGGTCAGCGCTTCGGTGGTCATCCAGATATCGATGCCGAATCGTGCCACGTCGGATTCCCAGACATGTCTGTTCAGGTAATGCCTGGCCAGGTCGCCAGAAAATCCGAAATCACCGCCGATGGGTTGGCGAACCTGATAGCCGTACAGCGCACGGGTCAATGGATAGGCAATACTATTGGTAATCGTTCCGTCGTACTTATGGCGTTGATAGAAGGGCGCGACGTAGTCAAACTCTTCTTGCACGATGGGGCGAAGGAGCAGTTCGACCCATTCGGGTGTGATGCTGCGAAGGTCGGAGTCCACCACCGCGCAGGCCTGGACATTCAGGCGTTTGGCGATCTCAAAAATCGTGCGGAACGCGCTCCCCTTGCCGGGGATCCCATGGTAGGGCGTGACGATGCGATGGAGCGGACTCTGCCGGTCGCCGATAAACAGCACATCAAAATCGACTAAGGTGTCGGCAACGATCGAGGGGGTGCCGTCAGTAGACCCTCCATCGGCATTCACCAGGACGGCTCGACGGTCCGGGAAGTATTTGGCGAGGCCTGCCCGTACGGCCCGTACGACATGGCCGATCGTGTCGGCATTGTTGAAGCTCGGAATCCCGACGAGCAGGTCTGCCGCGCCGATCTGCTCGACCGTGCATTCGGTCTGGGCAGCCAGGGGAGTGATGGTCGAATTCAGCATGGGCGTCACGTGAATAGGTTGCGAGATTTTTGTGAGTGGGCGGTCATGCTATGTATGGGTCAGCTCGCCGGCCGGTTCCCACTCATGGTCACTCTCGACCGCATCGATCAAGAGCCCGAAGACATCGGGGACCGCGGCCACCACCCGGCTCCAATTGGAAATCATGGGAACGCCCAAGGGATCTTCGATGAAACTCTGTGTGGCGAGTTTCATGCCTTTCAGAAACACCTCCACAGCGGTGCGTTCCTGGTGGCGATCGAACTGGAGAGAATTGATCATCGCGTCATTTTCGTAGCGGCTGATCGCATCTTGCGCGGCCTGGAGGTACGTGGCTCGCAATGTCTTCAGCAGGCTGTCGGAGAGAATGACCCCATCGCTGGCCAAATTTCTGAAGAGGGCTTTGGTAATGTCGGTCGACATCTTCAACAGGCCGGCATCAGGATTATCTGCGGAGAGTTCCTGGTGTTTATGCTCGTAGGCATCGGCGATATCGACTTGGCAGACGCGGCGGAGCGCACAGTTTCGGTACACCTCGGCGAGGACGCCCACTTCGAGACCCCAATCTCCAGGAATGCGGTTGATCCAGGCGAGATCGCTGACCATGGCGAATTCACCGGCGAGCGGATATCGGAAGCTATCCAGAAAGGTCAGGAGGGGATGCGTGCCGACCAGCTGCTGGAGGCTTCGGAGAAGGGGGGTCATGAATAGCCGGGTCACGCGGCCATGGAGCCGGTCGGTAATCCGGCTGTAATAGCCTTTGGCGAATTCGTATCCAAGATTGGGGTTGGCGATGGGATAGCAGAGCCGGGCGAGGTACTGCCGGTCATAGCTCACAATATCGCAATCGTGCAGGGCGAGCACTTTGCTTTGGTGGCGGGCGAGTACATATCCGAAGGCGGTCCAGCAGCCGCGGCCTTTGCCGGCCAGACCGACATCGATGGCATTGTCGGTCAGGCGCTTCAAGATGTGCTGAATACGGCTCCCGTCGTTCCAGATCACCCTGACGCGCTGAGGGAGGATCGAGAAGTATTCCTTGGCCAGGCGGAACTCCAGCGCCGAAGCCCGATCCAGAGAGATGACAATCTCATTCACATAGCGCACCTCGGTCAGCGTGTCGACAATCTTCCGGAGCGCCGGTCGCTGGAGCTCTGAATAGAGCGAGGGGAGGATCAGAGCGATCGGATTCGTTGATGCATGCCGCTGGAGTTCCGCCTCAAGTTGTTCGAGGTTCGGCCGTCCGAGGCGGTGGAGTACGGTCACGACGCCGTTCTGATGAAAGTCCGACATGTTCTTCCTCCCTGTCAGTCATGGGCGAACAAGTGGGATGGAATATAGGAAACCTTTGATCGCCTTCTTAATTTAAGAAGCAACGCCTGTGCCGCTCTGGTTCCCTAACTAGTGAAGTGACGACGGGTGATACTAATACCTTGATCTCCTAGAGATATTACGCTGGAACGTCCTCCTAGCTGGGTGGAAATAAGAGGTGATTTCTGTATGGCCAGTGAAGAGTTGACGGTGAAGTCCTTCATTCCAGTCAATCCGTATGGGAGAGATAACCTCACGGAGACCGGTACGACTTCGTGCGTGAGGCAAGCCACAGGTTTGCTTTGATGCGTAGCAGCCTCTTTATTCTGAGGCAGCCGGCACCCAAGCACGGTGATATTCACTGTAGAGTAACAATCGGGGCTGGGTTGATGAACTAGGCGAATCCCGAGGCTGGAAGGAAGAATACCCTAGCCTGGACGGTGCGATGTCCGTGGGTCGAGTAGGTTCGGCGTTCGGTGCGTCTGTGGTGAGTGATGTGCGATGTGGAGGGTCGATTACGCGCTCAACTTGAGTCCCATCATGCCCAGCACGATCAGCGTAAGAGACAGGAGTCGTAGGGGTGCAACTGACTCCCCCAAAATGACCATGCCGAGAAGCGCTGTTCCTACCGCTCCGATCCCGGTCCATACGGCGTAGCCCGTGCCGACAGGAATGGTCCTCAGTGCCTGTGAAAGGAAATAGAAGCTGGCGATCATGGCGCCGATCGTCCAGAGGCTGGGCCATGGTCGCGAGAATCCTTCGGTGTATTTCAGGCCGATCGCCCAACCCATTTCAAGCAGACCCGCTAGGATCAGATAGATCCACTCCATTGATACAGTCTCCTTCGTCACGGTTGCAGGCACAATAGTCAGATCTTAGGCCGGCTATTTACCGTTCGAAAATCAGCATGACATAGGCGAGAAAGAGCAGCAAATGCACTGCGCCGAGCAAGACGTTTGTGCGGGCGCTGGCAAAGGTCAGGAGACTGAGACCAAGGGTCAGCAGCAAAAGAGTCATGCCGACGGCATCGAGCCCCAGGATGATGGTCTGGTCCATCACAAATCCGATCGTCAGGACAGCGGGGATTGTCAGGCTGATGGTTGCCAGGACCGATCCCAACAACAGATTGACGGAGCGCTGCAGTTGATTGCCCATCGCGGCGCGCACCGCGCTCATCGACTCTGGAGACAACACCAGCACAGATACGAGCACTCCGGCCAAGGCCGGAGGAGCATGTAATTCGTGGATGGCGTGGGTGATAGGGACCGCGATCTGTCCGGAGAGGATCACGACGGGCAGCAGATGCGCCACCAGCAACAACATCAGTTGTGAAACCGAGCGGTCTTGGTCGTCGGACGAGCATTTGAAGTAGGGGGCTTCCGCCGGTTCGAGTGAGGCCGGCGCCATGAAGTAGTTGCGATGGCGGGAGATCTGCATGGCGAGAAAGACCGCGTAGAGTCCGATCGACATGATGATCAGAAACAGCGATTGGCGGGGCGACAACGTCGGCCCCGGAGAAGACACCGTGAAATTAGGCAGGACCAGGCCAAGCACGGCCAGGGGGATGATCACCGCCAGGAAGGCGTTCGCTCCTTGCAGATTGTACGTTTGTTCGTGATACCGCAATCCTCCCAGCAGGAGGGAAAAGCCAATCATTCCATTGAGTGCGATCATCACGACGGCGAACATCGCATCCCGTGCGAGCGACGGGTTTCCTTTGCCGGTCAGCATGACGGCACTGATCATCGTGACTTCAATGCCGGTGACGGCCAGCGTTAGAATGAGCGTCCCTCCCGGTTCCCCCAGTTTCGTCGCCAGGCTTTCAGCATGTCGGACGACAGCAAAGGCCGACAACAGGATGACGGTGAAGAGCCACAGGAACATGAGTGCAAACCACGCCTGGGGCGAAAGATCCCCCAGCCATCTCTGTCCGAAGACAAGAAATGCCGCCGACGTGCCGCCGCTCACCAATAGAGACCATTCTTGTTTGATCGTGGGTAGCACGTTCATTGTATGGAGACCGTCAGGTGGCTCTTCACGAAGCGCTTGTCATGCGCAGGTTGTTAAAAAATCCGACGATCAGATGAGATGGCACCAGGGCTATTGCCCTCCATGGGCGGGTTCGATGACGGGGCGGCTGTCAGTCGGCGGAGCGTCCTGTTGGGTACGGCCCTCGATCCATCGATAGAGGATCGGAAGGACGATCAACGTCAGCAAGGTCGAGCTGACCAGTCCGCCGATGACGACGATGGCCAACGGGCGCTGTACCTCCGAGCCGATTCCATGGGCGAAGGCGAGAGGCACCAGCCCCAGTAACGCGACCAAAGCGGTCATGAGGACCGGTCTCAGGCGCAGCAACGCTCCGGACATCACGGCTTCGTCCAGCGTGGCGCCTTCCTCGCGCAGGGCATTCATGCAGGAAACCAGCACGATGCCGTTCAGCACGGCCACTCCGAAGAGGTTGATGAACCCGATCGAGGCTGGCACGCTGAGATATTCCCCCGTCAGCCAGAGCGCGACCACGCCGCCGATCAGTGCAAAGGGGAGGTTCAGAATGATGAGGGCCGCCTGACGCAGCGAGTCGAAGGTGGAGTACAGCAACAGGAAGATCAATCCGATGGTGATGGGAACGATGAGCCGGAGTTTGGCCATCGCCCGCTCCATATTTTCGAACGAGCCTCCCCAGGCGACGGTGTAGCCGGCGGGAAGCACCACCTGAGTGGCGATCTTCTGCTGCGCTTCAGCGACCAAACTGCCGATATCCCGTCCCATCGTATTGAACCCGATTGAGACATACCGTTGGAGCTTTTCCCGGCTGATCCGGCCGGGGCCTTCCTCAAGGCGGACGCTCCCAAGATCGGCGAGAGGGATCAGCGCTCCGTCCCTGCCGGTGACCAGAATGTTGCTGATCGTCTCGGCGCTGTTCCGGTATTGCTCCGGGAAGCGGACGATCAGTTCAAATCGTTGCTGCCCCTCGTAGACGCGAGTCGCGACTTCGCCGCCGATCGCGGTGCCGATGATGTCCCGCACGTCGGACACATTGATCGCGTGGCGAGCGATCTTGCCGCGATCGATATCGATGGTGAGATAGGGTTGTCCGAAGAGTTGTTCTATCTTGATATCCCGCACCCCGCGCACGGTGCTCAGTTGGCCGGCGATCTCCTCGGCTTTGCTGTGTAAGATCTCCAGGTCTTCTCCGAACAGCTTGACGGTCGCTTCTGTCCGGACGCCGGAGATCAGCTCGTCGACCCGCTGTTGAATGGGCTGGCTGATCAGGAACGTCGCACCCGGGATTCGGGTCAATCGTTCACGGAATTTCTGCATCAACTCAGGCATCGTACGGGCGGTCGTCCATTGCTCCAGCGGGCGGAGCCGGACGACGGGATCGCTTTCGTTCGGTTCCTGCGGATCGTTCCCTAGTTCCGTGCGTCCGATCTTCGAGACCACCATTTCCACTTCAGGAAATTCCATCATGGCCTGCTGCATGCGTTTTTCGATTTCGATAGAAGCGGGGAGAGAGACACTCGGCAACCGGATCGTTTGCGGGGCGACCGATCCTTCGTTGAGAATCGGGATAAATTCGCTTCCGAGGAACGGAAACAATGCCAGGCTGCCGAGCAGTGAGCCCACTGCGCCCACCAGCACGACGCTGGTATGTTCCAATGCCCACCGGAGCGACGGGGCATAGAGGCGCTTGGTCCAGCGGACGATCCAGGGATCTTCTTCGCTCCCTCGCTTCAACATGAGGGAACAGAGGACCGGCGACAGCGTGAGCGACAGCACCAGGGAGGTCAGCAGGGCGATCATGATGGTGTAGGCGAGCGGTTTGAACATCTTGCCTTCCATCCCGTGCAGGGACAGCAGCGGCAGGAACACCAGAATGATGATCAGGATGCCGAATACGACCGGCTGTCCTACTTCCTTGACGGATCTGGTGATCAGCTCGAGGCGCGGGACCGCAGCGGACGAGTGCTCTGAGAGATGGCGATAGACGTTCTCGACGACAACCACGGAGCCGTCCACGATCATCCCGATGGCGATGGCCAGCCCGCCCAGCGACATGAGATTGGCCGTGAGCCCGACCTGGCCCATGACGATGAAGGTGGCGAGGGGGGACAGCACCAGGGTCGCGACGACGATCAGCGCGCTGCGGAGGTTGCCCAGGAAGAGCACCAGCACCACGATGACCAGCACCACGCCTTCGGCCAGTGATTTATACACCGTGCTCAAAGCGGACGTGATCAATTCGATCCGGTCATAGAACGGCACGATACGCAATCCGTCCGGCAGCAGATGCAGACGGTGGATGTCGTCGATTCGTGCCTTGATGCTTTCGACGACGTCACGCGCGTTGCCCCCTCGCAACATGAGGACGATTCCGCTGACTACCTCGCGATCTCCGTTCAAGACGGTCGCCCCGTGCCGGACCGCATGGTCGATCAATACCTGCGCCACATCGCTGACAAAGACCGGCGTGCCGCCGGCTTCCTTGATGACGATGCGTCCGACGTCTTCGAGCGACCGAATCAGACCGATCCCGCGCACGATATATTTCTCATCGTGCTTTTCCAGGATGTTGCCGCCGGCGTTGGCGTTGTTGCTGGCCACGGCGTCGAAGACTTCGCGGAGAGTCAGATTGTATTTGCGCAACATGGCCGGCTCGACCAGTACTTGATACTGTTTGACGAAGCCGCCCATGGAGTTCACATCGATCACTTCGGGCGTGCTTTTCAGCAGCGGCCGGATAATCCAGTCCTGGAGTGTGCGTTGATCGATCAAATTCTGGTGAGTCACGGCTTCGTCCGGAACGGGGCTGCGGGCGTCGGCCAGGTAGTATTGAAAGACCTCGCCCAGCCCGGTGCTGTTCGGAACGAGCATCGGTTCTGTGCCGGGGGGGAGCTGCTCTTTTACCTCGATCAGGCGCTCCAGTACGAGCTGGCGCGCAAGGTTGATATCCATCGCATCGTCAAACACGATGGTCACCAGTGACAGACCGACTTTGGTCAGGGACCGCATTTCCATGAGTGCGGGGACGCCGGTCAGTTGCAGTTCGATCGGGTAGGTCACCAGGCGTTCGACTTCTGCGGGAGACAACCCGGGTGCCTTGGTGACGACCTGTACGAGCACGCTGGTGACATCGGGGAATGCATCGATCGGGATGGTTCGAAAGGAATAGAGTCCTCCGATGCCGAGCATGATGGCGAAGATCACGATGAGCATGCGCTGACGCAGTGAGATGTCGAGCAGGCGGGTGACCATCAGACTTGTTTCTTCAAGAATTCGGATTTCAAGATGAAGGCGCCGTGCGTGACGACCGGCTCGCCTTCGGTGAGGCCCCCGAGGATGGTACTATGGGTGCCGTTGGATTCTCCGACTTGGACCTCGCGGACTTCATACTCGGTCACGTTGCGTTGCACGAAGACGAAGGTCCGGTTCTGATCCCGTTGCAGTGCGGCTTCCGGGACGGCCAACCGGTCCGGCTGCGATTCGGAGAAGAGGCGGATGGTGGCGAACATCTCCGGCTTCAGCCGTCCCTCGGGGTTGGGAAGTTCGAGCCGCAGTTGCATCGTTCGGGTGGCGGGATCCAGGACATCGCCGACATAGGTGATGGTGCCCTTGAAGATTTCCCGCGGATAGGCATTGATGCGCACTTCTGCCTGTCTGCCACCGGAGGCATGGACGGTGTGGACGAACGGAATGTCTTTTTCCGGGATGTTGGCCCGCACCCAGACTTCGGAGAGATCGGCGACCACGAAGAGTTTCTCGGTGGTCTCGACGACTTCTCCTCTGGTCAAGTTGCGTCCGATGATGCGGCCGGCAAAGGGTGCTACGATCGGCACATGGGAGCGAATATCCCGGCTCTTATCGAGTCGGCGGAATTCGCCGTCGTTCATGCCGAGGAGTTTCAGATGATCGCGCGCCTCATGGGCTTCCGCCTGCATGCTGAGCAG
Organism: Nitrospira sp.; assembly: GCA_013140455.1. GTDB lineage: Bacteria > Nitrospirota > Nitrospiria > Nitrospirales > Nitrospiraceae > Nitrospira_D. The sequence goes on along the minus strand of JABFSU010000100.1, from coordinate 19,188 downwards.
TTCGGCATGCCGGCGCTGGGCTTCCGCTTCGCCGATGACTTGTTCCTGCAGCAGAAACTTGGCCCGCGCGTAGGCTTGCTCGGCGACGTGGAGTTTCGCCTGTGATTTCAGATAGGCGGACTGCGCCAGGCCGAGGTCGCTGCTGTACAAGATGGCCAGGAGGGCGTTGGCTTCGACCTGTTGTCCCAAGTCAGCGTAGACATCCACGACCCGCCCGCGGACCAGGGTTGTAATGTCGGCCATGGCGCGCTCGTTCGGTTGCACGATGGCGGGAAATTCGCGGTAGGTCCGGAAATCGCTTCGCGTCGCCGGCTGGACGACCAGCCCGATGCGGACGGATTCTTCCGCGGTCAGGGCAACGGTACCAGGGGCAGAGGCGGCACCTGGCGGATGGGCTACGGCGGCATCGCCGGGTGCCTGGTTGCATCCTGAATGAACCAGGAGCACAGCCACTATCAGGCCTGCAACGAGATGAAGTTGGACACGCAATGCTGAGTTCATAACGGAAGTGTTCTCCAGTGTGTCACGTCGAGTGCGACAGGGTGTAGACGAAGTCATAAGGCGCCTCCCACGGCTCGTTCCAGGCGCGCCAGGGAGACTGACAATTCGTACCGCGCTTGGGCGTAGTCCATCTGGATTTGGCGTTGCACGCGCTGGGCATCAAAGACGTCGAGCAGGCTCGATGCTCCTTGCTGGAAACTGAACTGCGCGAGTCGCAAGGCCTCTTGAGCTTGTTTCAATAAGCCTTTATCAAACACGTCGATCAATTCGGCCGTCGTTCTGGCATCTTGATAATGCTGGAAAATGGCTCTCGCCAGTTCGTTGCGCGTCCGCAGCAACTCGGCTTCATGATGCCGCTTGGATCCCAGCGACGCGGCGATTTCTCCCTCCCGGCGGTACCAGAGCGGCATGGGGATGGACAGCCCTCCTTGCACCGCTTCCCGGCCGATCTCGCGCCAGTAGCTGCCGTTGACCGTCACGCTGGGAATTCTCGATTGCCGCTCAAATTCGATCTTCCAGTCCGATTGTTCGACCGATTTCAGCAGCCGTTGAATGGACGGATGCTGGGTGCCCATGCGGACGATCAATCCGTCAAGGTGGACTTCCTTCGACATGCCCATGAAGTCGCCCTGGATGATGTAGGACGATCCAAGCGCGCCGCCGGTCAGGGTATCCACCACGGCCCGATTGATGCGCACGGCGTTCTCTGCGCGGGCGAGCTGTTGCCGGGCTTTCAGCACTTCGACTTCGGCTTTGATCGATTCGAATTGCGGCGCTTCTCCGGATTTCACACGGGCCTTGACGATCCGCGCGACGCTCTCGACGATGTCGAGATTCTGCTGGGCCAGTGCGGCATCCCGTTGGGCCAGCAAGAGGTCGTAGAAGGCAACCTTGACTTGCGTGGCCAGGTGCAAGCGTGTTTCCGACATGCCCGCGTTGGCTGTCGCCAGTCCCGCGTCCGCCACCCCTTGTCGGGCCTTGCGCATCGACGGCCATTCCAACGGCTGTCCGATGGTCACGTTGTATTCAGTGAGTTTTTCGCGTTCGAGAGATTCGCGGATATTGGCACGACCGGTGTCCCGCACTTCACCGTAGCCCATGTAGCCGGTGACGGTGGGGTTCGGGTAGGCGCCGGCGGCAGTCTGTTGGCCACGCTGCTGATCGATGGTTCCTTCTGCGGACGATACGGCCGGATTCTTCGCCAATGCCAGGTCGAGAATCGAGTCAAGCGTATAGGCTGATGGGGCCGGTTCCAGCGCGAAACCAGGCGAAGCCGGCATTACGGTGCCATACAGTGTGGTGCTGAGGCTGATAAGCGAAAGAACAGAACGAATTCTCATATACAGGACTCCGATGAGAGCGATGAGTATATCAGTTCCATGATTAGGTCGGCCGTGCAGAGACGACGATTTTTGCGGTCGGGGTCATGCTTCGCAATGGATCCTCGGGCTTGAGCCAGACGTTGTATTGGATTGACCCGGCCTGGGCGAAGCAAAGGCTCACGTAGGCATTCGGTGGAACGATGGCCGTATCGTCAAGCGATCCGAAACGCGAAAAACCTGTCTGGCAGGAGACGCCTGATCCGGAGAGATGGCTGAGCAGGCTGATTCTGATTGGTTCGGGACGCAGGTTATTCCAGCGAACCTCGTCACCGACATGGACATGCAGGTGTTGCGGGCTGACGGCATCCTGAACGTTGATGTAATGGGTACGCAACGGAACCACGCCGGGTAACGCAGTTGCACAGGCGGCTAAAAGGCTCGCTCCCAGAAGCAGGCTCATCAATCGGGTCGCTCGATACGCGGTGGAGACGCTGTGATTCCTGAAGGACATGTCATTCCTTTCTTGGCTGGGTCAAAGTCGAGTGTTCCGTTCATCGAATGGGGGTTAGTGTGTTTCGACCAGCGCCGCGATGGAGCGTATGAGCTGGTTGAGGTCAAACGGTTTGTGGATGGTCAGGTCGGCTCCGAATACTGTGGCTGCGCGTAGCATATCGGTGTGCCCGCTGCCTCCGCTCATGGCGATCAATTTCATCGTCGGGATCTCCCGCCGTAAGGCGAGAATTGTTTCCAGCCCTTCTTTGCCGGGCATGAACAGGTCCACCATGGCCAGAGCACAGTGTTCCTGTTTGGCAATCGCCAGCCCGTGACCTCCCTCATGGGATTCGCGAACGGCGTATCCCGCTTCTTCCAGCGCGGCTCGGAGAAGCTCTCGAATATTGGGATCATCGTCAATCACCAGAATTGTGCGTGTCGGAGCTGATGACGGTTTCATGCCGTGACGTACGTCAGCCGTTGATATCGAGCCGGCGAAACCGCGCCGCCTGCGCCGCGCATGCCTTTGGCAGCCATCGGCAACGTCGATCCATCCGCGCGCACCTTCCGGTTCGTGAGAATGACCGGGTCAACCACATCGCCGCGGTTCAGGCAGCTCCAGCCGTCGAACGCCCACCCGTAACCTGAGTCACAGTATGTGGATATACTCAAGCCGTCACATCGGGGGCATTGGATGGAAGATGCCTTCATCGTCGTTTCGCCATATCTCTGTCCAGAGCCAGACCAATGGGTACGTCATCGCTGTCGATGAATCCCGTTCAGGAAGGCACCGCTATGAGTCGATGCCACGGGATTCACCGACAGGCCGTCGTCTCCCATTGATCTGACTGTGCTGGATAGGTTGTGTCAATCATCTCAACGTCGTCGGGGGGTGCCCGGAAAATACCGAGGCGCATTTCAGCTGTAAGAGCTCCTGGTCGAGTGGCTTCACGATGTATTCTTGCGCCCACAGGCGGACTGCATTCCGGAGTTTATCGATATGGGGTGTGCGAGCCATCACGATCACTGGAATGGCTGGGTGGCGATCTTTCATTTCTTGAAGGATGGCCATGCCGCCGAGAACCGGCATATCCATTTCGAGCAGCATGCCTGCGAACTCTGTGGATGGGTCGGTTTGAGCGAGTCGTGCGAGTCCGGATACGCCATTGTCTTCCCCTTCGGCCTCGAATCCCCACTGGGCCAATTGGCTGCACACAGACAGGCGGATGTCATCCTCATGATCGACCACCAGGATGCGCCGGCGGACGGATGCTTCCGCCAGTATGTTGGGTCCCTGTTCTATCATCGTGTCGTGTCGAATCAGGCTGGCCAGTTTCATTGTTGGTTTTTCCCGGGGGAGTGGCTTGTGCGTTCTGCTCCGACCGGAACGGCTATGAAGGAGTGTCCCCGCGGGTGTCGTGTGTTGCGGACGCCTGGTTGTGGGTGTGCGGCACGATGGGACAAGATGAGCGAATCGGTGATGTCACCACAGAGAAGGCACCGCTGTCCGGGGAATGACAGATGGCCTCCTCCGGAGGTCCAATCAACGAACACTTCTGAGACTGTTGGTCCCTGACAGCGTGCGCATTCTCTGCCACGGTGCATCTCCACGTTGGGTTCCTTTCTCGGAGTCATGGTGATCATGCGATGAATGTCTTACGTCGGAGATCCTGCCGCAATCGTTGCCCGAAGAATGTCCTGAGCCGAAGAGCCTGGTGAGCGCCTATAGTCGGGGGATGCTTCTCCGCGCCCGAATGTGATGAGCTGCTGGTAGAACCGGTCGCAGTCACGACAATAGGTCTCCACGAAGATCGTATCGTCTGACCGGAGCAGATCGTGTTCCAACGGCACAGTCTTCAGACCTTCGCTCGCATGACCGGCATCGGTTTGCTCGCAGGTGAGACGCCGACAAAACCCGCAGAGTGTCATTCGTGTAGCCATGGGGGCTTCTCCTCATGAGTGTCACGGTGGCGTCTATGGACGCCGATTCTGATTAGCGGACGGGTCTTCCTTCCGCCTGCGCCGGCGATTGTCTCGCCTGCGCCGGCGGGACATAAGGTGCGGCCTTGTGTGTGTGAAGGCCGGTGATCATGGACCGCAATGAGCCGGCCAAATCGGTCGTCGCCCCTTTGACGAGATAGCCGGCTGCCCCCGCTGCAAAGGCGTCGGCCACGTAAGACGGTTCGGCGTGGGCGGTCAGAAAGATGACCCGTGTGTGGGGAACGATCTCTTTCAGGAGCCGGGCGGCTTGCAGCCCATCGACTTTCGGCATATTGATGTCGGAGATGATCACATCAGGCTGCAGGCTCTGGGCGTATTGCAGGAGTGTTTCGCCATCCTCTGCTGCTCCGACGACTTTAAATTCCGGTTCCAGAATGACGCGGAGGAGTTCTCGAATTTGCGGGTGATCGTCGGCCAGCAGAATGCGAGTCCGTTTCATGGCACACCTCCATGGAGATGATGGTACGGAACGCACTTGCGCGGTCCCGCGCTCCGTAGTAGGTGGGAGTGTATGCCCGGGAGAGCTGAGGAAGTACTAGACAGGTCCCCAGGTAGGGCTGGGGAAATCCCTGGGCTCTGCTGTCGAAAGCCCTGGAGTTATGAGCAGAACGGGCATTACGATGAAATGAGCCCGTGGGTCAGTGCATAGCGGGTGAGCTCGGCCGTGGTATGGAGGTCTAACTGATCCATCAGTTGCGTTTTGTGAAACTCGACGGTTTTGGGGGAGATGTCGAGAGCAGCCGCAATTTCTTTCACGGTGTTGCCTTCGGCGACCAATTGTAAGACTTCCCGTTGCCTGGGCGTCAGGGCATCACTCACTGTCAGAGACGGTTTTCGACCGGTGACGGCAGATTGGACCAACCCTTTTGCGATGAGTGGAGTAATGTAGTTGTGCCCGTTCATCACGGCCTGAACGGCCTGGACGAGTTCCGATCCAGCCGACCGCTTGAGCAGGTAGCCCTTGGCGCCTGCTTTGAAGGCTTCGGTGATGTAGGCTTGATCGGCATGCATCGTGACGAAGATGATTCTGGTATCCGGCAAATCTTTGTGGAGTTTGCGGGCTGCGTCGATGCCATTCAGATGTGGCATGGAAATGTCGAGAGTCACAATGTCAGGTTGGAATTGGTGTGCCATCTTCAAGAGAGTACGGCCGTCTTCGGCGGCGCCGACGATGTCGCAGGAACTCTCCAGTAATTTGCGATAGCCGTCCAGGACCAACGTATGGTCGTCTGCAAGAAGCACTCGGGGTTTTCTCACGTCTCCTCCATCAGGGGAATGCTGGCTTGAAGCCTTGTGCCGGTGCCAATGGCCGATTCGATCGTCAAGGTGCCTCCGACCAGAGCCACGCGCTCCTTCATGCTTAATAAGCCGAGACCTCCGGATTCGGTTCGTGGAAGATCCGGGGGAAATCCTATGCCATTATCGGCGATCGTGAAGGTGAGTCCCATGCCCGACTGGGCCAAGGCGACGTCTATCCGCGAGGCCTTCGCGTGGCGGACGACATTGTTCAAGCTTTCTTGTGCGACCCGGTATAGGCAGGTTGCGACGTCCTGGGAAACTGTCTTCGGCATGTCGTGACAGGTGATGTGGGCCTCAAGATGATTGCGAGAGCCGACATCCTCGACCAGCCGCTGGAGGGCGATGGAGAGGCCGAGGTCATCGAGGATCGACGGGTGGTAGTGATAGGCGAGATGGCGTACATCTTCGGAAAGCTCGGCCACGCGGTTCGAAATTGACTGGATGGCGTGGGCGACTGGTGGCGTGAGCGCAGGCAGTTGTCGCTGAATGCCTTCCAATTCGATCGACAGGAGTGCGAGTCGTTGGTTGATATCATCATGGAGATCGCGGGAGATCCTCCGTCGCTCATCTTCCTGGATTCGAATCAGTTGTGACGCCAGTCGTTTGAGTTCCCGACGGCTGAATTCGAGCGAGTGCTCTGTGCGCATGCGCTCTGTGATCTCAACGACCAGCGCCTTGTTCACCATAGCGAGTTGCTGGGTTCGATCCTGCACGCGCTCTTCAAGTTCCGTATTCATCCGCTGGAGGAGAAGTTCATGGTCGCGGCGTTGACGAAAATACCAGACGGGCACCCACATGGCCCAGATGCTGAACGCTCGATTGGAAATAGGCACCCACAGCGGAATATCATGCGGATTTTCGCTCAGGAGCCCTGCGACGACGATCAAGACCGTGACGGTGCCGGCGATGATGAACGGATACCACCGCTGTGATGAGAGGAGCGACACAAGCACGGGACCGAGATACAGGATGTGATTGGCCACGCCCAGCGGTGTGTGGAGATCGACTATCAAGAGAGCGACTGTCAGCGCAGCCACGCCCGATGAAATGACCCATTGTGGAGTGGTAAGTTTCATATAGGTCAGTGACGTGAATTATCCTCCCTGTAGCCGGGCTGTTCAAGCCGGGAGTAGCACGCCGGGTAAAGTTTCTTCACGACGTGAGCCATGGAAATATTTGACCGCCGTTTAAGTACGCAGGGAGCAAGGCTGAGGTAAATGTTCGCGGAGCGCCTTGACGGGGTCAGCTGTCTAATGGGTCATAGGGCGGTGATGAGCAGGACCTGTATGAAGAGCGCGCGGCTCCCGTGCCAACGCTACGGTTTATCCGTCGAGAGTTTTTTCCCCAAGCGGCGTGCCAGGCGGACCATGCCGGGAGAGCGGTCGGCTGGGTTCAACAGCACGTTGAGGACGTGCACTTGTGTGGGATCAGCCAGTGCGGCGGCGACGCGCTGTTCAAAGTCCTGTTGGGTTGTGACGCGGGAGCCCACGCCTCCGCCCACCAGGTCACAGATGCGTTCGTATTGCCATTCGTGAATATCGTTGAACGGGCCTTCGAGGATTTCGCGTTCGGTGGAATAGCCGTGGTTATTGAGGATGATTACGATGGGGGCCTGTCCATAGCGCACGCAACTGGATAATTCCGTTCCGGTCATCTGAAAAGCTCCGTCTCCGACGAGCACGATTGGGCGGAGTGTGGGATCGGCGCAGGAGGCGCCGAGCGCGGCAGGGATGGCGAACCCCATAGAGGTGTAGTAGGCGGGAGAGAGGAATTCAAACCGGCGATGGACGTGGAGATCGGCGGCGGCGAACAAGGATTCTCCTACGTCGGCGATCACCAGCGTCTGGTCGTTCAGGATCGTGTCCAGATGGCTGAATAATCCGCGAAGCGTAATCGGCCCTTGGGGATCCAACGGTAGGCTCACGGGAACCGACGGGACCGGCAGCGTACGTGACGGGAAGCTGGGAAGGGGAGACTCGCCGAGCCCGCGCACAAAATCCTGAAACAGGATGGTTTCATACCGGTGATGTTTGATAGCCACACGGTCGGCGGTGGCGTGGATCGTACGGCCTTCCGTCATGAGCGGGGAGTGGGCATCCATGTCTTCAACATCGGAGAGGATCGAACCGAGAATCAGGAGACAGTCGGATTCGTTGATGAACCGCTGCACCTCATCCCGCCCGATCAGTCCTCCGTACACACCGACGTACAGCGGATGGTCCTCCCGAATGACGGATTTCCCCAGCAGGGTAGATGCAATGGGAATGTTCAGCCGTTCGACCAACCGTGCGAGGTCGTCGTGCAGGCCGAATCGTCCGACTTCCGCTCCGACCAATATCGCCGGGCGGTGTGCGGCTGACAGCATCGCGCGGACCTCGCCAATGGCTTCAGCCAGTGCGGCCGGGTCGCTGGGCTCATCGTCGATGCAGATCGGTTTGCCGCTGTTGTGCAGCGGCGTATGGACCATGTCACGCGGGATTTCAATATAGATGGGGCGGCGATATCGCAGCAGGGCGGCAAAGGCGCGATCCATTTCCCGTTCGGCGGTGAGAGGATCGTCGAGTGCGACGGCGGCGACGGTCATCTGCTCGAAGACTTCCCGCTGGGTGGAAAAGTCTCTGACCATATGGTGCATGTACGGAGTGCGGGTGCGTTCGGAGAGCCCCGGTGAGCCCGTGAGCAGGACGACGGGAGACCGTTCCGCATAGGCGCAGGCGATGGCGTTGACGGTATTGAGTCCGCCGACGCAATAGGTGACGCAGGCGGCGCCGATGCCGTTGATACGGGCATAGGCATCCGCAGCAAAGCCTGCGCAGTCTTCCCGTGTCGTCCCGATATGGGTGATGGGCGACGCGTCGATCAATTGATAGAGAGACAATACGTAATCGCCGGGAATACCGAAAATGTGTCGGACTCCCAGACGGTGGAGCCGGTCAAGCACAGCAGTTCCGATGGTTGCAGGACGATTCATATGCGTGCTCCAGAGGATGGCGATTCATTGACAGCACATCATACTGATCGGGCACCGTCAAGCTTTGTCTTGGGCGGCGTGCGACGGCTCAGGGAATCCCCTTGACCTTTTATAGCGCCAGGTTGGATAAGTGACGCATGACAATACAACCTGATGCATCCACCGCTCGCGTGACATTACTTCATCAGATGGGGAGGGAAGGGCCCGGCCATCTCTGGCTCTATGCCGGCCATGTGGCGAAGATCGAGGGCCAGCCGGTCGCCGGTGACGTGGTCGATGTGGTCACGCCTGCCGGACGATTCTATGGCCGGGGGTTCTACAACCCGGAGTCTAAAATCCGCGTTCGGTTTCTGACCTTTGAGGATGTTCCCATTGATGAGCAGTTCTGGCTCGAACGGATGCGTCAGGCCGTGCGGCTGCGGCAGCGGATCGTGACGAATTCGACCGCCTATCGGTTGATTCATGGCGAGGGAGACCGTCTGCCGGGGTTGATTGTGGATCGGTACGATCAGGCGCTGGTGATGCAGACTTTGGCCTTCGGGATGGATCGTCGGAAAGCGATGTTGGCCGACCTGCTCGCAGAGGTCACCGGCCTGAAGACGATTTATCTTAGGAACGATCCGAAAAGCCGGACACTTGAGGGATTACCGCTGGAGCGGGGATTTGCGAAAGGGAGTGGAGCGACGACGGTTGAGATTACGGAGGGGCAGGCGATCTTTCGTGTTGATATAGAGTCCGGACAGAAGACCGGGTGGTTTTGCGATCAACGGGAGAATCGATTAGCGGCGGCGCGGTACGCGAACGGCGCCGAAGTGCTGGAGGCGTTTTGCCATACGGGCGCATTCGGGATTCATGCGGCGCTGGCCGGTGCAACATCCGTCGAGGGGTTGGATGTCAGCGAAGACTCGCTGGTGATTGCACGGGAACACGCGCGTCGGAATCGTGTCGAAGCGCGCTGTCGTTATCGTGCAGGCGATGCATTTGACGAACTGCGATCATTGATCAAGACGGGAAAGCGCTACGATATGGTCATGCTTGATCCCCCGGCATTCGCCCGGAGCCAGCAGGCTGTCCCCAAGGCGCTCGCCGGGTATAAAGACATCAATCTGCTCGGAATCAAACTCACCAAGCCGGAAGGCTTTCTGGTGACGAGTTCCTGTTCGCACCATATCTCCGAAACGCAGTTTTGGGATGCCATACGTCTGGCTGCACGTGATGCCAAGCGTGAAGTTCGATTGATTGAGCAGCGCGGCCAGAGCGGTGATCATCCGATTCTGGCGAGCATGCCCGAGACGCGTTATCTGAAGTGCCTCATCTTGCAAATCTTCTAGCTGGCTGTTGACCTGGGGTAAGAGATATCGGTCGATGTCGGCAATTAGTCGCTGGGCGGTTCGAAGTGCCCCGGGGGACGTTGTTGCCAGGGGACAGAGGCTTGGCGTGATTGTTTGACGAGACTGCGCAGGCTCATTTCCGCTGCGCGGAGCAGTTTCGGATCGCCTGCCTGCATCAGTGCGGTCAACATGACATACAGCGATCGATCCAAGCGTGAGCCGGTCAGAATACGTTCGGTGACTGGGTCTGTGCGTTCGGGCGGCGGTGGCTCGTCATCGCCGGATTCATTGAACAGGCAATCGAACGATTTGGGCGTATCAAACAGCCATGAGGGCGGGATACGAAGGGCGGTTGCGAGTGACTCAATAGTGGCTGAGGAAGGATCGGTCTGATCGGTCTCAATTTCTTCTAACTGAGTAGTCGAGATGCCGGCAGTCTTCGACAGCGCTTCAATCGATTGGTTTCGAGAGAGCCGCCAGGCCTGTATGAGTGCACCGATTGGCATGTGCCGATGATATAGAAGTCCGGATTCTGTCGCAAGCGATCCGATGGTAGCAATTTGACAAAGTGTATACACATCAATGGCTTGCGTCGTTTTTTGCCTGGTGGCAGGTGAGAGGTGAATTCAGGTACAATATGCCCGTTCGAACTTAGGTCTTTGAAGGAGGGCGGGAACATGTTGGGAACGGACATTCGTGGCATTATGGCCGAAGAAGAAGAGGTGCAGCGGCGCCAGCAGGCCCTGAAATCACTCATGACGATGCGGGCGCGCCAGCTTCGCGAATCGCTGGATGCTCGGATTAAGCGGGCCGGCAATACGGGCGATTGGAAACTTCTGTCAAAAGCCGAATGCGCGGATTTGCATAAGCAAGAGAAGGCCCACCTGAAGTCACAGCTCGAAAAGCTACAGACTGAGCAGGATCGCACGCGCGGGAAGCTCACGCTGCTCAAGCGCGCCAAGGCGCGGGCCCAGCGGATTCGTGCTGCAGAAGCCGCGTCTGAGCGGAAGCGGCGGTAGCGTTCTGTTGGGTTTTCTTTCTGCGCCTGTCCCTGTACGGTAAGAGGGTGAACGTGTCTGCTTTACTCCGCCCTCTTACACGTGCCCATGGGTCGTTGGTTCGGCATCTCCTCCAGGACAAGAAAGCACGCCTTAGTGAAGGCGCCTTCGTCATCGAAGGCGCTCACGCCTGCCGCGATCTCATTCGTTCTTTTTCACAACAGATCATCAGCCTCACTATTTCCACCCGATATCTTGAGCAAGAAGACCAGGAGAGCCACGCTGCCAGGAGTGCGTTGCGGGCTACGCAATATTCCTGTCCGGATGAGACATTCGAAAAGCTCTCTGATGTGGACATGCCGCAGGGTATTCTCGCGGTTGTCCGCTTGCCGAAATGGAATGAGGGCGATGTGCTTGCTCAAGCACGAGTACTAGGTGTGTATGGTGAGCGTCTACAAGATCCAACGAATGTCGGTACGATTATTCGGACAGCCGCAGGGCTTGGTCTGTCAGGGGTCTGGCTCAGCCTCGATTCGGTTGACTGTTTCCATCCGAAGGTGGTGCGGGGCACAGCCGGAGCGATTCTCGCGCTTCCGGTGTTTCAAGGCGCAGCGCTGTCTTCTCTGACCGCGTCAGGTTGCGCGCTCTATGCCGCTGTTGTCCCTTCGTCTGAGTCGCGCGATCTTCGGGCAATTACAGAGATTGCTCCTCGGGCCATCATTGCAGTAGGGAATGAGAGCCAGGGCTTGCTCCCTGCATCCATCGCCGCGGCATCGCGCACATATTCAATTCCCCTAGTACGCGGCATTGACTCCCTCAACGTTGCCGCAACAGCCGCCATTTCTTCGTATTACTTCAGCGGATTGCCCATCGCACGCTAAATGTCGCAGCAGGGACTCCTTTTCGACCATAGAGATGGCGAGAAGATGCTGCGTGCGGTGGGTTTCTCTATTCACTGACAGCCGGTCGAATTCTTACTTCAACCGAGTGTTCTTGTCGGTCATCCGTAAGCGGAATGGTCGGATCGTGTTGCTCCACACAGTCGACCGTCACGCTGGTTTCGCCCTTCCCGGTGCCGACCTGTAAGACGGTAATATGATACATCGTCTCCCGGTACCGGTAGTGCAACGTGAATCCCTTCCAGTCGGCTGGGATGCACGGAGTCACGCGTAGTTTGTCGACTTCCAGCTTCAGTCCGAGGAGTGATTCGACGATGAGCCGGTATAGCCAGCCGGCTGAGCCGGTGTACCAGGTCCATCCGCCGCGGCCGGTATGCGGCGAGACGGCATAGACGTCGGCCGCGACGACGTACGGTTCGACCTTGTACGTTGCGGTTTCTTCCGGAGATCTCGAATGGTTGACCGGGTTGATCATGGTCAACAGTTCCCATGCGCGTTGCCGCTCTCCCAATGCGGCGAACGCCATTGCCGCCCAGATGGCCGCATGCGTATATTGGCCGCCATTTTCTCGTACCCCCGGCACGTATCCTTTGATGTAGCCGGGGTTCAACGGTGACTTGTCGAACGGTGGATCCAACAGTTGGATCAGCGCAAAATCCCGGCGCACGAGGCGTTGGTTCACCGCGTCCATCGCGATGCGCGAGCGCAGAGTGTCTCCGGCTCCGGAGAGCACCGACCAGCTTTGCGCAACCGAATCGATCTGACATTCATGATTGCTTGCGGATCCCAGCGGCGAGCCATCATCAAAGTAGGCGCGCAAATACCACGCGCCATCCCAGCCATGCAGTTCGATATTCTCACGCAGGTCAGCCGCTTCCTGCCGGCAACGTTCGGCGAACGGGAAGTCTCCACGCAGGTGCGCAAGCGCGGCGAACTGGGTGAGCACGTCATATTGGAAAAACCCCAGCCAGATGCTCTCGCCCGTCCCGTGTTTGCCGACCATGTCCATCCCGTCGTTCCAGTCACCGGAACCGATGAGGGGGAGGCCATGTATGCCACGCGTGAGACCTTTTCGAATCGCTCGCACGCAGTGTTCGTATAAACTGGCCGATTGTTCAGACCTGACTGGTAGATCGAAGTACGAGTCTTCCTCCTGGTTCAAGGGGCGGCCTTCGATGAAGTGGATGGGTGTGTGGTCCAAGACTCCAGTGTCACCGGTGCTGAGCACATAGCGGCATGTGGCCAGGGGTAACCAGAGGTAATCATCCGAACAGCGGGTACGCACGCCTCGGCCTGAGGGAGGGTGCCACCAGTGTTGTACATCTCCTTCCTGAAACTGTCTGGCCGCGCAGAGGAGGAGGTGTTCGCGTGCGAGGTGCGGTTCGGTGTGGATGAGCGCCATCGTATCTTGGAGTTGATCGCGGAACCCAAACGCGCCTCCCGATTGATAGTATCCGCTCCGTGCCCACAGCCGGCAGGCGAGCGTCTGGTACAGGAGCCAGCCATTGGTCAGCATATTGAGTGACTGGTCCGGGGTCTCCACCTGCACGGCGTTCAGCGTGTGCGCCCAGTGGTGCTGCACCGCATCGAGCGCAGCGCGGGCGGCAGTCGGTCCACGGAATCGCTGTACGCACTTTTTGGCCTCATCGGCGGTTCGCCCAATGCCGAGTCTGAAGATGATCTCACGTTCTTGTCCACCGGCTAACTCGAAGGGAACGTGGATGGCCGCGCAGGGATCGAGCCCGGCCCCCACTTTTCCGGACAGCCGTAACCGGGTCATCGCGGCCGGATTGCGAAGCGTGCCATTGCGCCCGATAAACTCGGTCCGGTCGCCGCTGATAGACCGAGTCGTCTCGTCGACATCAAAGAAGGCCACTCGTCCGCCAAACTCCGTGTTATAGGAATTTCGTGCGAAGAATGCGCCGCTCGCAGGGTCCAGTTCGGTGACGATGTGCATCGTCGATTTCGGCCGCAGGTCTCCCAGCACCCATTCCACGTACCCTGTCGCAGACAGTTTGCGCGCGCGGCCTGATTCGTTCCGGACCTTGAGCACCATGAACTTGATCGAGGCATCCAGCGCCACGTACACCCACAGCTCCGACCGGATGCCGCGTTCCGTATGCTCGAAGACGCTATAGCCGAAGCCGTGTCGGCTGACGTACGCGGTCGCTCCGCGGCTGGGAAGTGGCGTGGGGGACCAGAAGTGGCCCCTCTCTTCGTCGCGGAGGTAGAAGGTCTCTCCACTCGTGTCGCTTACCGGGTCGTTGTGCCACGGGGTGAGGCGGAACTCGTGAGCGTTTTCGCTCCAGGTATAGGCCTGGCCGCTCTCCGAGATGACGGTGCCAAAGTTGGGATTGGCCAGGACGTTCACCCACGGTGCCGGTGTCATCTGCCCATGCGTGGTGGTGATGACGTACTCGCGCCCATCGGAGGTAAAGCCCCCCAGCCCGTTGAAGAACGTGAGATCGTGGCGTGGCAACGCAGTGGATGGTTCGGGTTCTGGACGGCGGGTTCGGATCGGCGTCAGCCGAGGTACGGCGCTGTCCGTATGGCCGCGACGGGTCATCTGATCTTCCAGCGATCCCCGCCGGTCGCTAATGATTGCGCGTGCGACTGATTGGAGCAGGATACGGTCCTCGTTCGAAATCTGCTCCGCAGGACGGACGAAGATGCCGCCGGGTCGATCGATCACATGGGCTTCGACGCCCGCGGCAATCAGCCCCATGATTTGTTCGTGGAGCAGCTGGCGATAGCCGGCATGATCTTCGTTCCAGATCACCAGGTCGACGGCCAGCCCCTTGGAGCGCCAGTAGGCATGGGCTTGCACGAGTTGACGGACCAGGTCGATATTGGCCGGGTCTCCGATCTGGAGCAACACGATCGGTAAATCGCCGGAGATGGCGTAGCCCCAGAGTCCCGATTGTCCGCGACGGTTTTTGATCAGATCACTCGGGTCGGCCCGCAGAGAGGCATTCGCGTACAGGATTGAGTTGGCCAGGCGGCCATAGAGTTGCGCGTCGGCTTCAGTGGCATTCAGTTGCCGCATGACGACCTGGCTATGAGTCCAGGCCATGTCGAATACGCGATCAGCGAGGCGCCGATCGTGATATTTCTCGACCAGGCCCAGGCAGACCTCGCGGCTATCCCCGATGCCGGACATCAGATCAATGGTGACTGATTCTTCCGGATCGAGGGTGACCTGACAGCGGATGGCGACAATCGGATCAAGCACTGAGCCTGCATTCCCTGAAAGCGCCGCGTGTGTGAGTCCTTCTGATTGTCTGCCGGAGCCGTGCAGCGCCTGTGGATTGGCGGCAGTGCGACCGCGGCCGATGAATTGCAGGCGGTCCGTCTCGTACGACATGGCTCCGGTGGGTGCTCCATGCACGGCCATGAGGTGGCACATCCATGGCGCGTGCTCGTCGAGGGAGCGAGGCCGGCGCGTACAGAGGATCGCTTGCCGTTCGCGAATGATTTCGGTTTGCACGAAAAGGTTGCTGAACGCGGGATGTAGTGCGTCCGAGGCCGACGATGCGAGGACGACTTCCGCGTAACTCGTGATCTCGATCGTGCGGCGGGTCTGCGAGTCATTGGTGATGCGGGTCCGGCGCAGTTCGATATCGTCTTCCGGCGATACCACGATCTCGCTGTAGGTCTCGATCTCCTGGTCCCGCCGGCGAAACTCAGCCCGTCCCTCTGAAAAGATGACTTCATAGCTCGCCGGCGATTGCAGCGTCGGCTGATAGGCCGTGGACCAGAATTCCCCGCTCTCCATGTCGCGGAGGTAACAGAAGGTGCCCCAATTGTCTCGGGTACTGTCTTCGCGCCAGCGAGTGACGGCGAGATCCTTCCAGCGACTGTATCCACCCCCCGCATTCGTGATCATCACGTGGTAGCGACCGTTAGATAATAAATGCACCTCAGGAATCGCGGTGTGCGGGCTGGTGAATCGGCGCACCGGTACTTCTGCGTCCCCCGAGATCATCCGTATGTCAGAGAGCTCGGCGGTATGCGAATAAAATGCTGTCGCCTTCGGAATCCGTTCCTGGAGCAGCAGCGTGGTTGCCTGAAACAACGGATCTGAATCGAATCGTTTTTGCATGGGACGGTCGAGGAGCAGATAGGCCAGGGCGAGCAAGCTCATGCCCTGGTGATGGGCCATGTAGGACCGAATCACTGCGCTCAATTGGCCGCGCGGGAGACGGGAAGGCGTGTAGTCGATCGCTTCATAGAAGCCGAACTGTCCCTCGGCTCCTTCTTCGGCGAGTCGCTGCAAATTCACGCAAGCGTCTTCAGGCGCCACCATCAGCGCGAGCGCCGAGGCATAGGGCGCAATCACGACATCGTCGGCAAGCCCGCGTTTCAGTCCGAGCCCGGGCACGCCGAACGCCCGATATTGATAGTTCAGATGCACGTCGATCGTGTTGTAGCCGGATTCCGAAATCCCCCACGGTACGCCGCGCTGCTTTCCATAGGCGATCTGCCGCTCCACCGCTGCCTTGCAGGTCTGGTCGAGCAGGGTGTTGTCGTACGTCGGCATCACCAACAGTGGCATGAGGTATTCGAACATTGACCCGCTCCATGAGATGAGCACCGGTCCCCCACCGGCGGTCGTGAGGAGCCGCCCGAGCGCAAACCAGCTTTCTTGCGGCAGTTGCCCCTGTGCAATGGCGACGAAGTTGCATAATCGGGCCTCCGATGCCAGCAGGTCGTAGTAACTCGTGTCCCGTCGGCGGTCGCCGACGCTGTAGCCGATCGCCAGTAGATGACAGGTCTTGTCAAACAGGAAATCATATTCTATGGCGGCGAAGTGACTGGCCTGACGGGCTAGTTCTTCGAGCGCCGCAATTCTCTCTCTGGCGCGCTGGCTGGCCTTCACGATGAGCCCTTGAAGGTTACTGACCCAGGCGCGCTCCTCAGGCATCGCCTCCGGACCCATGCGATGTTCGATGGCTTGCAGGCAGGACAGGTCAAGCCGCGCCAATTCACGCAACGTCGGGATCACGTTGATATCGCCACATTCACTGAGCCGATTCTGTGAAGACGACAGCAGGGCCCAGGGGGCGAGAAACATGAGGTCGCCGAGGACATCCCGGCATTGCCGGCTGAGGGCGTGGGCCCACCAGGTTGCGTGACTTTCAGGAGCGCCCTTCAAGGATGCGAGTATCTCATCTGCGGTGGTCGTCAGCCGGTCAAGGCAGAGCCGGGCCGCCGTGAGCGTGGTCGGTTTGGATTCATCGGCCGCCTCCAGCTGCCGCTGGAATTTGGCCAGGATGGCTTGCGCCGGTTCCCCGGCAGAATCCTTGAGAGCCCCGAGGGTGTCGCTGAATCCGTCAAGGAATCGCGGTGCCAGGATCTTCTGATCGGGGAGCGCGAGCAGGCCCGGCCGCAATGTCAGCAGGTGGCCGGCAAGGTTTCCGCTATCTACCGTCGACACATAGGTCGGCAGCAGGGGTTTCAGCGTCTGGGTGTCGTACCAGTTGTAGAAGTGGCTGCGGTGCCGCTCTAAGCCTCCCATCGTGCGCAGCGCGTTCGTCGTGCGTTCGATGAGTTGGCCTGCCGAGATATAGCCGAAGTCGTACGCGGACAAGTTGGCGAGCAGCGCGAGCCCCATGTTGGTCGGCGACGTGCGATGCGCGATGACGGCGACCGGGTGCTCCTGGAAATTATCCGGCGGCAGCCAATGATCGTCTGCTCCGACGAATTGCTCGAAGAACGCCCAGGTTTTTCGGGCCAGCTTCCGGAGAAAGTTTGTCTGGTCGGTCGTCAGATGCACTTCGGGGCGAGTGATCGGCTGGCTGATCCACCACGCGACAACGGGGGAGGCAAGCCAGAGCCCCAGAATGGGGACAGCCACATCCAACGAAGCGGTTTCCTCCAGCGACAGATACATCGCCGAAGCCCCGACAAGAATGGGCCCGATCCACATCATCCGACTGTAGGCGACGAGGTCTGTACGCCGATCGAGGTTTTGATTGCTTGATGGATTCCATTCGAGCCGTCGGGTATGCGTGACCGCCATCCGCCAGATCGTGCGCACAATCGCATCCACACTGTAGAACGCCTCGTAGGGAAGGAACGTAACCGTCAATACCGTCTGAACCATGTGTTGGCCGGCTGCACGGATTGCGACCGCGGCATGCTGCTCCGGTAACACGTCTTCCGGCTTCTGAAGCATGTTGAGGATAATGGCAAGTAATGGGGGGACCAGGATGATTCCGATCACCGATAGGGTCCAGAGCCAGATCGGGGATAAGACGGTCCAGCCCAGCAGCAAGAGGAGGGTTAGTGCGGCAGGCACGAGGCTCCGTCGAAGGTTGTCGAAGAGCTTCCACCGGGAGAGTCCGGAGAGCGGATTCTTGAGGCGCTGTGCGTCAGGGCCTGGAACGCGCGGCAGCAGCCATCCTGCGAGTTGCCAGTCTCCGCGGATCCAGCGATATCGCCGGCTCACGTCCAAGCTGTAGCAGGAGGGATATTCTTCGTAGAGGTGTACATCGCTCAAGAGTCCCGCTCGCGCGTAGCACCCTTCGAGCAGATCATGGCTGAGAATCGTATTCTCAGGGAAGCGTCCGGACAGAGAGCGCTCGAATGCATCCACCTCATAGATGCCCTTCCCGATGAATGAACCTTCACCGAACAGGTCCTGGTAGACATCGGAAATGGCGCGGGTATAGGGATCGATTCCAGAGTCGCTCCCGTTGAGCCGCGCATAGCGCGACCGGTTCGTGCCCGGCAGGCTGACGGCGACGCGTGGCTGCAGAATGCCGTATCCATCGCAGACCCGCCCTTTGTCTTCATCGTACCGTGGGCGGTTCAACGGGTGCGCCATTGTCCCCACAAACTGGCGGGCGGCATCGCGCGGCAATTGCGTATCGGTGTCCAGAGTGATTACGTACTTGACGGCCGATAAGACCCCCGTGTCTCCGACAACCAGCGAAAAGCGATCTGCCGCGCTGCCTCGTAAAAGCAGGTTGAGGTCGGCAAGTTTTCCCCGCTTCCGTTCATATCCCATCCACACCCGCTCCCCGGGATTCCATCGGCGCGGCCGATGAAAGAGGAAGAAGGCCTCCTGGGTCGTCTCCTTGTATTTGTCATTGAGTTCCTCGATCCGTTTCCGGGCCAAGCGCAACAGAGGCTCATCCTCCGGCACTGTTTCTTCTTGCGAGTCCCGGAAGTCGGTCAACAGGGAAAAGAGCAGCTGGCTGTCCCGATTGGCCAGGAATCGGACTTCGAGCGCTTCGATGAGATGCTCGATCTGTTCAATGCTGCTGAGCATCGTCGGAACCACGACCAGCGTGCGCGACTCCGGGGGGATGCCTTTGGAGAAGTCCAGGCGCGGGAGCGCATGTGGCGTGACCAGCACGGTTGCCAGCC
>JABFSU010000068.1 GCA_013140455.1 Nitrospira sp. | reverse complement strand
GATGACCCGTTTCTCCATCATCTAGATACGTACTTTCTTCAACAACGTTGAATTATTTTTTAACCGGGTCAAACCCGCCGGCATGAAAGGGATGGCATTTGAGTAAGCGGATCAAGGCCAGTCCCAGACCTTCCAGGCAGCCTCGCTGGCGTATGGCATCCATCGCGTATTGGGAACAGGTCGGATGAAATCGGCATGCCGGGCTGAGCCATGGTGAGATCACATATCGGTAGCCTTGAATCAGCCCCACCAGGAGACGGCGCATGCTAGATCGACCTCGCGATCAGAAGGCGATGTTTGAACAGTGTAGCGGTCCACAATTCCTTCAGCTCGCCGAACGAAAGCGTCAGGGCGTCTCGCTTGGGGAATACAAGCAGGTGGTAACCCGGAATCAAGTCTGGATAGATGGCTCTGACGAGTTCGCGAAACCGTCGCTTGGACCGGTTGCGCTTAACCGCATTACCAAATCGCCTGCCGACGACGATTCCAACCTGACTCACAGAACTCTCCGTCCGGCTCGCGAGCAAATTGAAACATTGCGTGGAGCTGCGACGCCCGTGCCGCTTCACTTGTTCAATATCCCGACTGACTCGCAAGAACATAGCGCCAGTTCTGGCTTGTGAGCTCATATCGTGACGCCCACCAGTATGTGAGTATGTTCGTCGGCGGCGGTAACCGGCAGGAGTCGAGCAGACAGCCCATCACGTAGGGCGTAAGGAGAAGCAGATCTCTTCTCCAGGCTGCACGCACTGGAACTCATGCGGAGCAAGTCAGGCAAGCCTTCGAATCCAGCCCCTCAACAGCATCTGAGATTGAAACGCTAGACTGCCAGCCGAGCGCGGCCTTTTGCACGGCGGCGTGCCAGGACCTTCCGTCCGTTCTTTGTGCTCATGCGTTTGCGAAACCCATGTTCGCGCTTCTTTTTCAAGTTTGAAGGCTGCTGAGATGTAAAAGACATAACAATCCCCCTCGGAAATCACGTTTCGTTTAGATAATCGAGTTGCGCATTATATTGGCCATGTACTCAGGTGTCAATTTACTCACAGCTTCAAAACGGATTAATTGTCGGTGCAATTATTTTCGACAAGAGGTCGGCATCAGACTATAAGACATTAATTTCTGAGGCATTTTTGTATCTTCGGTAGCCAGAGTGCCACAGGGTTCCCCTCCTCCGATGTCCCCATTTCTTCATAAACAGGTGTTTCTCTATATATCCATGCAATAAATAGGTGAAATGAGCCTGGCACTAAGCTTGCCAGTAGATACGAGGGAATGATCGCGCTATCGCTCTGACCACTTGATGGCAGGTCCGATGCTTCGGTGAGCATCACACTTCAATCACTTACATTACAGGAGGTTCGCGTACATGGGTAAAATTATAGCCAGCCTGGTTGCTCTTACAATGATCGCGGTGTTTTCAACCGGTACCTATCTGCATGCGCAAGAAACAGTTCCGGCCCCAATCACCTCGGCCCCCGCTGCACCTGCCGCGGCTCCTACTGCTCCTGCCATGAGTGCCCCGGCTGAAACTGAAAAGAAAATGGATGGAGAAAAGGAAAAGAAGGGCAAGAAAGGCAAGAAGGCCGGCAAAGGCAAGAAGAAGGGTAAGGAAAAGAAGAACGGTTAAGTCTTCTCCCTCTTTGTATCCCAGGGTGAGAAGGTCTCTCACTGAACATGAGCGACCTTCTCACCCGAGGGAACCCGAAGTATGCACGGCAGTCCCCCCGCTCGAACCATAAGGAGAATATGATGAACGTCACGATCAATCGGCTCGCGCCTCTGATGCTCGGAGCCATTTTGCTCGCAGGCTGTGCCAAGCCTCCGGCCGAACAAATCGATGCAGCTGAAAAGGCTTTGAAGGAAGCGCAGATGAGCGGAGCGGCGACCTATACGGCGCAAGAATATGCCAAGCTTGAGGCGTCCTTGACTGCCATGAAAAAAGAAGTAACGGATCAGGACGGAAAGTTTGCCCTCTTTCGTGACTACGGGAAAGCCGAGCAACTTGCGGCTTCTGCCAAGGCCGACGGTGAACGGGTGAAGGCCGACGCAGTGAAAAAAAAGGAAGAGGCTAAGGCCGGTGCTCTTCAGGCGCAGCAAGTCGCTCAGGAAGCGGTGAAGTCGGCAGTTGAGCTCGTGGCCAGCGCTCCGGTGGGCAAAGACCGGGCAGCACTTGAGGCCATCAAGAATGATGTCGAGGCTTTGAAAGCCTCGTTAAATCAGATTCAATTGGCGATCGATAAAGAAGACTATCCGGCAGCCCAGACTCAGGCGAAAGCCATCCATGACAAGGGGCAAGCGGTCTCTGCGGAGTTACAGAATGCCTTGGCGAAGGTAGGGAAGGGAAAACCTTCTGCACATAAGAAAAAGTAAGGTAGTATTGATTGATGGCTACCTTTTTAGTGAGAAGTGGTCTGATCGCTCTCGCCCAGGGATTCTTCCTGGCGGGGGCGCTCTCTGCGTGTGTCCAAGCTATTCCGCCTGAACTGGTCAGCGCGATCGATCGGATCGATCAGCAACTGGTCGCGCTCAAAGCACCGGAAATCGCTCCTGAAGAATATGCCCGTTTCGTGCGGCAATGGGTGCCGCTCCGTGCCCGTATTCAGTCGGATGATGATCTGGTGCGATGGCCGTGGGAAACGAACGATCTCGAAACAGAGCTTCGTCGCCTCCACGAAGAGGGCGGGAGCACCCTGGCTAAACTACATGGCGAACAGCAGGCACAACAGCACCGTGCTCAATTGAACGTGGTGCGTGTGGAAGAACGGTTACGCGCGCTATCCTCACAAATTGATGCCATTGATGGCCGCATTGTTCTGGGGGGGAAGCCCGTCCAAACCGATTTGTTGGTGAAGCAGGCCCGATCGTTCTATGATCAGCACGACTATCAGCGCTCCATAGAAGCCGCCGATTTGGCCGGTAAGGCCCTGCAGGTGCAGTCAGCGCTTCTCGCTCGCGAGCTTGGGCGGTATGCGGATGAGCAGCATATTCGCAGTTGGCAGGCCATGGCGCAGCAGACGATTGATTGGTCCCGAATCCACCGATCAACCGCCATTGTCGTCAGCAAGGCAGAGAGAATCCTGACGCTCTATAAGAACGGGAACAAGGTGGTATCATACCCTGTTCGTTTAGGGTTCAATGGCATTCGTGAAAAGCAATTCCAGGGTGACGGCGCGACTCCTGAAGGACGATACCGCATCACGGATAAGCGCGGAGCGGGCCGGACACAGTTCTACCGGGCGCTGGTCTTAGATTACCCGAACCAGGATGATCGTCGTCGATTTGTGCAAGGCAAGAAAGTTGGGCGTATCCCTGTTTCGAAGCAGATCGGAGGCCAGATCGAAATCCATGGCGTCGAAAATGAATTGATGGCGCAAACACTGGGTTGTGTCATGCTCGACAATGTGCAGATGAGTGCGCTGTTCGAGCGGGTGGAGCCGGGAAGCGTGGTCAGCATCGTCGGCGCATTGACCGGACGCAACGCCGTTGCAATGGCCTTGGCTCAGTTGGGAGCGCACGGGGAAGAAACCTGAGGCTACCTCCATGAAGCGAGTCCTTCTCCTGCTAGGTTCGGTACTCTCCTTCGGCCTGTTCGTGGCCTTGATTCCCTACAGCAGCAGTCAGCTTCAGTCTTCCATCGCCTCGGCCCCTCAGCCTCTCGCCGTGGATCCTGTCGTGCTCCGAGGTTTGCAAAATCAATACAAAGGCCTCAAGAAACAGCTCGCGCAATTTACGCCCCATCAACATTATATTCTTGTGGATACCGCGCGAAATCATCTCTATGTCAAACGCAGCCAAGAGATCGTGTTGGATGCCATCGCCTCTACCGGCAGCGGTGTGGTGCTCGATAAGCCGGGTGAAGGCAATACCCAATGGGTCTTCGATACACCGCGCGGAGAATTCACGGTACAGTCCAAATTGACACATCCTGCCTGGGTGAAACCGGATTGGGCGTTCATTGAAGAAGGACTTATGGTCCCCAAGAATCCCGCCGACCGAGTCGAGCAAGGCGTGCTGGGCGACTATGCGCTCGGGTTTGGCAAAGGGTACTTTATTCATGGCACGCTCTATACCCGACTGCTCGGCAAGAACGTCACCCATGGGTGCATTCGGCTCAATGACGATGACCTAAAGAGTGTCTACCAGCTCGCCCGAGTGGGGACACCGATCATGATTTTTTAGTTTACGCTCCTCGTGCAGATGCTGTTCATGCCCTTACCCATCATTCTTTCCGTGGTTCTTCTTCTCTCGACTCCCGGTTGGGCTGCCGAAGGCGAGGCGTTCTCCGATCTTGATATGAACGATCCTGCGGCCTTACAGGAGGCCTCGCGGGTAATCGAAGAAGAACTCAAGTTGGCCTCACGGCCTCAAACCTATCTGCTCATCGATCTCGCGTCAGGCGCCATCCAAATTAAGGCACGCGGCGTGGATCTTCATCGGCTCCCCATCGCCGCATGGACGGTCACGGAGCTTCCACGATTGACGGGAGCCTTTCGCTTGACTGCCCGTCCCCCAGTGATTCGCCGAAAGATCGATCCGTCCGCGACAACCGAGCAGGAGCCGATTTCTCTGTCCGACATGCCGACCGAGTACCGGTTGTCATTTAACCCGGCGATGATTCTGGAGGTCGAGTCTGCCGCTGAGCAAGGGACGATGGGATGGATTCGAATGGCGAGCAAGAAGGTCTGGAAGCAGCTCCGTGTCTGGAAACAGCATCTTGCGGGAGCTCAATCACCGGGTGAGGCTCCGACGATCAGTCTGACACTTTCGAGCGAGCAGGCCCAGTCCTTAGCCTGGTCTACGGTGAATGGAATGCCTGTGGTGATCCGTCGCCCCTCTGAGCCATAGCGAATCACCTCTGTCAGGCCACATTGCGTTTTTTGGTCTGGATTTCTAAGATGCAGTAGCGTGCTACTCAAACGCCTTCGGTGACTCAACCAAGGAGAGCCCCACATGGCAATTCCTTCCAAAGAGCATCTTGCCGAGCCATACGACGCATTGGTCAGCGAGGTGAGGGAGTCGGTCGTTCGCAATCAGGTGATCCCGAGGCTGTGGGCCAAAGATCATCGTCTGTGGAAGCCTGAGCCCACTGAAATTGCTAATCGGTTGGGGTGGCTGACCTTGCCCGAGGATATGCTCACGCACGTGCCGGCATTGAAGACCTTGACTGTTACGGCGAGGAAAGAGGGTATCAGGGATGTCGTCCTGCTCGGCATGGGCGGCAGCAGCCTCGGCCCCGAAGTCTTTCGTGCGTCGTTCGGTTCAAAGAAGAGTGCGCCGCGCCTCTGGGTTCTCGACTCGACCGTGCCGGGATGGGTTCGTCTGGTAACCCAGTCGATTCATCCTGCCCGCACGCTCTTTCTCGTGGCCAGCAAGTCGGGTGGGACGATCGAAGTCATGTCGCTCTTCGCCCACTTCTGGAAGCTTGTGGCGGGAGCGAAGGACAATCGTGGCGGCCAGCAGTTCATTGCTATTACCGATCCAGGTACCGGTCTCGAGACGATGGCGCGGGACCACGGCTTTCGGCAGATTTTCAGCAATCCGCCCGATATCGGGGGGCGTTATTCCGTCCTCTCATTGTTTGGGTTAGTCCCGGCGGCCTTGATGGGGTTGGATATTTCTCGATTGTTGGAGCGCGCTGGGAAAATGGCCGGCCGTTGCCACGAGGGTCGTTCCGTAGAAGACAATCCGGGTGCCTACCTTGGATTGGCGATGGGGGCGCTCGCCAAAGCCGGAAGGGACAAGGTGACCATTCTGGCATCCTCTCCCATCGATACCTTCGGCTTGTGGGCTGAGCAATTAATAGCTGAGAGTACCGGCAAAGAAACCAAGGGGATTGTCCCTGTCGCGCAGGAGCCAGTGCTTGCGCCAGGGATGTATGGATCCGATCGATTGTTTATCTATCTCAGACTGAAGGGTGCAAAAAACGAGGCTCTGGATCGTCAGGTTGAGGCCCTCGTGCGCGCAGGTCATCCCGTTCTCACGTTTGCGCTGCGTGATCCGTATGATCTAGGCGCTGAATTTTTCCGTTGGGAATATGCGACCGCGGTTGCGGGTCATGTCCTCGGTATCCAGCCGTTCGATCAGCCCAATGTGCAGGAGAGTAAAGACAACACCAGGCGAGTGCTCGATGGCTATCAGGCCACCGGTCGGCTGCCTGAGACTGCGGTGAGTAACCCGGGTGAAGCGGCTGCCGGGCTGGCTGACCACCTCCACGCTGGTTCGTATGTCGCCATCTTGGCGTATACGACGCCCTCAAAGCCTCTCGAAACCGCGATCCGCCGCCTGAGAAAGGCCTTGGTACAGCAGCATCATGTCACGACGACGTTCGGGTACGGCCCCCGTTACTTGCATTCGACCGGACAGTTGCACAAGGGTGGACCGGCGAGCGGCGTCTTTCTGGAGCTCGTCGATCGCATGACGCCGGATCTTCCGATTCCTGCACAAACTTTTTCATTTGGCACATTGGCAAAGGCCCAGGCGACCGGCGATCTTGAATCGTTACAGGCTCACGGCCGACCGGCGATTCGGGTCATGCTCGGAGCCAACCCGGTGGTCACAGTCAACGCCATAGCAAGCCGGCTCTGCCCTCCTCCGCGACGGCCACGTCGGCAGGCCCTGTCGGTGAAGCGGCAATCGAGCCGTCGTCATCGGTAACATGTCGACCTCTCCTGACATTCTGGTGTGTCAGCCCGGTCAGGATTGGCTCGACAAAGCATGCGGCCTCTTCCGCGACGTCACCGACCAGGCCATTCAGGCACAGGGTTCCTGTGTCGTTGCGCTTTCCGGAGGGTCGACTCCCCGAGCACTCTATGGAGCTTTGACGTCAATCGAATGGAAGTCCCAATGTCAATGGGATCGAATGATCTTTCTGTTTGGCGACGAGCGCGGCATCCCGCCTGATCACCCTGACAGCAATTATGGACTTGCCCTGGAGGCATTGTTCCGCCCGTTGGGGATCGGATCGTCACAGGTCCATCGAATGAAAGGCGAATCCGCAGACCTCAGTTTGGCTGCGGCGGATTATGAGCGGACGGTCAGAGCCCTCACGCATAGTCCGTCACCGGCGGTTCCCCGTCTGGACCTAGTTCTTCTCGGTTTGGGTGAGGATGGTCATACGGCGTCACTCTTCCCAGGGACACCCGCCTTGTCAGAGCGGAATCATCTGGTTGCGGTCGGTCTATCACCGAAAGGGATTCCTTCTCGCTTGACCCTGACCCTAGGTGTGATCAACCGGGCGACTGTGGTACTGTTCCTCGTGACCGGCGCCGGGAAGGCGCAGACGGTTCGTGCCGTGCTCCAGTCGCAAACCCAGGCGGAGCGGGCACTGCCGGCGGCTCAGGTGAAGCCGGACAGCGGGCGGCTTGTGTGGTTGCTCGATGATGCCGCGGCCGCCGCTCTCATGCGATAAGACGACGAGAAGGACTGACGATGATTCTGGCAGGCGATATCGGTGGAACCAAGACGAATCTAGCCCTCTATGATTGGCCCGCCGAGCGGGTGGAACCGGTCAGGCTGGAGACCTTTCATAGTGCCGACTACAAATCGCTCGAAGAGATTCTGGAAGAATTTCTCACACCGCCGAAGCCGCCGATGCTGTTGGACGATATTGATGCACCAGCGTCTAGTGAAGACGAATCGGACGGAGAGGTGTTGCCCCCTGAACCTATCAAGCTCGCTGCGGCATGCTTTGGTGTTGCCGGCCCGGTGATCGAGAACCACTCTCAGACCACCAACTTGCCGTGGGTGGTAGATGGGGCGGCGATAGCCAAACGATTCGATATTCCACGCGTGCAGTTGCTCAACGATCTTGAGGCGACCGCCTACGGGATCTTGCTCTTACGGCCTGATGAACTGGAGGTGCTCAATCCCGGCAACCCTCCCAAAAAACGCCAGGCACTCGCGCTCATCGCGGCGGGAACCGGGCTTGGCGAGGCTATTCTCTTCTGGGACGGCAAGTCCTATCGCCCGATGCCGTCGGAAGGCGGGCATGCCGACTTTGCTCCGAACAACGACTACGAGATCGAGCTCTTGCGCTATCTGCGCAGCCAATTCCTCCACGTCAGCTATGAACGAATCCTTTCAGGCCCCGGGCTGAATGCGATCTACGAGTATGTGCGCGACACGAAGAAAAATGAACCGACCTGGCTTGCGGAAAAGATCAAGGCGGGCGATCCGGCTGCCGAAATTGCCGAGGCCGGCCTGAAGGGCCAAGCCGACATTGCCAAGCAGACGCTGGATTTGTTTGCCTCTATCTACGGCGCCGAGGCCGGCAATCTGGCGCTCAAGGCGCTGTCGTTGGACGGCGTCTATGTGGCCGGCGGGATGGCCCCGAAACTGATCAAAAAACTCCAGGACGGCACGTTCATGAAAGCCTTTATCAACAAAGGGCGGTACAAGCGCTTGCTGAGCAATATGCCGGTAAAAGTCGTCATGAACCAGCAGACGGCCCTGCTTGGCGCGGCATCCGTTGCTGCCGCCCTTTCCCATGCCCCAACGCCATGACCACGCACTTAGATCTCGATAGACTGAAGAAAGCCGCGGCCGTGGAAGCCGTCGAGTTCGTTCGCGACGGGATGATCGTCGGGCTGGGCACCGGCTCGACGGCCAAGCATATGATCGTCGCACTCGGCGAAAAAGTTCGCGCCGGAATGCGGCTGCGCGGAGTGCCGACGTCACACGAAACGGCCACGCTTGCCAAAGAGGCCGGCATTGTCCTCATCGATGCCGACAATCGGTGGGAGATCGATGTGGCGATCGACGGGGCCGACCAGGTCGATCCCGGGCTCAATCTGATCAAAGGCGGCGGCGGCGCGCTGTTGAAGGAAAAGATTGTCGCGGCCTCGGCTAAGCAGTTCATCGTGTTGGTGGATTATACGAAACAAGTTCCTATGCTGGGCGGCTCGTTCCCGCTTCCCATCGAAATCATTCCGTTCGGGTGGGGCAGTACGGCGCGGGAGATCGAATCCTTGACCAAGAGCCGAGTGGTGCTCAGGGAGAAAAATGGAGCTCCGTTCAGAACCGAAGCCGGGAATCTGATCGTGGATGTGCATATTGCGCGGATCCACCATCCGAACGACTTGGAAATCGCATTGAACCAGATTCCTGGAGTTGTGGAAACCGGTCTGTTCATCGGGCGAACGAGTATCTTGATCGTCGGCTCTCCTCACGGAGTCGACATTCACCATGCGCCGGAGCAATGAGTGAATCCGTCGGCAGGCGGCATGTGCTCACGATGTTGGCCGGACAAACCCGTGCGCTGTTGGTCCTTCCACTAGTTCCGCTCCTTCTTTCGGCCATCCATCCGGCCGTTGCAGCAACCACGACGACACGACCGAAAGGCGAAGACATGAACATCGACGATGCTTCCGGCAGTCTGGATCCCTATCGCTTACCCAGGCACGTTGTGCCGCATCGCTACGACTTACGGTTGGAGCCGGATCTTCACTCCGCGACCTTTTCAGGTCTCGCCGTCGTCACCGTCACGGTCACGCAATCGACCAGCACAGTCATCCTGAACGCGGTCGATCTCACGATTTCATCGGCGACGCTCGAAGGGACGTCCGGCGACCGGCTTGATGCGACAGTCGAGCTTGACCAGGCAATGCAGCGTTGTCGGTTGATTTTTCCCTGTCCTCTTTCAGTGGGAGAATCGCAGCTCACCCTGGTATTCCAAGGACAGTTGAACGACCACCTGCGCGGCTTCTATCGCAGCACATATAAAGATCAGTCCGGCGCGACTCACACCATGGCGGCCACACAGTTTGAAGCGACCGATGCACGACGAGCCTTCCCCTGCTGGGATGAGCCTGACTTTAAAGCGGTCTTTGCCGCGACCCTCGTGATTGATCCGAGCCTCACGGCGGTTTCGAACACGTCCGTCCTGTCCGACTCCGTCCAATCCGGCAAACGAGTCATGCGGTTTGCCGACAGTATGAAAATGTCCACCTATCTCGTCGCCTTCATTGTCGGGCAACTCGAAGCGACCAAGCCCGTCTATGTCGGCAATACCCCACTGCGCCTCTGGACTGTTCCGGGAAAGCAGGCACTTACGCCATTCGGTCATGAAATCGCTGCGGCTTCGCTGACGTTCTTTGAAGACTACTACGGGATCCCCTATCCTGGAGATAAGCTCGATCTTCTCGCCATTCCCGACTTCGCCTCCGGTGCGATGGAAAACCTCGGTGCTATTACCTTCCGGGAAACCGCTTTGCTGGTCGATGAACAAACCGGGACGCATGCGGAACGGGAGCGGGTGGCCGATGTCGTCGCCCATGAGAATGCCCATATGTGGTTCGGCGATCTCGTCACCATGTCCTGGTGGAACGGACTGTGGCTGAACGAAGCCTTCGCCACCTTCATGGAAATGCTTGCGGTCGATGCGTGGAAGCCGGAATGGAAACGCTGGGATGCGTTCGGTGTCTCGCGAGCCGCGGCCTTCTCCGTGGACGGCCTGCTCAGCACGCGCCCGATCGAATATCCCGTTCATGCGCCGAAAGACGCCGATGCCATGTTTGACGTGCTGACCTACGAAAAAGGCGCGTCTGTGCTTCGCATGCTCGAACAACATATCGGGCCGACCGTCTTTCGCGAGGGGGTGCGTCACTATCTTCGCGCCCATGCGTACGGTAACGCTGACACGAACGATCTGTGGGTGGCGCTGGGACAGGCGGCGAAGCAGGCGGTTCCCGAACTCATGGACGGCTGGATTTTTCAGCCCGGCTATCCCCTCGTGACGGTGCGCCAGGACAATGAAACGGAACTTGTGCTCTCGCAGCAACGGTTTACCTATCTCTCGTCTCCCGATTCGACCGATCAGCGTTGGCAGATTCCCGTTCCACTCCGGATCACCGCCGCCGGCACCACCGAACATCGCCGCCTTCTCTTGACGGATCGGGAGGTGCGCGTGAGCCTTCCGAAAGGAGTCCAGCATTTGTTCGTCAATGAAGCGGGCCACGGGTTCTATCGGGTGCGGTACGACTCTCCGTTGCTGCAGCGGATTCTGGAGGCCGGAGTCGGTCGCCTCGCACCGAGCGAGCGATTCAATCTGGTCAGCGATGCCTGGGCCACGACGGTCTCGGGGCTCACGCCACTGTCCGATTATTTGCACCTGACCAGCCACTTCACCGGTGAGCGGGACAAGAATGTGTGGGCCATCCTCCTCGATTCCTTTTTGTTCTTGAACGGCATAATCGCGGCCGAGGACCGGCCGGTCCTGGAAGCCTTCGTTCGTGCGCGTCTCATGCCTGCCGTGACAGAACTTGGGTGGCTGCCTCAGGCCGGCGAGGACGAACTGGTCAGGCAGTTGCGAGGAGAGCTCATCGGCGCGGTGGGAAAACTCGGCAACGACCCGGCTACTCAAGCGCGAGCAGCAGAGCAGTATCGACTGTACCGCGCAGACCATTCCCGCGTTGACCCCAACGTTGTTCCTGCGCTTGTTGCCATCCTGGCCCGCACCGGCGACGAGGCGCGCTATAACGAGTTCTCCGATCACTCTCGAACTGCCACGACGCCGCAGGAGGAACGGCGCTATCTGTTTGCGCTCGCGGCCTTTCAATCCCCGGCCTTGCTGGCGCGTACACTCGCTCGTACGATCAGCGGTGAGATGCGGACTCAGGATGCGCCGTTCGTCGTCAGTGCCGTGATGGGGAATGTGTACGGGCGTGAACAGGCCTGGGAGTTTGTGAAGACGAACTGGGATCAGATGGACCGGCTGTTCCCAAAGCAAGGCCTGCGGCGTATGTGCGGCGGCGTCGTCGCCTTGGCCACCGCTGAGCTTGAGCAGGACGTGCGCGAATTCTTCCTCTCCCGCAAGATCGATCTTGGCGGAAAAACATTGGACCAATATCTGGAGCAGCTGCGTATCGCCGTGACCTTCCGTAACCGGGAGCGCCGGAGCTTGCGTGAATTGTTGCGCTCCTGATGTTACGCCGGGCGCCGAGACGGTCTCCTAGGTATGCCTCATCGTTGTCGGTCGTGCGTACTTCCTTGTACTTTTAGGGGGGTAGCCGAAGGAGCGCGTACGCGCGTACGATTGTAACCACTCGTTACGGGACAGAAGGGTGGTTCCATGAGGCTGGTGGCGTGCCCGATCTGTGGCACAACAAAAACTCGACTCGCAGTCCGCCGGTCGTTTACGGACAGGCTCTTGGGTTATGTGACGGTCTATCCGTTTCGCTGTCAGCTTTGTGCGCGGCGGTTTCGTTCTTTCCTTGGTCGAGTGGCCACCAATCCCCGCCGCAACTTCGATCGGGTTGCGGTCGATTTTCCCGTGTGGCTGAAACCTCTGCATGCATCACCGAATGAGTTGGGGGAAGAAGGGATTATCCAGGATTTGTCGATTCGCGGCTGCCGGATTCGTTGTGAGCGGCCGGTGGTTCCGGGGACACGGGTAGAGTTAGAATTTCAGCACTCCAACGTGTCTTTTCCAATCACGGTAGAGGAGGCGATTGTCCGGTCCTCGTCCCAAGGAGAAATCGGCCTGCGATTTATCCAACTGCATCGGCAGGATCAACGCCGTATCCGTAGCATCCTGGATCTCTGGTTGCCGGAACCGGCCCTCCCCCGCTAAGTGATCGTCGTGTATCATCAACACGTGTAGGACTCACTCGTGTCTGAGGACGGACAATGGCCGTTGTCCCAATAAGCGGTAGGTGCTGAGAAATCCCACGAGAAGCGTGAGGGCCATCGTAAGCCCCAGTCCGATGAGTAACACGTAGGGATGCAGCGCCCAGCCGAGTTCGAACACCCATCGAAGGAGCGCCCAGGACAAGGCGCTGGCTAATCCGACACCGATCGCGCCTCCCACGATACCCAGCAACAGATATTCCATCGCGAACGATCCGATGAGCAACCCCCGGGTGGCGCCCAAGGCTTTCAGCACCGCAGATTCATAGAGGCGGCGATATCGGGTGGCCGCGAGCGCCGCTCCCATGACTAACCCTCCGGTGAGTACGCAGAAGAGCGCAACGGCTCGAATGGCCAGAGACAGGCGATCAAGGATGCGGGCGAAGCTGTCGAGGACATCGCCGATATTGATGGCCGTCACGTTAGGAAATCCGGCGACGATCGCCTGTTGTAGCGACACTTCGTCGGAAGGTGGCACCTGAACTGTTGCGACATAGGTGAGGGGCGCTCCATCCAGCGCACCGGGTGACAGGACCATGTAGAAGTTTGTGGAGAAGTTGCCCCACTCCACTTTGCGAATGCTGCCGACCTCTGCGACCAGCGGGGTGCCCTGAATGTCCAGCTCGATCGTCTGTCCGATGTCCAGGCCCATCGCCTTCGCCGCTTCCTCCTCAATCGAGATCATGGGTAGGGAAAAGGTCTGGCCAGGTGTCCACCACCGGCCGTTCACGATAACGTTGTCCTTCGGCAGCTGATCCAAGAAGGTCAGCACATATTCTCTGGTGAGGTACCACGTCTTCCGGCGCTGATCCTTGTCGGCTGCCTGGGCTGTCCGCTCCTCCTCCTCGGATACGGCTTCAGTCTTGACCGGTTGGCCGTTCACGGCTACGAGCCGTGAGCGGACCAGTGGAGTCAGTGTTGGCGTGTGGGCTCTTACCCGGTCACGGAGCAGACGGGAGATGCCGTCCACTTGGTCAGGTTGAATATCAATGAAGAAAAACGTCGGGGCATCCGCCGGCCGGCTCTCGCCGATCTGCCGGAGCAAGGCTCGTTCAACCAATGCGACGGTGACGATCACCATGACCCCGATGCCGATAGCGATGGTCATGCTGACGGCCTGGCTCCCCGGACGAACAATGTTGCCGACTGCATGGCGAACGGCCAGACGCTTAGGACGGGCGACTACCGCGAGTGTCCTGATCACCACCCAGGCGGCGCTCCCTAACAGTGCGAGTGCGAGTGAGAAAGCGCCCATGAAGAGCAGCCCAATCTTCCATGTTCCGGCTTGCCACATCGACAGCAGAGCGAGTCCGACGGCGATCATCCCAGCGGTGAGCAGCTTCGTTCGATCAAGGCGCGCGATGGGCTGGCGCCATGTCCGGTCAGTAGTGCCCGAGGACGGTTCCGATGCGAGCGCGTCGCGCCGCAAGAGCGCAACCGGTTTGACGGATCGAATTGCCAACAACGGCCACAAGGTGAAGAGCAATGTGGTGAGCAGGCCGAGGGCGAGACCTTTACCTAGCGGCAGGAGTGAATACAGGGCGAGTCCTGACGTAAAACCAATTTGACCCAGCATGTCTGAAGCGAACCACAAAGACAGCATCCAAGGCACGGCCTGTTCTAGGCTGATACCGAGGGCCAGCCCTGCGACGCTTCCGGTCAGTCCCAAGAGGAGGGCCTGGGTCGCATAGGTTCGAATGATGGTCGGAGAATCGGCACCGACGGTTTTCAGAATGGCGATGGTTGCCAGCTTTTCGCGTAGGAAGGCGCGCACGGAGGTGGCGACGCCTATGCCGCCGACAAACAGGGCGGTCAGTCCGATGAGCCCGAGATACCGTGTTAATTGTTCCAGAAACTGCTTCAGTTGGGGTTGTGCATCCCGATACGTCGATACGCGTGCGGAGTCCGCTGCCAGGCGGTTTCGCAATTCGTACAAGAGCGGCTCAATCTTGGTGGCGGCCGGGGTCTTTAATAGATAGCGTTCGCGCACACGACTGCCAAGTTTCACCAGCTCTGTGGCATTGAGTCCTTCCCGGGCAATCAACACGCGAGGGCCCAAGCTGAATGCATTCGCCATGCGGTCCGGCTCGGTGCGCACAACTCCGGTAATATGGAAGGTGGCCTGGCCGATGGTGAGTGATTGGCCAAGCGTCAACCCCATTCGAATGAGTAGCGACTCCTGAACAACGGCGCCCCAGCAGGGCTCTCCCGGGCAGCCGGCCGACTGGAGTTGCAGCAGTTCCCACAGCGGGCGATCCGGTTCCAGGCGAAGGGCCCCGTAAAATGGATAGAGCGAGTCCACCGCCTTGAGTTCGACGATTTGTGACGATTGACCGGCGGACTGTGTTCCGGGAACGTGAGCGGCCATGCCGATCAACTCGCTCACATGAGTCAGCGCAATCTGTCGATCTGTCAGCGAAGTGAGAACTGTGAGGCCCGGTTGACTCACCTGGCGGGAGAGGCGAACTTCAAGATCCCCGCCGAGTAGGCCCCGCGCTTCCTTCGTGACGGCTTGTTCGAGGTGGGCGGAAAACAGTGAGACTCCCACAAGGGCGCCCACTCCCACCGCGATGCTGGTGAGAAAATAGAAAAAGTGCCGCCAGGCCGTGCGAGTTTCCCGCCACGCCATTTTTATGATGAAGGTGTTCACGGAAGGGGGGCCGTCAATTGGTCGGACTCGATGCGGCCATCGCGCAGCGCGACGACTCGTTGCATTCGACCGGCCAGGTCTTGGTCGTGAGTGACGAGGACCAGGGTGGTGCCAAAGTCTCGATGCATGGCCAGGAGGAGGTTGATCACCTGTACTCCTGTCGCACTATCTAAATTGCCGGTCGGTTCATCGGCAAATAAGAATGGTGGGCGGCAGGCAAAGGCCCGGGCGACAGCCACGCGCTGCTGCTCTCCGCCTGATAGCTGCACGGGATAATGATCGAGGCGGTCGGCCAGTCCCACGGAGGCCAACAATTCTGCCGCACGCTCATCACCTTCCCGCTCGCCGCTCAGTTCGAGGGGAACGGTGACATTCTCCAGGGCTGTGAGTGTGGGAATGAGATGGAACGATTGAAAGATGTAGCCGATCTTCGCGCGCCTGAACCTGGCCAGGGTGCTTTCGGACATCGTCGTTAACTCTGCCCCATCTAACACGATCGAGCCTGTAGTCGGGCGGTCGAGGCCGGCCATCAATCCGAGGAGCGTCGACTTCCCGCTTCCTGATGGCCCGACAATCGCGACCATTTGTTTGTCCGGAATCTCCAACGAGATATTGTTCAGAATGGGAACCGCTCGTCCTCCGGCTGCCAGACTCATTGAAAGTTGAGTGATGCGAATCATGTGCCGCTGGTTTCCTTCCTCATCTCGGGGCAGACAACAAGGTGGTATTATACTGTACGAATATGGAACGCCGGTCGAAATTACAAACGCTTGGAATAGGTGCGTATGTGGGATGGCTCCTGTTGACCGGACTTTCAGGTGTGCTCCCTCTCGCTCTGGCTGCGGGGCCGGCATCGGTCGATGATCGACCCAGGATTGTGGCGTTTGGAAACAGTCTGACGGCCGGACTCGGCGTCGCTGCGGACGAGACCTATCCGGCAGAGCTGCAGCGGCGATTGGATGCGCTCGGGCTGCGATATCGGGTCATCAATGCTGGGGTGAGCGGAGAGACGACTGCGGGTGGTCTGCGCCGTGTGCCATGGATCTTGCGGAGCAAACCTGAAATCGTGATCCTTGAATTGGGAGCCAATGACGGTCTGAGAGGGTTGCGAGTAGAAGAGACAAAAGCCAATCTGGAGCACATCATTCAGCAGCTGCAGCAATCCGGCACGCACGTGGTTCTGGCCGGCATGAAGCTCCCGCCCAATTACGGCAACGATTACCTTTCAGCATTTGAACGCCTGTATCCTGACCTGGCGACGCGCTACCGCTTACCGCTTATCCCATTTTTCCTTGAAGGAGTGGCGGCCTCCAATACGTTAAACCAGGCCGATGGCATCCACCCGACGGCCCGGGGCTATCGCGCGATTGTGGAAATGATGCTTGGAAGGTTGCAGCCAGTTCTGAGGGATAGGGAGAGGATGCACAATGAGGCGAAAAAATAAACTCCTACCTCGCCGATTTCTCAGCCAGGCAGGAGTCTGTTGTCAACCGGCACTAGGGAGAGGCTACGACTTCTTCAGGAATGTGTCGTACACGCCGTACGCCAGAATTCCTCCGATCATGACATAGTACAAACCGGTGATGCCGCTGTAATCTGGGGGGCCGTCACCATGCGCCTCATTCGCCAGGACCTGCGGAGCGACTGTTAGTACGACCGCAAGAGCCATGCTTCCCGTTTCCAGTAATCTCTTCATCATGACCATTCCTCCCTCAAGGGTATATCGAAAATGAGGACCGCATTTTACAAAAAGTGCATGGCGCTGCGCAAGATCCTTGCGCATAAACTTAGGTGGGGGATGCTCTGCGGCTTGTACGAGCGACGTTACCGTGGAGTAGATTGTTTAGCGATGGAGTTGAGGGCTTCGGCGACTTGTTTGCAAGAACCGGCCATTCGATCGAGCTGGTTTCCCTTACTGACAAAATCCTGAGCCATCGACTTCAGTTGACTGTCATAGCGGCTGACTTCTCCTGAAAGTTCAGCGACTTTGCTCAAGACGACTTTGTAGGTCGCGATTTCTTGCTGGAGCGCTTGTGTGGTTGCCTGAGCAGTCTTCGCTTCCGCAGTAGAAGCCTGGAGTTGCTGACTTAATCGGGCCACATAGGCCTCTCGATCCCGCATGTCCGATTCCAGCTTCAACTGGACCTCTTCGCTATCCCGGCGGCGATCCTCCAGATTACGGATGGTCTGGATCCAGTTCGAAACTTCTCCTGGAGCGATCTGGGGGGGCAGAGGCATCGATTGGACCTGCTCAATGGCCTTGATGGCAGGTTGTAGCCACTCCACAAACACCATGACTTCACTGAGCTTGACGTCGGTAGAGGAACTTTGGCTCATAGTCGGTGTCCCGTTTCCATTACTTGGAGGTTCAGGTTGCGTGGCTGCCTTGACGTCTCTTGGAATGTCCTTGGTCTTCCGGGATTGCCGCGGTTGGGACCACCGATGGTACTCGAGCAAGACGGCGATACAGTGGCGGCAAATCGGTTCTTCCGGAAGGGTACAGGAACATTTTGAAATTAAGTGTCCGTCTTTCAACCGAATGGTTTGTTCATAGAGCCCTGAGTTTCCAATCACCGCAGCAGAAATTTGCGCGTCGTCGGCTTCCACTATACGAACCCGATTCTCGGACAAGTATTGATGGCCGATCTGGAAGGCGGAAATTTCGACCACGGCCTTGATCATCTGGGGGTCCAGAAGACCGAGTCGGTCGGCGCTACAGGGAATTTTGTTTCGCATGGTTGCCATGGAGTGTGATCCTCGATGTGGAAGTAGTCTGCCTCTCTGGTTCGACACTGTCAAGCCGTGAGCTCTTTACTCGCGGGTCGTGAGTTCTAGTCGGGGCGGATCCTACCGGCAGCGCTGCGGCGGGCCCTGCTGGCTCATAGGGGTGAGCCATACATAATCTGCGATGCCGTCGTGTACGAGATCTTGGATGTCCTCAATGCGTGTGTGATCAAAGGAGGCAAGGTACACCGTTGCTTGGGCGACCTGCCCATCCATGCGACGGGCTACGCGTTTCGGGATGGGTAGATTAAATTGAATATGTCCGCCGCCCGTGTAGCTGAGAATCACGGTATGGTCCTGCGGTCTTTGACGGGCGGTGAGAAGCGCCGCAGTCACCGTTTTGGCCATGCCCTCGTCGCGCACCATAGAAGCTTCGTACATCCTGACATAGTCCTCGTTGCTCCCCCCTCCATGGCAGCGTTTCAGCTGATCCAGAATCCTGACTCGGTAGGCTTGGTCATCGACAATGTCTTCGCGATCCATTCCCCATTCGGTCCAGGCCTGTCCTTTTCGAGCTTCATCAAGTCCGACTTTCACGACCTGGCGGATCAGCGGCTTGGGCGGATTCATGGCTTGGAGCATGATCCGGTGCGCTCGGGAAAAGTTCACTAATGGCTCATAGTTATCAAAGGCGCCACCCCAGTTCTGTTTCCAGCGGCTTTGATCAAGAAATGTCTGCCGGTCTTGACCGGGTATGGTCAGGTATTCATCCAACGCGGGCTGCCCGTCCCATCCGAACATCTCCATTGTGAGCACCGGACGTCCGTCGTTCGCCAGCACCGTTTGTAGAACGGTTAAAGCGGCATCTATGTGGTGTTGGTTGTAGTGCTCTTCTCCCAGGTAGACCACGTCAAAACGCGTGAGCGTCACAAGAAATGTTGGGAGATCGATGGATCGCCCGGTTTTCACGTCAATCACGCGGCCTGCTTGCCAGGATGTACCAGGGGAATTTGCAGGGATCGTAGATGTGCTGCCGGTACAGGCCGTAAGCAGGAGGTGTCCGATTGTCAGGAGCAGCAGGGAGAGGATGCGAGTGGATGAAGACCGTTGGGCGGAGAAAGTAGTCATGAGACTCTCCTAACATAGCAAGTTTGTTGCGACAAGCATGTTGTCTTGACGGGAGAAGAAGCGGACCACTATTCTCCTTCTCTCCTGAGAGAGCTGGAAGGGTCGATCACGCGATGCATCCCCGGTATTGAATATGTCTGAGAGCGACATCATTGCGGAGTTTCGTCGAGCCGTGAATCGTTCTGCTCGCGAGTCCGAGCAGAAGTGGGAGGATTCCAGACGCCTCCTTGAGGCTGCCGTATTCCCGTCGATTCTCGGACGATTGATTCAGCAGTCGCAGGCCGCAGCGCTTCCACTTCAGGTGAAAGCCGTTCTGGCTGATTCGCTGGGCCAAGGCCAGGTTCGTCGAGTCCAAGATCTTGATGGAGTCGCACTCAAAGCGTTGACAGGATATCCGCCGTCGAAAGCGTTTCGCTCGCTGTGCCTCTATTTTGGGCTCGTTCAGGGCCGAGCTTCGAAGTGGCCCACCGCAGATCTTCCCCGTGAAGAGGTGGCGCGTGCGCTTCAATCGTTGCCCAATCCGTTCGATCTCTTGCTCGCGACGCCTGTTGCCACCGTGCTCGATCTGGGTGCCGGCGATCTTTCATTTGCCGACGAACTCGTCGATCACTACCTTCCCCTGCTCCTCACACATCAGCGAGAGCTGGTTCTGCATGCGGTGGATCGTCTGGATCCTCGCTCGAAACTGGGCGGGCCTCTGCATCCCGGACGAGACCGGATTGTCCAACTACAAGCGAGACCGGGCCTGACCTTTCGTTTTTATGGCAATCAGGACATGTTCGACCTTCACGAATTGGATGAGGCCGGTCATCTGGCGGCACGGTATACGCTGGTCGCCTGCTGGGCTCCTGCGACCCCGACCTTTGCCTATGAACCGACACGGCTTTCTGAAGCGGTGATTCAGGAGGATCTTCGTCGTAGCAAGGGTGCGTTTCGGCACGTGCGCTATGAGGGCGAATCAGCCCTTGAAGTGCAACACGGGGAACGAGCCCTGATCTTTCCCTCGTGGAAGTTTGACATTCGCGGGCCGGTGGCCCTTCTGAGCCTTATGGCCCGCCGCGGGCTGGTTGGAGTGCTGGGTGCGGTGGATTCCCAGGTATTCTGGGAGATACTCGCCCAATTGCTCAAAGATTCCCGTTACCGTCCTCAGAATCAGCCATTCAATCCGGAGAACCTGCCAATAGTGTTCGGTGATATCTATCAACGCTTGACGCAACTAAAATTGGGGGAGACCATCTCGCTCACCCAATTGGGGGGACTACGATCTCGGTTTCTCAAAAATGATGTGTCTGACGCTGCGCAGCCCATCTTTGGATTTCGGGATGTGTGGATCCGGCGAGGAGCCGTGTTTCCCGGGGTCCCTGCCAGCAGTACTGCTCGTCAATTCATGCACATGCGCGAAGAAAGTCCGCCCTGGTTTCTGACGCTTGTTCCGGAAGATCAGCGGCCATAGCCATTCCTCCGTAGGCGCTTGCTTCAGCCTTTCCGCAAGATACTCATGAAAAATTGACCGCCTGTAGACCCTTTGTTAGACTTTCGTCGTGTCTTGCCAGAACTTTCATTTCAATAGGAACGGGCACGCAACCCTATGAAATCCACTCAACTCGTTTCCTCCATTCAGGAGAATATTGCCCGCGTCATTAAAGGTAAATCCAAAGTCATAGAGCTTACCGTCGTGTCGCTCCTGGCGCGCGGACATTTGTTACTCGAAGATGTGCCAGGGGTCGGAAAAACGACCTTGGCCCATAGTCTGGCTCGCTCATTGGACTGTTCATTCAAGCGTATCCAATTTACCAGCGATCTCCTTCCGTCCGACATCGTCGGCGTGTCCGTCTTCAATCGGCAAAAACAGGGGTTTGAATTTGTGCCGGGGCCGATCTTTGCGAACATCGTGTTGGCCGACGAGATCAATCGAACGACGCCCAAAACGCAAAGCAGTCTGCTGGAGGCCATGAGCGAAGCCCAGATCTCGGTCGACAACCAAACCCATCCTCTTCACCAACCGTTCATGGTGATCGCGACCCAAAATCCGGCGGAGTATCACGGAACGTTTCCCTTACCGGAATCCCAGCTCGACCGGTTCCTGATGCGTGTACAGATCGGGTATCCGTCGCCGGAGGAAGAACGCAAAGTGCTCGAGCGGCCCCAATCGCTTCATCCGGCAGAAGCGCTTCAGCCGGTCGCAACGGCTCAAGATGTGCTCGCATTGCAGCAACAGGTCGATGATGTGCTGATGGAAGACAGTCTGATGGAGTACCTACTGGCGATCGTTCTTGCGACGCGCCAATC
This sequence comes from Nitrospira sp., assembly GCA_013140455.1. Lineage (GTDB taxonomy): Bacteria > Nitrospirota > Nitrospiria > Nitrospirales > Nitrospiraceae > Nitrospira_D. Next base: position 9,604 of record JABFSU010000068.1, on the reverse strand, counting down.
GGACTTGCTGTCGCTGGGAGTCAGCACGCGTGGCGCGCTGGCTCTCAGTCGGGCGGCCAAAGCCCTTGCTTTTGTGCGGGGCCGGGCCTATTGCCTGCCGGACGACATCAAAGAACTGGCTCCGGCGGTGCTGTCTCATCGCATCATGGTAAGCCGGTCGCAGGGCTTGCGCCATCGCAGCTTTGAACAGTCGGAGCAGATTATTCAGGACCTGGTCGAGTCCGTTCCCGTTCCAGTCTAGCGACGACGTGCTCTCCCCTCCACCGGATACTGCCGATATGCGTACCAGCGCGCGCCGTCTGTTCAGGCATCTCATGCGGCATCGCTCGACCCGGGTGACGACGGAAGGCACGCGGTTTCTCTTCTTTACCCTCGCAGTCGCGGTCGCCGCGATCAATACCGGCAATAATCTGTTCTACCTGCTCCTGGCGATGATGCTGAGCATCATCCTGATGTCCGGCATCATGGCGGAGTATTGCCTTCGCCGGTTGGCATTTCACCGTCATCTTCCCGATCTTGTGTATGCCGGTGAACCGGTGACCGCGACGGTGGTGGTGGCCAACCGCAAATCCCGTCTCCCGAGCTTTTCTCTGCATCTCTGGGATGTGACGGGCGAACAGGATTTCGATCGTGGCCTCACCGTGTGGCAATTGATGCCCGGAGCCAGCCAGATCCTCTCCTATCCCCTGATTGCGACCCGGCGTGGGCGGTTACGCTTCGACGGAGTTCGTGTCGGGACGTCGTTTCCGTTCGGCCTCTTCCACAAGAAAGCCTATTACCCTCTCGATGGATCGGTCGTGGTGGCTCCGGTCATTCGGCCGGTCGAGAGTGCGTTACTTCAGGGGCTGGCCTTGTTCGGTCAGGATTTCAGCCTGCCGCGCAAAGGACACGGAAGCGATCTCTATAATCTGCGCCAATATCAGGCAGGCGACGATTCCCGCACGATTCATTGGCTCTCCACGGCCCGAACCTCCAAACTCATGGTTCGTGAAACGGAGGCGGAGGATCAGCGGCGTGTCACGCTTCTGCTCTCACTTCTCGCTCCCCTCAGCCATGAGCGGCTGTTTGAAGAAGCCGTCTCGCTCACCGCGTCGATGGCGCAGGACCTCGGAGCAAGGGGATATCAGGTCCGACTGGTTGTCGGAGGGGTGTCATCTCCGTTCGGCCAAGGTGAGGCCCATCTCTTACGGCTCATGGAAATCTTGGCGCTCTGTGAACGATGGAGTCCCGATGGCTCGGAGCGTCGGTCGTTCTCCGATGATGGTTCGTATGATCCTGAAGGAGGATCCACCATTCTGTTCGCACCGTGGGGAGAGCCGAGGAAGCTCTTCCGTGGCGTGCGTCCCGATGGCATTGTGACGGAGTCGATGCTCCAAGGTAGGCTCCATGCCGTTTAATCAGGCGTTACGCTTGTCCTCTGTGCTGCTTGCCGCCGCTGCGTTTATCGGACTTGCGCTTGGGACGAATTTGCCGGAATGGCTGCTGCTCCTCACCGGAAGCTCCTTGATCGTTACTCTGCTGCGAACCCTTGGTGTGGATCGGCTTCGCCGCGTGCTTGATCGAATCCGGCTGTCGACCGCGGCTTGGAACGTTCTGACTGTGATCGCGTTCGCCGGGTTCTGGGTAGACTTATTATGGGTTTCTGCAGACCTTCTGCCGGCCGGTGTGCACTTTCTCCTGATCCTGATGGTCATCAAGCTGTTCAACCTGGATCAGAGGCGAGACTACCTTCATCTTTACGCTATCAGTCTTATGGCGATTCTCGGGTCTGCCGCGTCGACTACGGATCTCTGGTACCTGCCGGTGTTTCTTGCATACCTTCTGATGGGGGTTTGGACACTGTTGCTGTACCAGCTCACCAAGGAATCCGATGCGGGACCCACTCCCCCGAGTCTGCCAGACAAATCAGCGCTTGTCCTCCGAGGACGGGAGGAGATCACACCGGAATTATTCTGGCTGGCGAACGGCCTTGCCGTCGGCGCGTTGTGTCTCACCGTTCTGATCTTCTTTACGATTCCCCGTGTGAGTGCCGGGTTCGGTCAAAAAGGGTCCGGAGAAGGTCTCCGCACATCGGGGTTTTCCGAAACCGTCGATCTCGGCATGATCGGTCCCATCAAGCGGGATCCGGGTATCGTGATGCGGGTGGAACTCCCTGATCGAACGGGAGTGCAGATGGACCGGTTTTATTTGCGGGGGATGGCGTATGACCGATACGACGGCAAGTCGTGGACTACTCGCCTGTCACATCGCCGGGCGCTGGCTGAATCGCCGGCCGGGACGTTTACAGTTCGGCATGCTTCAGCACGTTCGCCCCGTCCGCTAGGCCAGATCATCCGTCAAACGATTCTGCTCGAAGCCCTCGATACGGCCGTACTCTTTGCTGCCCCCTATCCTGAATCTATCAGCGGACAATTCCTGGCGATTCAGTCCGATCCGACCGGCGCCATCTATCTCCCGTTCCCAGCCTCAGCACGCCTCGAGTATACCGTGTATTCTCGGCCCGCAGCGGTTGCGTCCGCCGATCTTCAATTTCAACCCGCCCTGTACACCGAGGTTTTCGCACAGCACTTCTTGCAACTTCCGGAATCGTCCGAGCGTGTCGGAGCGCTGGCCCAAGAGATCACGCGATCGAAAACGAGTGCCTATGAGAAGGCGCAGGCGATTGAAGCGTATCTCTCCAGAAATTATCGATACAGTCTCGACATTTCTCCTGCGGTGCAAACGCGTCCACTCGAAGAATTTCTGTTTGAGCGGAAAACCGGATACTGCGAACATTATGCGACAGCGATGGTCGTGCTGTTGCGTAACGTAGGAGTCCCTGCACGGTTAGTCACAGGATTTCTTGCGACTGAATGGAACGAGTATGGCAACTACTATCTGGTGCGGCAGCGGGACGCCCATGCGTGGGTAGAGGTCCATCTGCCCCATTCCGGCTGGGTCACGATGGACCCCACTCCGGCCGTGAGCGAGACTGTCGGCGATTCGCAGTGGTTTGCATTGAGCCGGGTGGTCGATACGCTTCGCCTGCGCTGGAACCGCTTCTTTGTCCAGTACAACGCAGCTGATCAATTGGCGGTGGTGCGGGGTCTCAAGGAAGGGACGACGGTGGTTCGCGATCGAGCCTGGAGCTCGTTTTCTTCCCTGTTGGCACCGGCGGGTGACCTTGCGGGCAGGATTCTTCGTCATGTGGCTGAAGGGAACGTGCGTCTGATGACAGGGTTTCTGAGCTTTGTCGTGCTCGGAGTCGGACTTGTGGTGTGGCTGATGCAGCGAAAGCCATGGGACCGCCGGAGACGCACTGATCCCATTAGTCGTGAGCGCGCGATCATTGCGCAGATCTATCACGGCGTTCTCAGGCAGATCGCCCGAAACGGAATTCCGAAACCTCGCAATGCGACTCCGAGAGAATTCTTGCAGCTGGTGCAGCAGCAGTGGGCCGCCGCAGGTGAATCAGTCTCGACGATCACAGAGTTGTATTGCCGAGGACGATTTGGGAAGGTGATTTTAACCCAGCAAGAGATCGATTTGGCTTATCACAACTTGAGGCAGCTGACGCTGCTCGATCCTCCATTGAGATAGCAGCCTGGCCAATCCGGTGAACGATTTCATGCACGGGTGACAGATGGCCAGAATGAATTCAGATCCACGTTTTCTCCGGTCAGGATTACCCCAACCCGCCGGCCGACTAGCGCCGGTTCTCGCCTAAGCAAAGGGGCTAGGGCTACGGCGCTAGAGGGTTCTATTTCCATCTGGAGTTTCTCTTGTGCGAACCGCATTGCCGTCAGCAGTTCTTCTTCTGAGACCAGAAACACATCCGTGAGATGTTGCTTCAAGATGGGGAGCGTTCTACTGCCAAGGCTGGTTCGAAGGCCGTCTGCCAATGTGCAGGGGTTGGTCATGGGAACGATCTCGTTTCGGCGAAGCGACTCAATGGCGTCTGCGGCTTGGAGAGGTTCGCAGGCATAAAGCAATAAGCGTGGATTCAGATGATGAGCTGCTATACAAAGGCCTGATAAGAGTCCCCCTCCCCCTACCGGTCCCAACACGACATCCAGATGACTGACCTGTTGGAGTAGCTCCAGCATGATGGTTCCTTGGCCTGCAATCACATGAGGATCATTGAATGCATGGATCTGCCAGGCGTTTTCATGCGCAATTGTTTCGTGGAGAGCCTGGTCTGCAGCCGTACGGTTCTCGACTATGATCACGTGGGCGCCATGTTGAGCGATGGCCTGCTGCTTTGTCGGCACATACGGCTTCGGGACAATCACATATGCAGAAAGGTTAAGTAACGAGGCTGCTAGGGCAAGGCCTTGGCCATGATTCCCAGATGAAATGGTGGCGACGGTTCGGCCCAGTCCCTTTGCTTTTACTTGGGAGGCTGCGTAGTAGGCTCCGCGAAACTTGAAAGATCCTGTCCGTTGGGCAGTCTCGCATTTGAGAAAGACAGCAGCGGACGTCAGGGCATCAAGTTCTGCGTTTGTCTTGACCGGTGTGATGAGAGAAACGTTGTGGAGCGTTTCTCTTGCTTGCAGGATATCTTCGAAAAAGACCTCAATGCCCATAGGTCTTACCAACAGAATGTGCTCATGAAAAAAGAGTCGAACTCAATGGGAAGGGGGGAGGAATTTCCAGAACGATATGGAGCGGGAAAAGGGATTTGAACCCTCGACCCTCGCCTTGGCAAGGCACATTAAATGTAATAGTTTCAATGACTTAATAGATTTTAGCTTTGCATCAACAATTAGGTTTTTCCAGCACTTATGAAAGGGACCGTCTATATAGACAGTAGGGTTTTTACTACCCACCGTGCCCTGCAATCTCCTTGCACCAAGCCCGAGTGAGGCCTCACTATTCGCAGAGACGCAACGAAAGTCCTTGTCCGCTCTTTCTCATGCATTAGAACTCAACGCCATAACGTGCCGCAAGGTGAATGAGGCGACCAATAGAGAAGAGTATGCCGCTCGGAACCACCCTTAGGCAAGCAGCGAAACTACATTCATCACCCCTCCCATGGTTGGGGTGATTTCTAGTGGGGAAAGAGGTATTCTGCTGCACTGGTCAAGACTTGTGTCTATAAGGATTCTTTAGGACTTTGAGCATGACATCAACGTGTTCAACGACTTGCCCGATGTGCAATTCGACTTTCTTAAAGTTATTTTGGAGCGAAGCAGGACCGGAGATGCTAGATGCCTAATGTTTATATGGCTTCCACACTTATAAAGGGACCGACGTATCGAATTTCAGGTCATGAGACGTTTCCATGCCGCTATGCATGGCTACCTAAGGCAGTGCGCGGTTTGCGAGACAATCCCAAGCTCTTTTCAGATGAAGCTGGCGCGATGGTTACTTTAGGTGTTGGAAAGAACATGGTTCGTTCTATTCGCTTTTGGTCGCAAGCAGCAGGCATGGCGAGTGTATTGCCCAAGGGCGCAGGACATGCGAATACAAAAGTCGGCAGTCTCCTACTTGGCGAACGTGGTCTCGATCCCTTTCTTGAAGATATCCGCACGCTTTGGCTCATACACTGGAATCTGTCAACGAACATCGAGAATCCATTATTAGCCTGGGATTACCTCCTAAACCGATGGCATGAGCCTGAACTTGTCCCGAGTGCAGCCTTAAAGATGCTACAGAAGGAGGCGCAGAAGCAGGAAGGAGAATTCTCGATTGTCACGATCGAGGAACATTTTGACACTTTTTTGCATACCTATACGCCAACTCGAAGTAACAAAGGTGGGGTTCCTGAGGATAGCCTTGATTGTCCGCTTGTCGAACTCGAATTTCTCATCAAGGTGGGAGAGCGTGAAGTCGAACGTTTGTCTGGAAAGCGCGAGACAATTTATGGTTTCCGTCGAGAGGAGAAATCCGAAATCACACCTGAACTGTTTCTGTTTTGCCTGAACGATTTCTGGCAGAAGCGCCATCATGTGGAATCGACGCTAACATTGCGGGAAGTAGCTCACGGTCACGGTAGTCCTGGTCAAATATTCAAACTTCCGGAAGATGACATTCGTACACGAGTTGAGGCGTTAGCCCGGCAGACTAGCGGCGTAATGAAATACAACGAAACTGCGAGCCAGCAACATATCCAAAAACATGGTGCCCTAGATAATATTGCGCTGCTTAACAGTATTTATGGTGGCGAGTGATGCCTGAGAAAGTAATCGGAGATCTGTTCAAGATCGGGAGCCGCTTCCTACGGTCGACGCATCTTGAACGGGATTTCAAAGACCCCACGGTATTGTCCGGGTATGTCATGACGGATTTTACTCGTTCCTGCTTGGGCCGCGTGGCGAGTGGCTTGAAGCCAAGTTCGGGACAGCGTGCATGGCGAATGACTGGCGATTACGGCTCCGGTAAGTCGACGTTCGCGCTGTTGCTAGCGCACTGGTTTGCCGGACGCGACAATGGCCTTTCTTCACAGATCCGTAACATCGTTGGTGCACATCAAAATAATGTGTCGCGCCCGCATTTCGTGCCTGTCTTAGTTACATGCTCGCGTCAGTCCTTGGGCCGTTCCATCCTAAATGCGATGTACCGGACAATCACTGAGATCTATGGGCGTGGAGCTAAGTTGAAGCTCGCTCTGGAAGTGCAGGGCCTACTCGAGGCGAAACACGAGCCAACCGAAGAGGAAGTCTTGCGACTCGTGCTTGAGTTTAATTCGCGGATCATTGCTGACTCAAAGGGCAAAGGTCTGCTTTTGATTCTCGACGAGCTTGGGAAGTTCTTAGAGTTCGCTGCGCTGCATCCAGGACAACAGGACGTGTTCCTTTTGCAATGTCTTGCAGAATCAGCCTCGCGTAGCGGCGATAAACCATTGTTTGTTGTCAGTTTGTTGCATCAAGGTTTTAACGCCTACGCCGATCAACTCAATCAGTCTGCACAACGCGAATGGGAGAAGGTCGCTGGTCGTTTTGAAGAAATCGTTTTTGATCAGCCGGTCGAGCAAATTGCCAATCTGATTGCCTCTGCCCTTAATGTCAAAACAGCGGAAATCCCAAAACTCCAGTCCTTCGAGCTCAGGCAAGCAATGGAGCGAACCGTTGGGCTAGGGTGGTTCGGATCTGCCCCGGCCAAATCGCTGTCAGATTTGGCGACTCGGCTATATCCGCTTCACCCAACTGTGCCACCGATTCTTATTCGCGCGTTCCGACGGTTCGGCCAGAATGAGCGGTCACTATTCAGTTTCCTCGTCTCGAACGAGCCCTTTGGTTTACAGGCGTTTTCGGGCAAACACCTGTGCGAAGGTGATTTGTATCGACTGCACGATTTTTACGATTATGTGCGAACGAACTTTGGTCATCGCATCGCGGCACAGAGCTACCGTAGTCACTGGAACCTTATCGACTCAGTGATTGAAAGTTTCGCCACAGAGGATGAGGTCCAGATAAAAATTTTGAAGACGGTCGGCATTCTTAACCTAATCAACGACGGCGACCTCATGCCGACCGAGGAATCGCTCATTTGTGCTTTAGCTGGGACTGACCAGGTTGAAACAAAACGAGTTCATGCCACGTTAGAAAAGCTGCACAAGGGCAAGCGAGTTCTCTATGACCGTGGTCGGGCGCGTGGTCTCTGCTTGTGGCCGCACACGTCTGTAGATCTTGAGAAAGCTTACGAAGACGCTCGCCGGGTCATTGGCACCCCAGAGCGTGTTGCCGATATTATCAAAGACTTTCTCGAATCCCGTCCTATCGTCGCCCGTCGTCATTATATCGAGACCGGCAATCTACGTTACTGGAATGTCCGTTACTGTTCAGTAAAGGAGCTACCAAGCATACTGAGCCAAAATTCCATTGATGCAGATGGCTTAATTATCGTGCCTTTGTGCGAAACACCAACTGAACATGCAGCAGCACTGGAATTAGTAAAGCAGCCTCTTCTGAAACAACGGTCGAATTGGCTTGTGGCAGTTCCTCGCCCGCTGAACAATCTAGCGAGTCTTGTTCAGGAAGTTCAGCGGTGGGAGTGGGTGTCCATGAACACACTCGAACTGAACGCCGATAAGTTTGCTCGCGAAGAAGTCTCGCGCCAAAAGGCGGCGGCGCGTCAGCAATTGGAGAAGCGGATTCAAAGCTACATTAGCTTCAAGCAGCGCACCGGGCAAATGACGCTCGAATGGTTTCACGAAGGACGTCCACTAAAAGTAACAGATGGCCGTGAGCTGTTGTCCGTGCTATCTCGGATCTTTAGTAAAACATTCGCATTCGCACCACGCATTCATAATGAACTCATCAATCGCCGTAGCCTTAGTTCATCGGCGGCAGCGGCACGGATGCGACTCATTAAGCTGATGTTCATGAATCCAGGCGCCGAGTTACTAGGCATGAGTCCCACCAAGGCACCGCCAGAGATGAGCATATATCTCTCGGTGCTGAAGAACACTGGATTACACCAAAAGCATGGGAACACATGGCGGATTGGAGAACCGCACTATAAGACTGACGAGAAATGTGGAGTTCTGCCGGCGTTGCGGAGGATTCGAGAGATCGTGAAAAGTGAGCCGGACAGCCGCGTAAACATTGCGGCTCTCTTTGCTGAGCTCCATTTACCTCCCTATGGTCTTCGCGACGGACTGATCCCGTTGCTACTAACAGTGTTTGCTATCACGCATGAAAAAGATGTGGCTTTCTACAAAGACGGAACGTTCCTCCGTGAGCTCAATGGGGAAGCGATGCTCGTTCTGACAAAGGCTCCAGAACGATTTGAGATTCAATACTGTAAAATTGAGGGCGTCCGTGCCGAGTTGTTTGAGCGGCTTCTGACTGTGTTGGAAGTCAAATCCCCGGAAGAACGCAAGATCGAACTGCTCGACGTTGTTAAGAAGCTCTGCGTATTTGTGGCCCAGCTTCCGACCTATGTGTTGAATACAAAGCGCTTACATTCGAGCGCATTGGCTGTGCGCGATGTGGTCCTAAATGCCAGAGAGCCTACCAAGCTGCTGTTCACGGAATTGCCGAAAGCATGTAGTTTCCAGCCGATACCGGCCGATGCGACCGCCAGCAAGACAGTGCAGGCTTTTGTGAAGACATTAAAGTCCGCTCTTGATGAATTAAGAGCGGCTTATCCTGAGCTCGAGGGGAGACTGCGAAACCAGCTTCGTAGTGCCTTCGACTTGCCTGGCACCTTCCAGCAATTCCGGACAGCGCTCGCAGCCCGTTCCGAGCAAATTCTCCTCGCTGTAACGGAGCCTAAACTGCGTGCATTTTGTCTGAGATTGATGGATGACAAGCTTCCGGAAGCGGAGTGGCTTGAATCGATTGGCAGCTACCTTGCGCTCAAGCCTCCGTCAAAATGGCATGATGTGGAGGAGGATGTCTTCACTAACGAGCTCATCCAATATGCCACTAGATTCCATCGCGTCGAAAGTATTGCGTTTGCCGGATCGAAGTCATCCGTGAACACCATTGGCCTTCGACTAGCCATAACTCAAGCCGATGGAGTCGAGTACGAAAAAGTGGTGCATTTCACCGCAAGCGAAGAGCAACACCTCCGCGACTTACAAGGGCAATTTGAAACTCTTTTGGCGAAGGACAAGCGTCTTGGTCTCGCAGCAGCATCGCGCGCAATCTGGGCCAACTTGGCTAAAGAAGGGAAA
>JABFSU010000132.1 GCA_013140455.1 Nitrospira sp. | reverse complement strand
GATGTCGATCTCATCGTCATGACGACGTCGAAACAGCATACTTTGCTGGATCTCATGCGAGGCAGCGTGACCGAGCGAGTGCTTCGTGGCGCCCGCTGCCCCCTGCTGGCTTTACCGGTCTGACATCCTTCGCACCACACTCACCGGCACATCCGACGTTCCTTCAGGCTGCTTTCGCAGCACCGTGCGCACGACCACCCCGTCTTTGAGAATAAGAAAATTCGTCGGCACGGCCGGAATTTTGGGGCCCGGCAGAATGATCCCGACAAGATTCAACGGATCGGACGCGGACAGCTTGATCTCTTGTCCTGTCGCAGGGCCACCCACGGACTTGCGTAGCGCCCGCAGGGCTTCCACTGCTTCCGGCAGCGCGAACTGCTCGCCGACAAAACCCGTCACAAATCGCCCGCCGCGCAGCTCCCCTTGCAGTTCCAATTTCCGATACACCACGACCAGATCCCGCCACGACTGTACCAACGACTCGCGTACCAATAGATCCCGAAAGACCACCCCGTACCGACGCAAGAGCTGACGAGCCGTCTTCTCTGAAGAGCTGATAGCCGATGGCTGACTGCCGACCGCACTTCGAAGCAGCGTCCAGCGCCCGGCTGTATGACGCGGACGGCGCGCCCGTTCCCGCCCCTCGGCACGGCGGCGCCGCGGATCCATGAGGGCACGGAGGTTGTCGAACCCGTCGGCCGTCACCAGGCCGGCCGCGACGAGTTCCCACAGCCCGGCTTCGACCTCCGCCGGCAGATGATTGGTCAGCCGCACCAGATCGGCAAAGAAGCTCGCGCCTCGTTCGTGCAAGGTACGACGCAGATCCTGGGCCACGGCACTCAACTGGCCATAGGGATCCGGTCCGGCCTGCGCCGCACCCTCTGCAAATGCCGCCATCAACCACTCTCCGTCCTCACGCGGAAACAGACTGATTGGTGCCACGCTGGTAGGCACGATGCGCCGGGCTTTGTCAGATTCACCGGAGAAGGCCAGGCGCGGATGCGGCGAAATCCGTCCCCAACTGACCGCCCCGCTCAGACAGAGACGATCCAACAGCTCCGGCTCATATTTCGCCAGGCGCACACGCAAGAGCTGCGGTTCCCAGGCTGAAGCCGCCGCCTCAAACCCGGCCAGTTGAGTGATGATCTGCATGAGGCCGGCCTCCCCATGCTGACGAGAGCCCGGTGTCACATGCTGCCACTGAAGCAGGAAGCGCATGAACTCGGCGGCGGTGACCGGCTCGATGTCCTTGCGCAACCGTCCGATCGTCAATCGATGGATCCGCGCCAGGAGCCGGCGATGACACCATTCGGACGCGGAGACGCCGGAGAGCGCTGAGTCCTGGGTACTGAGACCTGGATGCGCTCGGAATTGGCCACGGAGGACCTGGCCTTGCGATTCCAATTTCAGCATCGCCGCCATGACGCCATTGAGGGAAAGATGCAGCCGGTCGGCTAACTGCGGCACCGTCGTCGGCCCGATACTCTCCATCCACCCCTGCACCACCGTAACGAGGACCTCTTCATCACCGTCCGCAAACAATCGTTCAACCCGCTCCCGGTTCTCCGCCGCTACCCAGCCCTGCACCGCTCGCCCTTCACCGCTCACCGACAACTCCACTAGCCGCCCTTCTTCGATGAGGCGCGGCAGAAACACGACCCAAGACGCGCCCTCTTTGACCGGTACCCAGACCAGGGTTAGCAGTGCATCGTGCAATTCGTCGGCATCTCGCACGACCGGCCAGGCCTCCCGCTCGACCTCTTCAATCGCCGCCGGGTCAAGCGCGCCGACCTGCCCGAGCATCTCCGGCGGCAGGGTTCGCCGCATTTCCACCGCCCTAGCGCGGCGCTCTTCCAGCGGCGCGTCATCGAGAAAGGCATAGGGGTTGGCGTTCAGAATCTCATGGGAAAAGACCGAGGGCACGGGCGTATCCACCGCAATACAGCGAATCGTGCCGGCTTCGATGGCCCTCAGCACGGCCGTCAGCCCCTCCAGATCCATCGCCTCCGTCAGACAATCGCGGATGGTTTCGTTCACGAGCGGGTGATCCGGAATCTGCCTGGCCGCCCGCTCGCCGGTGAGATTCTCCTGGCAGGCGATCGCATCCGGAAAGACCGCCGCGAGCAGATCTTCCGACTTCATCCGCTGAATCTGCGGAGGCACCTTCTTGCCGTTGGAAAATCTGAGCAGCGCCAGAGCCCGCGACGCGTTCCAGCGCCAACGGGTCGCAAACATCGGCGCAAGGAGCACCGCCTGGATCAGCACCTCACGGACCGTCTTCGAGTGGAGATAGCCGAAGACCGACTCCAGCGGGAAACTGTGCTTCTCGCCGAGCGAGATCACCAGGCCGTTATCTGTCGCCGCAGCCTGCAACTCGAAATCGAACGTGACGCAGAACCGTTTGCGCAGAGCGAGCCCCCAGGCCCGGTTGATCCGCCCGCCGAAGGGCGCATGCACGACCAACTGCATCCCGCCGCTTTCGTCGAAGAACCGTTCAGCGACGATCGTGTCCTGCGTCGGCACGGTCCCCAGCACGGCCTTGCCGGCGAGGACGTATTCGATAACCTGCTGCGCGCCACGCTGATCCAGCGCACACTCGCTCTTGAGCCAGCCGATGGCTGACGGCTGATAGTTGACGGCCAGATCATCAGAGAGCGCACGCTCGGCAATCGCATGCCGTAGCGCTGCCACCTCCGCCGATAATTCGGCCGTCCGCGACGGAGCCTCGCCCCGCCAGAACGGAATGTTCGGCAGCGCGCCCTGAGCATCTTCCACACGGACCTTCCCCGCCTCGATACCTTTGATCCGCCACGACGTATTGCCCAGCAACATGATGTCGCCGGCGAGACTCTCCACCGCGAAATCCTCGTCGACCGATCCCACCACCGTCCCATCGGGCTCCGCCACCACCGCGTAATTGGCCGTGTCCGGAATGGCGCCGCCGGAGGTGATCGCCGCCAACCGCGCACCGCGCCGCCCCTTGATCCGCCGGTTGATCCGGTCATGGAACAGATAGGCCAGGCCTCGCCCCCGCTGGGTGGCGATCCCGTCGGCCAGCATGTGCAGAACGCCATCGAACTCGGTTCGCGACAGATCCCGGTAGGGATAGGCGCGACGGCACAAGGCAAAGAGTTCGTCTTCGGTCCAGGTCTGAGTGGCCGCCGCTGCGACAATCTGTTGGGAGAGAATGTCGAACGGAGCGGGCGGGATCGTGATCTGATCCAGCGTCCCCCGGCGAATCGCGCGCACGAGCGCCGCACACTCCAGCAGTTCATCCCGCGTCATGGCAAAGATGCGGCCTTTGGGAATCGCCTTGATCCAATGCCCCGCGCGTCCGATCCGTTGCAGCCCGGTGGCAATCGCTCTGGGCGAGCCGATCTGACACACAAGATCGACGGTGCCGACGTCGATGCCCAATTCCAACGACGCCGTGGCAATGACGACGCGCGTCTTGCCGGCCTTCAATCGCTCTTCCGCCGACAGACGGATCTGGCGGGAGAGACTGCCGTGATGCGCCGCCACCACGTCAGAGCCCAAATCTGACAATCGTTCTTCCAGGTAATGAGACACCCGCTCAGCCAGCCGTCGGGTATTCACAAACACCAGTGTCGACCGATGCTGCCGCACGAGTTCAGCCACACGGTCATAGACATCGGACCAGATCGCATTCGTGGCGACGGCACTCAGCTCATCCTTCGGCACTTCAACGGCCAAATCCAACTCGCGACGATGTCCGACATCGATGATCGTCGGACGCGGGCGAACTCCGACCAGAAATTCCGCCACCAGCTCGATCGGTCGCTGGGTCGCTGACAAACCGATGCGCTGCGGCTTCACCAGCGTCAACGCTTCCAATCGTTCCAACGACAGCGCCACATGGGCGCCTCGCTTATTCGGCGCCAGAGCATGGATTTCATCGACGATGACCGTTCGCACAGTCAGCAACATGCGTCGGCTCTTGTCCGCCGTCAGGAGGATGAACAACGATTCCGGCGTCGTGACGAGAATATGCGGCGGCCGCTTCAGCATCTGCTGCCGATCCGCCATCGGCGTATCTCCCGTCCGGACGAGCACACGCAGCTCCGGCATGAGCAGCCCCGCTTGCAACGCCATCTGCCCGATTTCCGCTAATGGTTTCTGAAGATTCTTCTGAATGTCGTTGCTTAGAGCCTTGAGCGGCGAGACGTACAACACCTGGATATGATCGTCGAGTTCGCGAGCGAGGGCTTGCTTGAAGAGAGAATCGATACAGGACAAAAACGCCGCAAGTGTTTTCCCTGATCCGGTCGGCGCGGCAATCAGCGCATCCACCCCGGATTGAATCGCCGGCCAGGCCTGCTGTTGCACATCCGTCGGCTGCCCGACCTGCGTCAGGAACCATTCGGCAATAAGGGGATGGAAAGAAGCGAGCGGCATGGCGGCATCTTAGCACGCACCACAGGGCTGCTCCACAAGGGCGGGCCGCCGGTCTATCCAATCTCTCAGCGACGTAAAGTCACAGCGCCATCAACCGATAGAGGTAACGAAGAGATCTGTCGCCGGCTGGCGGCATGAATAACCGTGCCTCAATAGCACTCCCAGGTGACGATGCATACGACACTGCAGACCGCAACCTCTGGCGACTCCTCTGAGCCGCGGACCACCATGCGCTCATCGATTCTCCTCCTCATGGCCTTTGGCCTCATCGTAGGGCTCATCGTCATGATGGCGACGGGGGACCTCGCCGCATCCTGCCCTGAGGAGTTGATCGGCACATGGAATACGGCCGCACAAGGATATGAAGGCAACCTGCTGGTGATGACCAAACACGCCGTCGTATTCAGCGCTGGAGGCGATCATCTCGATGCCCAGGCGGTTCGTCGGCTGGAAGCCATCCCTGACGGCCACCGCGTCCTGTACACGCTCGTCTACGGCAACTCTCGCAACGAGGAACAGACGCTCGTATTCCTCTACGATTCCCATGAACGGACCATCACCTTCAAGAACCAATCGCACCTCATCTGGACCAGAACCATGGTGGAGTCGTGATCGCCTACTTCAAACGACGACAGCTGTTCGTGCATCCTATTCAGTACTGGTTTGTCGCCACGACGCTGGTGTATTTCTCATGCCTCTTGGTCGTGCTCTACGGCGCGGTCTTCCTCCCCATGGCACAACCCCTCGACAGTCCCTCCGTCTCCTGGGAAGAGCGTAGCCAGATCGCAGCCCAGATTCTGGAGCTGAACACGCGGGTGTGGCCCTGGTTACTCGTGACGTTCCTCGGGTTGCTCCTGCACTCTATGTATTTCATGCACCGCATCGCCGGCCCCCTCTATCGCTTTGCCGCACTCTTCCGATCCATCGGAGCCGGACACCTGCGCCAACGCGCCAGATTGCGGAAACACGACTACCTCCATCGGGAAGCGCGGGACTTCAACGCCATGCTCGATTCTCTGGAGCGCAACATTGCACTGCTGCATCGACATGGCACAGCCGTAGCCCAGACCTATGAGGGTGTGGTCCGTCCGATCCGGCAGCAGTCGTCGAACCAGCTCGGCGCTGCCCTCCAGATGCTCGAAACCGACATCTCCCGATTCCAACTGTGCGTCGCCGCATTCAAGCCGCAGGAGGCAGCGCCATCAGTCTCTCAACTGCCCCTCGAGTTCACGGATCGAATCACCGAGGCCCCAACGGCCAAATTGAAGGCCGCATAACCATGAACCACGTGCCTCCCGTCACGAGCAACCCGGCTCCGCTCACTGAGACGCCACCCGCTTCTTCGACGGCTCATCCGCCCTCGCGCCATCACCAGCCCGGGGCACAGATCCCTCGCACACAGAGACGACGGCTGGCCTTCGTGCACCCGCTTCAGGCTCGCATCCTCAGCCTCGTGCTCTCCTATACGGTGATGATCGTTCTGCTGCTGGCCATCCCCGTGTTCAGGCCCCTCATGCAAGCCCTCGATAACCCTGCGCTCTCCTGGCAGGAACGAGCCATCGTCGCAACCGACTTACTCAATTTGCACACCAGATACTGGCCATGGGCCCTTGGGGCCGGGACGGTACTGGCCATCCATTGCCTGCACTCCCTGCGGATGGTGCATCGTATCGTCGGCCCCCTCTATCGATTCAAGCAGCTCTACCGGCAGATCGGTGAGGGCGACCTGTCCATCAGAGCGATCCTTCGTCCTCACGATTACCTGACACCTGAAGCAGACCTCTTGAACCGGATGACGGCACAGCTCCAGAGCAGAATCAGCGCCAGCAAGCAAGCACAGACAACCGTGGCGCTCGACGTCGAACGGCTCAAAGAAGCGGTTGCCCGTGAGCACAACCTGATCCTCGCCACACTTGTTCAACAGACCGAACAGGATCTGGCGAGTCTGAAAGAGTCTCTCGACTGGTTCAAAACTCATAAAGGATAGGCGAGTGGACAGCAGTACACACAAAGCCGGTCAGAACACAGATCCGGCAACCCGACCACCGGTGACTGACACATGGGGCACCGCCGGCGGCTTCACGCTTATCGAAGTCATGATTGCGGTGGCGATCGCCGGCATTCTGGCTTCTCTCGCCGTACCGACCTACACGGACTTTCTCTATAAAGCCAGAATTGCGAGGACTGTCGCAGAACTTCATGGCCTAGCCAAGGAACTTCAAGGGTTTGCCCTTTCGAGTGAACTATACCCCGACACCTTGGCGCAAATTGGCCGGAGCACAATGCTTGATCCATGGGGGAATCCCTATCAGTATTACCGGATTAATTGCGGACCCGCCACCGCTGGCCTTCTCAACCCACCCGATCTTCCAGACCACGGATCTGATGGACGAATCGTTCCGGTTACCGGCCCTTCCTCAACCCACACGGCACGAGTATTCCTCGCAGTCGGGCATGCCCGTGACCAACAACTCATCCACCTTGTTGCAGCGGCAGTAGTGGGAGTGGAGGGGGAAGCAGTGCGGGCGGAGGGGGAAGT
>JABFSU010000120.1 GCA_013140455.1 Nitrospira sp. | reverse complement strand
CCGACAATCTCTTCGAAAGCGAGTTGTTCGGCTATGAAAAAGGGGCCTTTACCGGCGCAATGGCGACCAAAGTCGGGCGGTTCGAACTGGCCAACGGCGGCACGCTGTTGTTGGATGAGGTGGGTGAACTGTCCCTCAAGTCGCAAGTCGATTTTCTGCGTGTGTTGGAGACGAAGGAATTCAGGCGACTGGGGGGAACCAAGCTGATCACCGTCGATGTCCGTATCATCGCGGCCACCAACCGCAATCTCGAGGAAGCCGTCAAGCAGGGAGACTTTCGTGAAGACCTCTATTACCGTCTGAATGTCGTGCCGATTCGCCTTCCACCGCTCCGTGATCGAGCGGATGATATTCCCCTGCTGGTGGACCGGTTTCTCGCGGAGTGCGCGACGCAGCATCACCGTGAACCGAAAGACGTGTCACGGGAAGCCATGCGCCTGTTTCGGTTATATGGATGGCCGGGAAACATTCGCCAACTGCGCAACCTGATGGAACGCCTCGTCGTGACGGTACGGGACAAAACCCTTCAGCCGGAGCACCTCCCCGAGGAGATCCAGGCCAGCAAGGAAAACGCACATACATTGCTGGTCACATTAGGAACTTCTTTGGAGCAGATCGAAAAAGATGTCATCCAACGGACATTGGCTGAAGTCACCAATCATCGGGAAAACGCCGCCAAGCTCTTAGGCATCAGCCTCCGGACACTCCAGTACAAAATCAAGGAATACGGCATCCGCGCCTAACCGCCACCGCGTTCTGCTCTCCAACACATGGGCAGATCTAATGTCGTGCTGCAATATTTGCGGGACTCTACCGCCGTCAATTCAGGATCACCTGCAAGTCTTGCAGACAGCGCTGAAGACCTGCCCGGACAATTTGTAAAGGGAACCCCCTCTCGCTCGTAAGTACGCTATTTCTTTCACGCCATCATCGAATGTCCGCACAACCGGACCGCGGGCATCTTCCCTGCACTGTCTTTTGACAGGCGTTGCAGTATGGCATGAGCAGATGAGCGGGCCCGCGCGTACAAGCTTGAGTGGACGGCTGGAGATCATCTGTTTCATCACGGCCCTGTCTCTGGCCCTCGGCACCGCGATCGGCCTCTGGACGTTCAACATCCCCATGACACTGATTGTGTTGGTCGCTGTGTATGGAGTGTTACGGGATGTGCGGGCGCTCCTTCGGTTGCCCGCTCGGAATGAGTTTACCGCCTCGCCAACATCTGTGAACCGAGCATCGCGTGACCGGCTTGCAGGTTCATCTCCACCCAGAAAGTGAGCAAGTCTTCCGATGTTGAATGATTCTTGGATCACACGACTGGTTGAATTGCAGCAGCTGCTGACAGTCTGTCCCACCGATCTCCTTGCACGGTGCGATCTGGCGCTCTTACTCGAAAGACTGGACCAGTACGAAGAGGCTCACTTCAACTGGAAGGCAGTGCTGGATACTGACCCGAATAATCTCAAAGCCCGCGAAGGCATGGCCCGCTGCCGGAATCGAACCGGCCGACCGTTGCAATCTCGGTTGTGACTCAGAAAGCAACTGCCTAATGCTACGGAAGAGGAGCGGTACCATTTCTACTGATAGCCCGACCGCATGCTGAATGTACTGTGGGTCCTTCTCATAGGTTATGCGGCCGGCATGGTTCTGCCGCTCTATCCGCGGCAGCTGAATACACAGAGTCTCACGGCCAGCATCTGTGCCATCGTCGCGACTTGTGCAGGTATCGCCTTGGGACTCCTTGGGCTCATTGCGCCTGAACCGGTCACTCTCTCCATCGCCTCGACCGTCCCACTGCTCACGTTCGCGATCCGTCTCGATCCCCTGGCGGCGTTATTCGTCTTCACGATCTCGCTGGTCGGCCTCGCCGCTGCGATCTATGCCGTCGGGTATGTCCGGCATTTCCAGGGACGCGTCTCTGTCGCGGCGCTGGGAGCGCTTTTCAACGGATTTCTTCTCTCCATGACTCTCGTCGTGCTCGCCGACAACGGACTTTTCTTTTTGATGGTCTGGGAACTGATGTCTCTCGCCTCCTACTTTCTGGTCGTCACAGAACATGAGAAGGCGGACGTCCGCCCCGCCGGATTCTTCTACCTGGTCATGACGCACGTCGGCACCGCCTTTGTGGTCCTGACCTATCTGATCTTGTTTCAATCCGCTGGATCGTTCTCGTTTGATGCCTTTCGTCATCCGGAGCAGGCCTTACCGGAAGGGATGCGAACCCTGGTCTTTCTCGCCGCCTTGATCGGCTTCGGCACAAAAGCCGGCATCGTGCCGTTGCATGTCTGGTTGCCCTACGCCCATCCGGCCGCGCCGTCGCATGTCTCGGCCCTCATGTCCGGCGTCATGATCAAGACGGCCATCTATGCGCTCATCCGGGTCTACTTCGATTTCCTTGGGGGACAATTCCCCTGGTGGTGGGGTTTCGTGGTGCTGCTCGCCGGGACCCTCTCGGCCATACTGGGTGTGATGTATGCGCTGATGGAACATGACCTCAAGCGTCTCCTGGCGTTTCATAGCGTGGAAAACATCGGCATCATTTTGCTCGGCATCGGCGCCGGCATGATCTTTCACACCTACGGGCTCAATGAATTTGCTGCGCTGGGCCTGTTGGCCGGGCTCTACCACACGATCAACCATGCCATGTTCAAGGCCTTACTCTTCCTGGGAGCAGGCTCGCTCCTCTACGCCACCCATACGCGCAATATGGAAGAGTACGGCGGGCTGCTGCGTCGCATGCCCTGGACCGGTCTGTTCTTTCTCATCGGCGCCGTGTCGATCTCGGCCCTCCCCCCGACCAATGGATTCGTGAGCGAATGGCTGGTGTTCCAAACACTCTTTCTGAGCTTTCAACTCCCGGCTCTATTCCTCAAGTTGATGCTGCCGATCGCTGCGGCCCTGCTGGCCTTGACCGGCGTCTTAGCGCTGGCCTGCTTTGCCAAGGCTTTCGGCATTTCCTTCTTGGCTCTCCCACGAAGTGCCCATGCACGCCATGCCGAAGAAGTCCCGGTTGCCATGCGGATCGGGATGGGCATCCTGGCCCTGCTGTGCGTCGGACTTGGCCTCGCCCCCATGATCGTCGTGCCGCTCCTCGACCGGATTACCGCACCGCTGACCGGCGTATCGATCACCGACAAGGTCCTCGCACTCGATGGCTGGGCCGTGGCACCAGGGGACGTGCAGTTCTCCAGCATCTCACCGCCCATGTTGGCGGCCATGCTGATCCTGGGCGGCCTCCTTGGCCTCCTCTTGGCATTCCTCTTCGGTGGCCGCCTGATGACACGCTCATACAAGACCTGGGGCTGCGGGATCAATCTCTCCCCACGGATGGAGTACACGGCCACGGGATTTGTCCAACCGATTAAGCGAGTCTTCAGCACCATTTACCAGCCGACCATCAAGCTCGAAACTGAGTTTCTGCAAAAGTCCCGCTACTTCGCCAAACAACGGAAGTTTGAGTTTCACATCGAGCCGGTCTTTGAGAAGTACCTCTACGATCCGGTGATCCATATCTTTATGAGAATCGCGGACCGCCTGCGTATTCTTCAGGCTGGCAGCCTCCATCTGTACCTGGCCTATATTTTCGTGACGCTGGTGATCTTGTTGCTGTTCGCCGTCTAGGAGAAGTACGCAAAATGTCGCCTATCATTCAATCACTGTTGCTCGTGACGGCACAGGTCATCGTGCTGCTCACGGTCTCTCCCTTCCTCGTGGGGCTCATCCGCAAGGTGAAGGCACGATTCCAATGCCGGCAAGGCGCCAGCGTTTTCCAGCCCTATGCCGATATCGCCAAACTCTTCCGAAAGCAGCCGGTAATTTCGACAACGACCTCCTGGATCTTCCCTGCGACACCGTACATTCTGTTCGCCTCCACACTCTCCGCGGGTCTGCTGGTTCCCACGTTCATCTCACAGACACCGTTAAACTTTTCTGGGAACATCATCGCGCTCGTGTATCTCCTGGCACTGGGAACATTTTTTCTGATCCTCGCAGGACTCGATGCCGGATCCGCGTTCGGCGGGATGGGCAGCAGCCGTGAAGCGATCGTCGCGTCGCTGACAGAACCGGCCATGATCCTCTCCATCTTTGCCATCGCACTGACCGCCGGCTCCACCAATCTCAGCACCATTGTCCATAAGACCGCGTTGTTGGAAGGGATCGCGACCGATCCATCCCCGCATCTGATGGCACTGGCAGCCCTGTTCATCGTAGCGCTCGCCGAGACCGGGCGGGTGCCGGTCGACAATCCGGCCACGCATCTGGAACTGACCATGATCCATGAGGCGATGGTCCTAGAATACTCGGGCCGCTATCTCGCCTTAATCGAATGGGCCGCCGGCCTGAAGTTGGCCGTATTTCTCTCGCTGATCGCCAACGTCTTCGCGCCCTGGGGCATCGCGACCACGCTGGCGCCGACCGCGATGGGGATCGGGCTCCTGGTCTACGCGGTGAAAATCGCAGGGCTTGCGGTGCTGATCGGGGTCCTCGAGTGCATGTTCGCAAAATTGCGGCTGTTCCGCGTGACGGATCTCCTGGGCGTCGCCTTTATCCTGGCGTTGCTCGGACTGCTGTTCTTTTACATTCTTCGGAGCTGAGCCGATGCAGATTTCTCCCCACACCGGATCGCAGCTCGTTGACTTGTGCTCAGCCTTACTTTTGCTCACCTGTTTCGCCATCGTGGCACAGCGGCGGCTCTCCGCCTGCGTCGACTTGTTTGCGCTGCAGTCGGCCTTTCTCGTCCTAACGGCAGCGGTGGTGGCCTTCCTGACCGGAAACCATCACATCTACATCGCGGCGGCGCTGACCGGCGTGATCAAAGTGGTCATCATCCCGAGGGTGCTCAAGAAAGTCATCGAGCGTCTGAACGTCAAGCGAGAATTGGTGATGAACGTCAACGTACCGGCCGGCCTGCTGATCTGCGGCGCGCTGGTGATGCTGGCCTTCTTCATCACGCAGCCCATCATTCCGCTGGGCTTTCTGCTCACGCGCGATTCTCTGGCCATCGCCCTGGCCATCGTACTCATCGGATTTTTCACGATGATTGCCAGGCAAAAGGCCGTCACGCAGCTGGTGGGCTTTCTGGTCATGGAGAACGGCTTATTTTTGGGAGCCACCGCCGCCACCTACGGGATGCCCTTAATCGTGGAACTGGGAGTGTTCTTCGACGTGCTCATCGCGGCGTTAATTGCGGGAATCTATACGAATCGTTTGCAAGACGCGTTCGACAATGTCGACACCAACCACCTCACCGTACTGAAGGAATAAGTGAAGGGTTTATTGTGATAATCGAAGTCCTTGTGTTGTTGATCTCCCCGCTGCTCGCGGGGGGGTTGAGCTTGCTTATTCATCGGTCTTCGCTCCTCCACGCGATCAACCTCACGAGTATGAGTTTGCTCGTGGGGGCAGAAATCATGATCACCAGGACCGTATTGAAGGATGGCCCGTTCACGGCGCTGGGACAGTTGGTCTATCTCGACGCCTTGTCGGTGTTCATTCTCTTCATCATCGGGGCGGTCGGGCTGGCCTGTTCGTTCTACATGCGTTCCTACATGGACGACCAGGTGGCGCGAGGAGTGATCGCCCCCACGAGGCTCAACCTCTTTTTTTTCCTCTTTCACATGTTCCTGCTGGCGATGGTCATTGCGACCGTCGCAAACAGTGTCGGGGTGCAATGGGTGGCC
This sequence comes from Nitrospira sp., assembly GCA_013140455.1. Classification (GTDB taxonomy): domain Bacteria; phylum Nitrospirota; class Nitrospiria; order Nitrospirales; family Nitrospiraceae; genus Nitrospira_D. Next base: position 26,321 of record JABFSU010000120.1, on the reverse strand, counting down.
ATCGAGGCGACGACGCTCGCCACAACCTTCCTGATTGCCTTCTGGCGACGGCGAGAGTCCCTGGAAGCCGGATGGAAGTACCTCATTTTGTGTTCGGTCGGAATTTCCCTCGCACTCTTCGGCGTGGTGCTCACCTATTATTCCTCGCTGCATGTGCTGGGGGACGTCAGCGAAGCGCTGAACGTGACACAGTTGCTGCCTGTGGCCGACCAGTTAAATCCGCATGTATTGAAGTTGGCCTTCATTTTCATCCTAGTGGGCTATGGCACCAAGGTGGGACTCGTGCCCATGCATAGCTGGCTGCCGGAGGCTTATACCGAGGCGCCGGCTCCGGTAGCGGCGATGCTGGCCGGTGTGCTCGAAATTGTCGCAGTCTATGCCATTCTCCGCATGAAGATGATTGTCGACCACGCCGTCTCCCCTGCCTTCACCGGCGGACTGCTAGCCTTGCTCGGGTTTGCCTCGTTTGTGACGGCCGCGTTTTTCATCCTCATTCAGCACAACTATAAACGGCTGTTCGCCTACTCCAGCATCGAGCATATGGGGATCGCCATGATCGGCTTCGGGGTCGGGGGTCCGCTGGGAGCCTTCGGTGGGCTGTTTCATTTGCTGAATCATGCATTCGCCAAGTCGATGGCGTTTTTTGCCGCAGGCAACATTCACCGTCGCTTTCACACGGTGGAGATCGGTCAGGTGCAGGGGCTGGCCATTGCGCAGCCCTGGACCGCCATGGCCTTGATGATCGCGGGACTGGCCTTATCGGCCCTTCCTCCCTTCGCCTCATTTGTCAGCGAGGTGCAAATCGTCACAGCCCTGGCTGCACAAGGGATTCCGGGACAATGGTTGAGCAACAGCGGCGGGATGGTGACCGTTGCCTTCTCGAACCGATTCACCAGCCTGAGCCTCACTGGACTGTTTCTGCTCTGCTCCGTACTTGCATTCAGTGGCTTGCTCTATCGCATCACCAATATGGTCTGGGGCACCCCGCCTGAGGGAATCGTCCGGGGAGAAGCCTGGACCTTGGGCCATCTGCCGATCATCGTGCTCGCTGCGGCGTTGGTGGGATTTGGGTTCTTCCTCCCTCAGCCCATCCGGCAACTATTGGAAGAAGCGACGCGAATCATCCTGGTTCACTAGGGGGATAGCTACCATGGCAGAGTCGAGGTCCTGCGACGAAGTACTCAAAGCCGCGTTCCCGTCCATCGTACAAAAGGACGAGGTGCAGAAGGAATTCTCTCATTTTCTCGTCTCCAAAGATCTCCTGCCGGCGATCACCCGGTACCTCCATACCCAACCGGGCTTGCATGGCAGGCTCACGCTCTTATGGGCTGTCGACAATCGCCCCACACGCAACACCTATGGATTGCACTACCTGTTCACCCTGGAGCCCTCCCACCGCTGGATGCTGTTATCCGCTGAACTTGCGGGAAACGACCGGTTATTCCCCTCCATCACGCCGCACATTCATGCCGCACAGTGGTATGAGCGAGAGATTCGCGACATGTTCGGATTGATTCCACAGGGGCACCCGGACTTGCGACGTTTGGTTCGGCACGAACATTGGCCCAAAGGCACCCACCCGCTCAAAAAAGACTTCCTCTGGGACCACGTATTGGGTCGGCAGCAAGGCGAACATCACTTCCGCCGCATTGAGGGGGAAGGGGTGTTTGAAGTACCGGTGGGGCCGATCCATGCCGGGATCATCGAACCGGGCCATTTTCGATTTTCCGTGGCTGGTGAACCCATCATGCAACTCGAGCTGCATCATTTCTGGACACATCGCGGCGTGGAGAAGCTGTTCGAGCAACAAACATTGACCGCAGCAGTTCCCTTAGCCGAACGGGTATCCGGTGATACGACCATCGGCCATAGCCTCGCCTACTGCCAGGCGGTCGAATCACTACTCCATCTCGAGGTGCCACGCCGTGGACGATACCTCCGGAGCCTGTTTCTCGAATTGGAGCGACTCCACAACCATCTCGGCGATGTGGGCGCCATCTGTAACGATACCGCCTATGCCTTGCCCCATGCCCATTGCAGCCGGATGAAAGAGCAGATCATGCAGCTCAACGACCGGCTGACCGGCTCACGATTTCTCCGTGGAGTCACCAGGGTGGGTGGAGTCGCCATCGATCTCACGGCGGCACAATTGGCCGAGATTGTCGCTGAAATGGACCGCATCGAACAGGACTTCTCGGAACTGGAATCGATCATCGCCCACAACGCCTCCCTGATAGACCGTCTGGAGACCACCGGTGTCCTGACCGAACGCACAGCCTGGGATCATGCGGTGGTGGGAGTCGTCGGACGGGCGTCGGGCCTCGATCAAGACCTCCGGCGCGATCGGCCCTTTGCCGCCTACGACGAACTTCCCGTCAAGGTGGTGAACTATCGATATGGCGATGTGCGGGCGCGGATGCGTGTTCGCATGGATGAGATCCACGAGTCCATGCGGCTGGTCAGAGAGGTTCGCCTGAAGATTCCGCAAGGGCCGGTCGCCGGCGAACCCAGTCGCGTGGCACAAACCGGTGAATGGGCCTTGTCAGCCGTTGAAGGCTGGCGCGGTGAAATTCTATACATGGTGACGGCAGGGGAAAACGGAACCATTCAGCGCTGTAAAGTCCGTGACCCGTCCTTTGTGAATTGGCCCGCGATTCAGTGGGCCGTCATCGGAAATATCATCCCTGACTTTCCGCTGATCAATAAAAGTTTCAATCTCTCGTATGCCGGAAATGACCTATGAAGCGGGCGAGCGGCGCGGTGCTAGGGGCAAGAAGTGGAAAGCGTCCCCCCATAGCCTCGTGCCTCTAGCCTCGTACCCGCTGACGAAAGGAGGCCCATGTTTCGTATTCTTAAAAAAAGCCTCAAGACCGGGGTGGTGACGGGCCGGCACCCTCCCGCCATACAGCCCTCCGAACCACCGGCGCCGGAGGTGCGTAAGAAAGCCTCCGCCTTCAATCGGTCGCTGGCCATTCGCGAAGTCGACACCGGTTCCTGCAATGCCTGTGAGATGGAGATGAACGCCTTGACCAATCCGGTCTATGACGTCGAACGGTTCGGTATCCACATCGCAGCCTCGCCGCGCCATGCGGACGCCCTGGTCGTCACAGGACCGGTCACCGTCAACATGGAGCGCGCCTTGAAGGATGTCTATAAACAGACACCTGATCCGAAACTGGTGATTGCGCTGGGCGACTGCGCTATCAACTGCGGCGCCTTCAAAGGGAGCTATGCGGTGACCGGGCCGGTCGACCGGCATATTCCGGTCGATGTCCGCATTCCCGGCTGCCCTCCGCGTCCGGCGGATATTCTGAAAGCGCTGACAGATATCCAGGAGAGACCATAGCGGGCTTGAGCGGAATAATGCCGGAATCATCCCTTCTGCCAGCCTTTCTGACGAAGTCGCCGGACGGCGCAGGGGAAGCACAGAGAAATCCCCGGTAGGAGCTGATTTGCAATCAGCGCACAGCCAGCCGTATCATCGGCCTCCATGCAAATCCAGACGCATCAACACGTAAAGGCCGGCGGGGTCATATCTCCGATAAGATCGGCCCAATTCTCTTACTTTACGATCCTTCAATGAACTGCACGAAATGCAAAACCAGAGCGGTGATCGATCTGCCGCGCCACAATGCCGCCTTCTGCAAAGACTGCTTCAACTACTATGTGCATGACCAGGTCGGCAGGGCCATTAAGTCTGAAAAAATGTTCGGGAAGGATGATCGCATCCTTGTGGCCGTGTCGGGCGGGAAAGACAGCCTGGCGCTCTGGGATGTGCTCCTCAAGATGGGCTACAAGGCCGACGCGCTGTACGTGAACCTCGGCATCGGCGGCTATTCGGAAGTGTCCCATGCCAAAGTGGTCAAGTTTTCTGAAACCGTAGCCGCCCCGCATGGCGCGGCCCTGCACGTCCACACCGTCGAGCAGGAAGCCGGCGCCGGTATTCGGGAACTGGCCATGCTGATTCACCGCCCGACCTGTAGTACATGTGGAACCATCAAACGCTACCAGTTCAATCGCGTGGCGCTGGAACATAAATACGATGTGATGGCGACAGGCCACAATCTCGACGATGAAGCGGCCCGTCTGCTGGGCAACGTGCTCCGCTGGCAGGAAGAGTATTTGGACAAGCAGTCCCCCAACCTGCCGGCTTCGCTCGACGGGTTCGCCAAGAAAGTGAAACCGCTCTTTCGCCTGTCCGAGCGCGAATTAGCCGCCTACTCGGTCTTGAACCGGATCGACTACATCGTCGAAGAATGCCCGATGGCGAAAGGCGCCCGGACGCTGCTCTACAAGGAGGTGTTGAACCGGCTCGAAACGGAGTCACCCGGCACCAAGCAGGCCTTCTATTGCGGATTTCTCGATAAACAGCGCAAACCGCAAGCCTCCCCGACCACGATGGCCGAGAAAGACCAGGCCATGCTGCACCCCTGCTCCGTCTGTCAGCAACCGACCACCGCCGAAGTCTGCTCCTACTGCAAGATGATGGCACGAGCCAAAGTCCATTCTGCCTCATAAATTCTTTACGATTTATATACTCATGATCCAACGATCTTCTTTGATTCACATCCTCAGTCTTGCCCTGCCACTGCTCCTCACCGCGCACCTCCTGCCCTTCTCAGTCGCCGCCGCGACTGATGAGCCCGCATCAACACCGATCGGCACTCAAACTATAGGGTTCACAACCGGCCCATTCTTTCCCCTGCGTGTTGGGATTAGCCAAACGTCAAAGCTGTTCGGAGAAACCATCATGCCTTCGTGGATGGTGACACTCACGGAACCCATCGGTTCGAGCTGGTACCAAGGCGAACTGGCTCTCGGCGCAGAACTCGTCGCCTTCCATACTCATAGTCCGATTACCGCCTATGGGATCGGGCTTACTCCGAAAATGGTCTACACCTCTACGGCGTTTGGACGGCTGCGCCCCTTCATCGAAGGAGGCGCAGGACCGGTGTGGACAGATCTGGGCGGCCGGATTCCTGAACAGCCGGGACAGTTCAATTTTCTCGTGTGGGGCGGCGTCGGCGGCGCGTACTACTTTATGCCTGGATGGGCCGTTCAAGCGGGTTATCGCATCATGCACATCTCCAACGCAGGAACTCGCTCCCCCAATTCGGGACTCAATTTCGGACTCCCCTTTATTGGCCTGACTTATCAAAGGTTCTGATTTATTTCCCTTCCTGAACGCGGCCCTCTACGCCTTCCGAACAGCTGCTCCAGCTCCCGCAAGGTATCCTCTACAAAATTGAACACTTACCGTGAATGAATCGTAGTATGCTGGGACAGCCCCCCTCTTTTGGTGTGTGGCAACTCTTCAGAAAGTGTGATGATATCGGACTCGCTGGCAGAAGCACTTACATCACCCACTGGCACCACAAGGCAGGTCTGGTTATGTTCGAGCGCGTCCTATATGCAGTGAACCTCGATCCTTCAAGCAAATATGGATCGCTGGAGGAGCAGATCTTCCTTACAAGCCAAGCCATTGCTAAAGAGGGAGGGGTCTTCATACCTGTTTTTGTCGCAGCGCTTCCGAAGAAGGAAGAACAGCGGTACAGGGTTGCAGGACTGGCAGCGACATCGTTGCCACTCGGACGATTCAACATCCTTACTCTTCGCAAGCTGTTGCATTTGATCGACCAGCATCGCATTGACGTGGTCCATTGGAATCTCTACCATCCCCTCAACGGATACGCGGCCGTCTTGCGTGTCATACGACCCAGGTTGCGGCATTACCTTACTGATCACAACTCCAGACCAACCTCTTTTCGTCGCACCCGTCATGCGCTCTCAAGCGCATGCAAGAAACTGATGCTTGGAGGCTACTCCAAAGTTCTTGCTGTCAGCGACTATGTCTTAGAGGAGTTAGAGCGACAAGCTATTTGGCCTAACCTTGGCAGATATCACCACTTCGTCAATACAGGCCGTTTCCAGCCCGACAAAGCCACACGTTCAACGATGCGATGTTCCCAAGGGGTTGAGAAAGTGTTTATAGTCCTCGTCGTGGCACACCTCATCCGGGAAAAAGGCGTGCATGTTGCCATCCAAGCTCTCAAGGACCTGCCATCCAATGTTGTACTTTGGATTGTCGGAGACGGGCCGGAACGAATGGCTCTTGAGCGCACAGCCGAATCTCTCGGGGTCCGTGACCGAATCAGGTTCTGCGGCCTGCAAGCTGAAGTGAGTCCGTTCATGCAGGCCGCTGACTGTTTCGTTTGCCCTTCCTTATGGAAAGAAGCGGCAGGCCTTGTTATCCTTGAAGCGATGGCTTGCGGTCTGCCAGTGATCGGAAGTGCGGTCGGAGGCATCCCTGAATTTATTCAGCCTGGCCAAACCGGATCGCTGGTTCCAGCAGGAGATCATGTGGCACTCGCAGCCCATATTTGCCGGCTCTATTCATCAGAGACCGAACGGGAAGAGATGCAAGTGAAGGCCAGAGCCCTGGCTGTCTCACAGTTTTCCCATGAATCACGGATCTCCGACGCTGTCGCTATTTACCATACAACATGCCTTGAGGTGCGGTGATGGCGCATGATCTAACGAACCAACTTGACCGTGACGGCATTGTGATACTCCCTGAATTTGTCGCGGGCCCTCAACTACGGGGAATGCAACAGGCCTTTGAAGCTCGCTTGCGGCACATGGCATGGAACGACACGATAGGGTATGAACGTACCGAGATGTATCGCCACATGATCCAGGATGTGCTTATTCTGGACCAAGGATTTCTCGACGTCGCCCTGCACCCGCTTGTCCTCCAAGTGCTCCAGGAATATATCGGTCCTCAGTTCCAGCTTGTCGAAGCAAAGGGGTGGTTATCTCTCCCGACCAAGAAAAACTTTCACGGATGGCACGGCGATGCCTGGTATGATCAACACACCGTCTCCACAATACCCAGAGAAGTGAAGCTTGCCATTTACCTGACCGATGTTCGCTCAGGCGCGTTCACCTACATCAAGGGGAGCCACCGCAAACAACACCCCCGGCTTGTTCAGAGTCATGAGCTCTCACAAGTTCCTAGAGAGCGGATCATGGAAGTTCCGGGGACTGCCGGCTCGGCTGTCCTGTTTGACACCTCTGGAATCCACCGGCAGGCCACTCCCGTCTTAGAGCCCCGACAAGCGGTGTTCCTGAATTATCACGACCCCAGTATCCCGCTCCAGCAAGAGGACATTGAGTATTATCGGTACCACCCTCTCCTCCTCAATGCGGCTTTTCTGGGAAACCTCACACCGGAAGGACAACGGGTCTTGGGATTTGGCGACAAGAGAAACTATCAGCACGGCTTCGAACGCCGGCGTCGCCATGTATTCCTAGAAGGGATCAGCCGATCCCTTCTAGGATCCTCACTACAGATAAACCAAGCCCTCTATTATCCTCGGAGGGCTCTGGCCAAGGCCAGAAATCTTTTAAGGCACTAGGAGCATAGCCCTTCAGCGCAGACCGCCTGATACCGAACTGCGTTGTACGTTCCGTCGGGGAGAGCTCATGCTCCTCACCACAAATTAGGAAGGTCTCAATGCGCGCCAGAAAAACATTCCTAGTGATTTGCTTTGCAGGTCTCCTCCTCGCCGTCACGGCCGTAGCTTCTGAACTGGCATTGAGAATCTCAGGCCACATCTCCACCGCCAGTATCCACGCCATCTCAAACGCGGACTTTGTGCGGGTGCCGGGCATGTTCGAACCGAACCAATCAGTAGAGGAGACACCTCATCCCAAACTTCATTACCATGCGACCATCAACTCGCTCGGCTATCGTGGGCCAGAATTTCAACGAATCAGGCCTCCTCACGTTGTTCGAATCCTCTGCCTCGGGGATTCCGGAACATTCGGTCAGTTTGTGAATGATGAAGAAACGCTCTCCGCAAATCTGGAACGGATGCTGCAGCAAGAAGGAATTTCCGTCGAGGTCATCAATGGGGGAGTACCCGGCACAACCATCGTGGATCAAGTAGAGATACTTCAACGGGGCCTCAGCCTCGCGCCGGACATCGTTATTCTCACATTCAGCGAAAATGATATTACCGACTTGGAAGCGGAGCCCTCTCAATTCGCGGCCCTTGCGGAGAACCGACGCGTCAAGGGGCGGACAGGGCTGAAAACCGTCTATGAACTCGTTCGAGACACGGCCCTCTTCAATTACTTCTTAAAAGTCAGAGCGACATGGAATACCTACTCGGCGCCCCATGTATCAACCGGTGTACTCATTTCAAGTCCTGAGGACTCGGAAACCCGGCATGAACAGCTATGGGCAAACTACTCACATCACCTAGGAGCCTGTCCGAGTAATTGTCTGAGCTGCGATTGACGGCGGCCTTCTGATGGACTAGCCGATTTCGTAGCGGGGGGAGTCCGTGAGAGCCAAGAGACGAGGAGAACCCAGATGACATGCCGACACGGTCGGGCCGTGGCGCCCCCCTCAGGCGAGCGCCTTCGCCAACTTCAAGAAGTTGTGGGCCAGACACACCAGGCTCCACTCCTGCGCCACGTTCGAGAGCCCGCGCAACAACACTTGCCGAAATCCGCGAGCCTGTTTGATCTGTCCGAAGACGGGCTCCACCGTCTGCTTGCGCAATCGATACCGACTCCGATAGCCGCCGCGCCGGAGCTTCAGGCGCATGGCCCGGGTACGAGCCCCAGCTGGGGCCGGACAATGTCCGGTGGCCGCGGCCTGTCCATGGTGTTGCCGGCCGGTGGCCACGTAGCCCGAGATATGCCGCCGCCGCAATTCCCGCAGATTGGCTTCCGAGCAGTAGCCGGCATCGGCCGATACCTCGCGAGCCTGTCGCCCGGTGTTCGCCTTGATCTGCGCCAGCAGGGACACGAGTTGCTGCTGGTCATTGGGCGCAGGGGTCACGTGCTGGGCCACGATAATCTGACTGGCGGCATCCACGGCAGCCTGCGCGTTGTACCCTTGCACAACACCCTCCGCGGTCTTCATGATCCGACTCTCGGGATCCGTAAAATTACGCTGCGCCTTCTCGTGTGGAACGCCGGGTGGCCGGGTCGGCGGTCGGCCCCGCTGGGGCGAAGCCGCCACGGGGGACGGGTGTGTGGCCTCCGCCTTCGCGTCGGCTTCCAGCGCCGCTTTGGCCTGCCGGATCTTGTCCAGCCGCGCCTGTTTGTCGGCCACCCACGTTGGCAGTTCGTCGCCTCGACGGTCCCGCCCCACCTCGGCATCCTCTCGCGCATCGAGCGTCTCCGCCTTCTGCAGCCATCCCTGCACCGTCGCCGCCAACTCGGCTTCAGTCTTCTGCATGCGGCCATAGCTCATCGCCTTGTGCTTCGAGGCGTTGGCCTTGAGCTTGGTGCCGTCGAGGGCCACATGCCCCAGCTGCACCAACCCCGCGGCCTGACACAGCTTGAGCACTTGCGTGAACAGCCCGCCCAGCGCCGTCAGATGCCGCTTCCGAAAATCGCTGATCGTGCGAAAGTCCGGGCGCTGCAGCGCGGTCAGCGCCATGAAGTCCACTCGCTCCTCGCAGGCCTTCGCAATCCGCCGCGACGCGTAGAGCCCTTGGCAGTACGCATACAACAACAGCGCCGTCATCATGATCGGGTGGTACGGCGGGAAGCCGCGCTCCTCCGTATAGGTCTTCAGGATCGCGGAGAGGTCCAGCGAATCCCGGACCGTGTCCCGGACGAAGTGGGCCAGATGCCCTGCCGGCACCAGTTCTTGAATCGAGGGGGGCAACAACATCAGCTGATCGACGGACCACGTTTTAAATAGTTTGCTCATGCGCCCTAAAAACCATAGTGCCATGCGTCTGTCCACACAAAAATGCGGGATTACTCGGACAGGCTCCTAGAGATAATGCTTCAGTCTCTATCCAGCAGAAATGTCCGCTTTATCTTCAATGGCTATCCGACACATCAACGGATCGGAGCCGACACATTTACGGACGATCGGAGTCGCGTTCAACTCAGCCGGGCTGAAACCTTGGCCAGAAATATGGGAATTACCACGGTTTCGCTCCTCCCTTCCTTCCGAGAAACCGGGCTGACCAAGGAAGAACTCTATCATTTACCGTACGATGGACACGCCAATAAGATGGGGTACCTGATTCAAGCTAAGGCGCTCCTTCCCGCAGTACGTGAGTCAATCCAAGAGGTCCGCAACATTTCTCCAGCCTCACGGCCCTAGAGGTGAGACGGCGCACGAAAGAGACAACGCCACGGCAAGCCTAATTCCTTACTATGATCCCATGCTGGGAAACCCGATCCAGAGAAAGAGTCCGACCCTTCTGCTTTCTGTTGTCCTTCCCCTATCGCTCTTTGTAGCTATCGCCATTTTCACTCAATCTGTCTTCGCTGCCGAATCTGATTTCATCGGCCGTTGGAACCTCACCCTTCTCGAAGTGGATGGCTATGCTTCTGCCTGGCTGGAAATTAAGCCTCATGTAAGCAAGAACAAGAGCGGTCAGCTGGTATGGATTTTCGGCGGGGCTGAGCCCCTGGAGGACGTTTCGATCGCAGAAAACGTTCTGACGTTCTCTCACCCGTTCATGGGGAAACGGCTACACTTCACCGCCAGATATGCAGAAGACAGCCTATCTGGAACGGCAACGGACCACAGTTCATCCATTAGATGGATCGGAGTTCGTGCGCCGGATTTGCGGACACCTACCGCGCTGCGGAAAGGACCGCCTTTGGACATTTTTACCGGCCACACCCTCTCCGGGTGGACCTTGCGTAACGGATCCTCGCCCTATTGTTGGCATACCGAAGAGGGCATCTTATTCAACGATCAATCCTGCGCTGATCTGAAATCGAACGTCGACTTCATGAATTTTCATCTCCGTCTAGAATTTCGGCTGGATGACGAAGGCGGGAGCGGAGTGTACCTTCGAGGCCGATACGAGGTTCAAATCGCCAACGATGGGAACGGGCAGCCTAGCCCTCGCTCGACCGGCGCCATCTTTGGGCATATCGCTCCGATCCTGTCGGCCGGAAAGAAACCAGGCGAATGGCAAACCCTTGAGGTCACTCTCATCGGGAGAGAGGTGACCGTACGGCTGAATAATCACGTCGTGATTGCCAACGAACAAATTCCAGGACCCACGGGTGCCGCCCTTGACAGTGATGAAGGCCGACCAGGCCCCATCATGCTGCAGGGAGATCATGGTCGTGTATCCTTCCGCAATATCGTGATCACGCCTTTACTCAATGAAATCCCTTAGCGTCTCGATTCCGGCAACGTTGACTCGTCCTGCACTGCGACACGGTCCGAGTTCTCCCGTGAGTCCTCCTCTATGTCACACTGCCCTGGATTAGCTCCCCCTAAAAGAGCCCGGATCTGATCACGATCGTTGCACGCCAGAGCCGTATAGGACGGGTCCTCCCTTGCAAAGCGGGGATTGACCCCGTAAGCTGTAGAATTATCTCTTCTTTCAGAACACTCGACACGAAAGCACTGGACCATGGCAAACTCTGGTCGCGACTACTATCAGGTTCTCGGCATCCCGCGCACGGCTTCGGCCGATGAGATCAAAAAGGCCTATCGCCGTCTCGCCCGCCAGTTCCATCCCGATATGCACAGTGGCGGCAAGAAAGCCGAGATGGAGAAGAAATTCAAAGAGATGAATGAGGCGCATGAGGTCCTCTCCGATCCTGACAAGCGCAAAAAGTACGATCAACACGGCGCCCAATGGGAGCAGGCCGAGGCCTATGAACGAGCCCGCCAGGCCGCCGGAGCTCAAGGCCGTGGCCAGACTCACTCATTTAGCGGCGAGGGATTTTCCGATATCTTTGAGAACCTCTTCGGAGGCCGCGGACGAGCAGCCGGCCAGCATGAATTCTCGGCATCCGGAGAAGATCTTGAAACGGAAGTCGATCTGTCTCTCCGGGAAGTCCTGATCGGCGTCACCAAACGGATCAACCTCATGGAGCCGGTCCCCTGCTCCACCTGCCGCGGAAGCGGCGCGGTAAAGAACCGGCCTTGCCAGGCTTGTCTGGGATCAGGCCATCGGATGGAATCCAATTCCATCGAGGTCAAAATTCCCGCAGGCGTCCAGAACGGGACGAGAGTCCGCGTGCCGGGAAAAGGCCAGCTCGGCATGAACGGCGGCCGGCGCGGCGATCTTTACCTGCACGTCACTCTCATGCCGGACAAGGTCTTTCGGCAGCAAGGCAGTGATCTGCATGCCAATCTGCCGGTGTGGCCATGGGAAGCCGCCCTCGGCGCCGAAGTCATGGCGCCCACATTGACCGAGCCGGTCCGTGTGAAAATTCCCGCCGGAAGCCGTGCCGAAGGCAAACTACGCTTGAAGGGGAAAGGGCTCCCGACTGCGGCCGGAGGCCATGGCGACCTGTTCCTCACGCTGCAGATTGTCTTGCCGTCCCCTTTGACTGAGGGGGAACAAAAGCTGTACGAACAACTGAGCCACTTGCGGACGGGCGATCCGCGCGCGGAGTTACTGGCCGCCGCCCAACGAAGCTAGTCTTCTCCACCGTTCCTGATACAGGTCCCTGCATGCCGCTCGCCGAATACGCTCTGCTCGCCTTCAGCTCTCTGTTCGTGATCGTTGATCCGCTCGCAACAGTGCCGGCTTTTCTCGCCATGACCCCGCGCGATACGGTACAGCAGCGCCTGCGCATGGCCCGCGTTGCCTGCCTGGTGATGGTCGCGGTACTGGCCGGCTTTGCGCTGGTCGGGCAATCACTCTTTCACTTATTGGGCATTACCCTCCCCGCCGTGCAGGTCGCCGGAGCGCTAGTGCTGCTCCTGGTGGCGTTGGACATGCTCCGCGCCCAGCGTTCACCGGTCATGGAAACCGCCGCAGAAACAGCGGAAGCCAGCGGAAAGGACGATATCGCCATCACCCCCCTGGCAATCCCCATGCTGGCTGGGCCTGCGGCCATTTCGACCGTCATCCTGCTGGACGCCCAAGCAGCCGGGTGGGCTCAACGCGGCATCTTGCTCGCTTGCCTTGCGGTAGTCGGTCTGGCAAGCTACATTATCCTGGCGCTCGGTGCGAAGGGAGCCAAATGGCTGACCCCGATGGCTGAAAAAATTATGACGCGCCTCATGGGGCTGTTGCTGGCTGCCCTCGCCGTGCAGTTCTTGTTTAACGGACTCAAGGGCGAAGGCGGGCTGTTACAGCAATAGCGCAATCTTCATCGTCATTACACGCGAGTTTAACCGAAGGAGGACACATGCAACGATCCCGTGCAGCAATCATGACTTTGACTCTCACGGCCGTGGTAAGCCTGATGCTGGGTACGTCCGGCGCCTGGGCCGAAGGGTACGGCAAGGAAGGACATGCCGGCGGCGGACACAGCGCCATGGGTGGGCATGGCATGGGCGGCATGATGCACAGCAGCACCGGCCACTTGATCCGCCATCTCCTCAAACACGAAAAAGACATCGGCCTCACGGCTGACCAAGTCGCCAAACTGAAGGACATCCAACTCAATCTGGACAAGACCCGGATCAAAGCGGAAGCGGATATCCAGGTCGCGGAACGCGAGCTGAAGGCGCTGACCGACGACGAAAAGTCCGATCTCGGAGCCATCGAAGCCAAGCTGAAACAGAGTGAAGATATGCAGGTCGGCCTGCGCTTAACCTCTATCAAGACCAAGCGCGAGGTCCTGGGCCGGTTGACTCCTGAACAGCGCGCCAAAGAAAAGGCCGAGCACGATAAAGTGATGCAAGAACACAAAGGCGCCGGCAGGGGACATGGCACGCCCCATAGCGGTGGTGCGGTGAATCCCCACGGTGGAGCCAATCCCCACAAAGGCGCCGGAACCCCGTCGGCTCCCGGCAACATGTCAGTGCAATAACCTATTTTTGAAGGAGGTGACCTATGAAATCTTTCACGCTTATCCTCACGCTCGCAGTTGGAGCAGTGCTGGCACTCGGGACTCCCGCCTGGAGCGACAAGAAGAAGGGCGAGGAAGGCGATATTGCCACCCTGGCCAAAGAAGCCAAGATCACGATCGAGCAGGCGGTGAAAACCGCAGTGGAGAAAGTGCCCGGCACGGTCGTCGAGGCGGAGCTTGAAAAGAAGCACGGCAAAACCACCTGGGAAGTGGAAGTGCTCGGCGCGGACGGGAAAGTCACAGAAGTCTGTATCGACGCCGTGACCGGAGACGTGATTGGGACAGAAGCCAAAGACAAGAAGGACGAGAAGAAGAAAGAGGGGAAGAAAGGAAAGTAACAGCACCATGCCCAAGGAATTGAAGCTCAAGAGTCACGATCTCCTCGTTGGTCCAGGCCGGGCGCCGGCGCGAGCCATGCTCAAAGCCGTCGGATTTACCGACGAGGACCTGTCCAAGCCGATCGTCGGAGTGGCCAATACCTGGATCGAGGTCATGCCCTGCAATTTTCACCTCCGGCGGTTGTCGGAGCGAGTCAAAGCCGGCATCCGCGCCGCCGGCGGGACGCCGATCGAGTACAACACGATTGCCGTCTCCGACGGTATTTCGATGGGCACCGAAGGGATGAAAGCTTCGCTGATCAGCCGCGAAGTCATCGCTGACTCGATTGAACTGGTGGCCCGCGGCCACCTATTCGATGCGGTCGTCGCTCTGTCCGGTTGCGACAAGACCATTCCCGGCACCGTGATGGCGCTTGCACGATTGAACGTCCCGTCATTAATGCTGTACGGCGGGTCGATCATGCCGGGCCATTTCCAAGGGCACGATGTGACCATTCAGGATGTCTTTGAAGCGGTAGGCAAACACGCGTCAGGCAAGATGACGAACGCCGAGTTGAAAGACCTCGAAGACCATGCCTGTCCCGGACCAGGGGCTTGCGGCGGCCAGTTCACTGCCAACACCATGGCCATCGCGTTTGAGTTCCTGGGTATGTCGGCTATGGGCCGCAACGGCGTGCCGGCCATGGATCAGCACAAAGACGATGTCGCCTTCGAAAGCGGCAAGATGGTGATGGAGCTCCTGAAGAAGGATCTTCGCCCCAAGCAGATCATCACCCGCAAATCACTGGAGAATGCGATCGCCGCTGTGGCGACGACCGGCGGATCGACCAATGCCGTGCTCCACTTGCTGGCAGTGGCCCGGGAGATGGGCGTGAAGTTGACCATCGACGATTTCGACAAGTTGAACCGGAAAGTTCCGCTCCTCGCGGATCTCAAACCAGGCGGTCGATTCACCGCAGCAGACCTCTTTGCCGCGGGCGGGACCACTCTTGTCGCCAAGCGGTTGCTGGATGCCGGCATCTTGCATCCGAACCAACCGACCGTATCCGGCCGCACCATCGGCGAAGAAGCCGCTGATGCGAAGGAAACAGCCGGGCAGCAGGTGTTGCGGCCGCTCTCAAATCCCATCAAGCCCACGGGCGGTCTGGTGATCTTGAAGGGCAACCTGGCACCGGAAGGCTGCGTGGTGAAAGTCGCCGGCCACTCGATCATGAAGTTCCAAGGCCCGGCGAAAGTATTTGAGCGGGAAGAGGACGCCTTCGCCTCCGTCAAAGCAGGAAAAATCAAAGCCGGTGATGTGGTCGTGATCCGCTATGAAGGTCCGTCAGGCGGACCGGGAATGCGCGAGATGCTGGGTGTGACGGCGGCCATTGTGGGAGCCGGGCTGGGGGATTCCGTGGCCTTGCTGACCGACGGACGCTTCTCCGGCGCAACGCACGGCCTGATGGCCGGCCATGTGGCACCGGAAGCGATCAAGGGTGGCCCGATCGGTGCGGTGAAAAACGGCGATACGATTACCTTCGATATCGCCAAACGGCGACTGGATGTGGCGCTCACGGACAAAGAAATCAAAGCGCGCCTCAAGAAAGTCAAACATCCCAAGCCGCGATATACGACGGGAGTCATGGGGAAATACTCGCGACACGTCTCGTCGGCTTCAGAGGGAGCAGTCACCAGCTAGCAGATCGAAGTTTGTGCGTGTGACATCGGGGCGGAACACCTAACGTGTTCCGCCCCGATTGCGTTAGTAGTAGGTGATCTGGCGTTCCCGGCTGACCACTGTTTCCAGGAGCGAGAGCGTTCCATTTTTCTCAGTCCACCGCTGGATCGTTTCCTTCGTCCAATTGCCCACCGTATCGAACGCATACGTCACGACGGACTTGCGGAGATGCGCACTCCGAAAGAACTCACTCTGCTGTTCGACCCGTAGACCGGCGTCGTTGTATCGATAGACATCTTTCCGCATCAACGTCCCGTCCCCTGAATAGAAACGACTTTCCTTGAGCCGACCTAACACTCCGTGATGATGCGTCGACTCCAGCACCAGCCGCCCTTGAAAGTATCGTGCGAGATAGACCAGTTTCCCGCTGATATCATAGAGCGATTTCTCGACGGTCCCATTTCCGGTAATCGCGAGGTCCTCTGTGAGAACGCCACCTTCGTCATATTGGTTGAATTCTGCATGGGCGAGCTCGCCATCGTCGGTTGCCGCAATCATGGCGACTTGCCGGCCCTGCTCGTCAAACCCATACCGGTACATCTTCTTGTACAGGACATGGCCGTCCGGCTTGATCGTCTGCTCTTCCGTCACTCGACCGGCGTCATCATAGGACAGGTGATACTGCACCGAATCGGTTTCTTGTGTGGGGAAGAGTTCAACCTTCGTCAGGCGCCCGCCACGGTCGTAATGATGGATGGTACGGAGTTGGGGATGGCGGGTCACCGCGGTCTTCACGGGTCCCGTCAGTTCTTGCTTCGACAGATCGTTCGTCGAGGCAGCGGGCGCGGATCGGGCGGCGAGGCATATCAAGACGGCGACTATAACCAGGACTCGGAACGACCTTGTGAGATCAGTCAGCATGCAGGTGGGCGCATCATACACTGCTTGCTTCAGTGGGGGTACTCCCGAAGACGGGAGTTCCTACCGTTCCTTCATACGCCCGCGCATCTCAGAAATCATACCGTCCAGATCGGCCTCAGCCTTGCTTCGATCATTGACTAATTCGTCAAAATTATAGGCACGAGGCGAGGGGAGAGTTGCGAGCGGCAGGACTGGCACTGCCTGGTTTCCCGGCCCAGCCATCTTGGGTGCCGGAGTCTGGCTGGGAACCGGACGAGGAGCCGGGATGGGCTGTTGCATCAGGGCCGGAACCATCGGAGCCTCGGCCGCCGCACGAGTCGGTGCCGACATGGATGGAACAGGCATCTGGCCAGCCACCGCACTCTGCTCACGCAACCACTGTCTGGCCACAGACGACTTGAGCGAGAAGCTGATGCTGGTGATCGGCATGCCGTCAGGCGCCACCCGGGCGATCGCCGTATTGACCCCAATCATATGTCCTTCACTATCGACGAGAGGGCCGCCGGAGTTCCCCCGGTTCAAACTGGTTTCCGTTTGGAAGACATGTTTCCCTTTTACGCCGTTGAAATTATCAACTTCGGCGCTGATCACTCCCGTCGTCAGGGTCCACAGCCCGCCCTGCTCAGGGTGGCCGATCGCGATCACGCGGTCTCCGATTTTCGTCCGGTCCGAGTCGCGCAGATCAATGACCGGAAGCGGAGCAGCCACGCCCTCAAGCTTGAGCAACGCCAAATCCAACTGAGCGGAATAGGCCACCAGTTTGGCGCGCACCATGCGGGCCAGGTCGGCTTTGGTATCACCGCTCACGCGGGCCGGCTTCAAAAACACGGAAAGTCGCGGATAGGGCTTTCCAGTTTTCTCTTCAATGACCACATGCGCATTCGTCAACACCATACCGTCGGTCTGAATGATGGAGCCAGTTCCTCCACTGCCACCCTTTCCGCTGTCGGAATGGCCCATGACCATGACGACTGCCGGTGAGGCCTGTTCATAGATCTCGCGCGGTGTCAGCTCCTTCGCTTCAACTGTCATTTGCCCCTGGCCAATCAGAGCCGCAAGGAGGATCAGTATATATTTCATCAATATCTCCTATCTTCCACGAGTCGTCATATTGGAGAGAGAACCGCCCTCTTGCCCTTGCCCGCTACATCTACAACAGACCCATCGATGCCCAATATTATATGGCTCAACGGACAGAGCCGCCAAGCGTTGACCAGCGGACAATACGACAGCGAGTGGGGAAACTCGAGAAACGCCCTATTGGCGATTGAAGAAGTCGGCAACCATCTCAACTACGTAGGTCAGTTGCGCATCGCTGAGTTCGGCATAGATGGGAAGGGACATCACTTCTTCGGCCGCCCGTTCGGATAAGGGGAAGGCCCCCTTCCGATAGCCAAGGTCCTGATAACAGTGCTGCAAATGCATAGGGAGCGGGTAATAGATCTCGGTCCCGACGCCCTTCTCCTTCAGATGAGCCCGAAGTTCGTCTCGCTTCGAGACCCGCACGGTATACTGATTGTAGACGTGAAAATTGCCCGCCTTCGTCGATGGCAATGTCACGCGATCCAGCAAACCCGCCGCTCGAAACAACTGGTCATAGCGGGCGGCATTGCGCCGGCGGCCTTCAGCCCACTGATCGAGATACTTGAGCTTGATATCGAGCACGACGGCTTGTAACGCATCCAACCGGCTGTTAATCCCGACCGCTTCATGAAGATAGCGGACCCGGCTCCCATGCACACGCAACATGGCCAGCGCATCCGCGAGCCCCTGATCATTGGTCGTGATCATCCCGCCATCGCCGAACCCGCCAAGGTTCTTCGAAGGGAAAAAGCTGAAGCAGGCGGTATCTCCCAACACCCCGGCGCGCTGACCGCCCTGTCCGGCTCCGATGGCCTGACAGGCATCTTCGATGACATGCAGCCTCTTTGCCTTAGCAATCTGATTGATGGCCGGCATATCGGCACATTGCCCGAATAGATGAACAGGAATGATTGCCTTAGTCCGCGACGTCACAACCCGTTCTAACTGGGCTGGATCAAGGTTGAAGGTGTCCGGCTGAATATCGATAAAAACCGGCTTCGCGCCCAATCGAGACACGGCGCCAGCTGTGGCAAAAAACGTAAACGGAACCGTGATCACTTCGTCGCCTTGCCCCACTCCCATCGCCATAAGCGAGAGCAGCAACGCGTCGCTTCCCGAGGCACAGCCGATGGCGTAGCGGGCGCCGACATACTTAGCCAGAGACTCCTCAAAGGCCACCACGCGCGGGCCGAGGATAAACCCCTGCTCCTCGCAGACCGTTTGGACCGCCGCCATGAGCTCGGCGCGAAGAGGTTGAAACTGAGCTTTTAGGTCGAGGAGAGGGATATTCATGTATTCAAATCGTCCCGAAATCCCTGGCGTTGGTCATCAATGCACAGGCTACGTTTACTCCATCAATACCTTGGACGCACTGTCTTTGCAAGTAGAGAATGGAGCTGGCAGGCCGCGAGCTAGCGAAAATCACGACGCTGGAAGATGAGACTCGCAGCCATCAGTAGAAATGCGACATAGGTCAACCCGTACACCACAATGAGCAAGAGGTCCGTTCCAGGCACCTCAATATGGTGAATGACATTCCCCTTGAGATTGAACCGCTCTAAATTCGGCAGAATATAATAGAGCCCCGTGACCACCGCGCGCATCCCTTCATCCATCTTCTCTCCGAAAGTCTTGAGATCCGCCGTCAGGTGGCCGATCACGTAGGTGGCCAGCGTGAAAATGGCGCTGAGCGTCGCACTCGTGAAGGTAGAATACAACAAGGCCACCGCCGTGATGACCATGAACTCCATAAAGATCAACCCCAGCGCCTTGAACAACATGCTCTCAATCGGCACAGCTTGCGCAAAGAGCACCAGTAACAGTCCCCCGGCCATAATCAGCGTATTAACCAAGAGAGTCAGGGTCAGACCAAGGTATTTCCCGACCAGGAACTGGTAGCGCGCGACGGGTTTCGACACAATGGTATAGATCGTTTTCTTCTCGATCTCTTTGTTGACAAGTCCAATTCCGACAAAAATCGCGATCAGCACCCCGAAAATATTGATACTCCCAAGCCCCACATCCAGCAACAAGCGATGAAACTCTCCCAGCGTCAGCCGCATCAGCAGCAACGAACTCCCGATCAGCAGCAGCGCAAACACCAACAGGTTATAGAGCAACTTGTCGCGCAAGTTTTCACGGAACGTATTGAGCGCAATCGATAGGACCTTCATACGCGCGCCTCCACAGGTGACTGCACACCGTTGGCTTCACGAATGAACAGATCCTCCAGCGACGCCTTATGAGGAGTCAACGAGACCAGCTTGGCATGAGCCGCCCTAATAACTTCAAGAGACTCATCGACCTGACGCTGGTTACTCAACACGACCATGACTCGCTCCCCGTTCAACACCACCTTCGTTGCCAAGACACGAAGATGCTCCAGACCTTCCGGCGAGAGCCGATCGATAACCATCTCCACTTCTTGCGTGGCTCCTTGTTGGATCAACTCAGATACCTGTCCACAAGCCACCAATCGGCCTTTCATGATCATGGCGACTCGATCACAGAGTAACTCGGCATCGTGCAAAATGTGCGAGCTGAACATGACTGTCTTGCCGGACTCCTTGAGACGGAAGATGAGGTCGCGCACCTCCTTCCGTCCGATCGGGTCAAGCCCGGACATCGGCTCATCCAGCACGACCAGCTCCGGATCATTGATCAAGGCTTGCGCGATTCCAACCCGCTGCAACATCCCTTTTGAGAATTTTCTGAGTTGCAGGTCTTTCGCATGAGACATACCCACCAACTCAAGCAACTCATCCACACGCTTGTTGAGTCTTACCCCCCATAGCCCAAAGAGATGGCCATAGAAGTTGAGGAACTCGCGGCTTGTCAGGTAGTCATAGAAATACGGCGACTCCGGAAGAAATCCAAGCTTCGCTTTCGCAGCCGGATCGCCCACCAGATGGCCAAAGATCTTGGCCTGCCCACTCGTGGGATAGATGAGCCCCATCAACATCTTCAGCGTGGTCGTCTTCCCGGCTCCGTTAGGGCCAAGAAAACCGAAGACTTCACCCCGGCGAACATCCAAAGACAGCTGATCGACCGCCGTGACGCGCCTGCCCCAGAATCCGACACGAAACACTTTGCGGATGTTTTCAATCTGGACAACGTGGTCAGTGACAGGAAGCATATCGAGACCCTTACCCCTTATCCAACCTGAATACTTTAAGCCGTTTGGGATGACTGCTGCTAGATACCTGCCCCGTTCCGGAATCTAGCAGATACGCGCCTCCGAACGGCTCTTCTGGAATTGCTGGCAGTATGCCGGACGAGATCAAGTCCGACAACGTTTTTGGATATTTGTGTTGTGTCTGTTGATAGCGCTGAATCGCCGCATCAAGGCGCCTGAGATCTCTCTCGATCATAACCTCACTTGCTCGTTCCTTCAGTTTCTCGCGAGCGGCGACATCGGGATTCTCTCTCCGTACTGCCTCAAGAAGCTCCAATGCCACATCGGGATTTCCCGACTCTGCATACATCCTGGTTGCCAATCCAGGCAGAAATCCTGGACCACCTGGAGTCCTTGCTGCACGACCAATATAGTCAGCCCCCATTGCCGGATCACCAAGTACAAAATAGTGGTTGTACCCAAGCAGAAAAGGCAGATTCCATTCGTTCGGATTCGCGGCGTGGCCTTTCTCCAACAGCTGATTGCTCAAATCAACCCGGCTTGCCATATCAGTCAATACCACTCCTCCCACATAATAGACATAGGCATAGAGGGGATCGAGGGTGGTGATCACATCCATCGCGTGGTATAGCCACACGTGTTCGTCTATAGAGTTCTTTTTCTTACCGAGAACTTGGAGCGTCCTGAGCCAGAGAATATCCGCCCCAAGATGGTGGTAACCCAGCAGAGCTGGCCGCAGGGCCTCACCACGCGGGAGTTGTGACAGCTCTTCTATTTTCTCTGCGACTCGATCAGAACGGTGATCTAGATCTTGTTGAAGATAGGTCAACAGGCCAAGGAGTACGATTAGTGTGGCAAAAACTAAAGGATAGACTAGCTTCACCGAGGTCGCAGATGTTGATTGGTCTGATGAGATGAAAGAAGAACTGACAGACATGTTGGAACCTATGTATCTCCTTAAAACAGGATGTCCCGCCGGCTGTTTCCAGCCGGCGGGACGCCTCACTCAGCACAGGATCTGGCTGCGGCTAGTAGACGCCCGTGACGCAGTCCTGCGCACCCTGACCATCAGACGACGCCCACACAGAGATGGCTCCATCCCCATCCAGGTTGGTGGCAGCCGTCGCCCTCATCCCCGACGAAGCAACACCGTTATCGGTTGTCCCTGGTTCGCGGGTGATGAATGCCGCAGGGGCCGAAACAGGACCCATGCATGAACTATACGATAGGGCATAGGTACCCGTCGCATACTGGAACATCACGAGACCACTGGGCACGAAGCCAAGGTCGGCAAAGGTACCCGCCGTCACACCCGCACCAGCGGCACCCACACACCAGGTAGGAGCGGCCGTCACCGCAGGGGCAGCCGGAAGGAACCAGCTCGACGGCGTATTCTTGGTACCGGCAACCGGTGCAGCTGCAGCTGGCCAGGCGGCGGTGGTCAAGAAACAACCCCGCTCACCCTGCCACGACACTTCGGAGGTCTTAATCGCCATCAGATTCGCTTTGGCTTCTGACTGCCGAGACTTGATCTGGTACGTCAGAAAGTTCGGGATGGCGATAGCCGCCAAGATGCCGATGATCGCCACGACGATCATCAACTCGATGAGGGTGAAACCCTCTTGTTTACGGAATGCCTTAAACATCGTACTGCCTCCTGGTTGATGGTTCACTGACTGCCCGCTTTCACACTCTGCTTCTTCTCGCTACCCGAGGCGCTCGTGTTGGCGCCTACCAGGGCTATAGCAGGTTTGATGCCGGTCAGTGCTAAAGACGAACCTATCACCATCTCTCTTGAAATCAACAAGATAGAAGAAATGGTCCGACTGCGCGTTTATGCTCCACGGTGGACAGCCATTCCGCAATCTGCTCAAAACTGCCGAGAATTGGCATTTCGCCATTTCTTTCTGCACAGAATATGGACCGAGTTCATGCGTCTGGTCGATTCCTACTGGGAACCTGGGCTCTATAGAGTATGAGTGATTGAGGTGGTTTCATAGAGAATGATCTCCTTGAAACCATTGATGAACTTTGACGGATGATCGCCGAAGAATAGTCGATTGCCTGGCATGACTGATCGCTCTCTTGATGGATAAGGAGCGCAGTAATCCGGCGTTTCTACGAACCGATCAGAATAAATACGGCTATGGGGCAGATTGCTTAGACTGTATCTTCTCTGATACGCGGCGCTTGGCTTGCTGGATACGATCCTCGCTGGCGGGATCACCGAGGCCCTGCTCACGAAATCGCTGGGAGAGCTTGTCATTGGAGGGATCAAGTTCCAGTGAATGGAGCCAGGCTTCCTTCGCCTCGGGCAGCTTCTGCTGCTTCACATAGATTTCTCCAAGATGCTCATAGATCACTGGATCGTCACCCACCAGCGCGACTGCGCGCTTGATCTCGGTCAGCGCCTCATTGAATTGCCCGGCCTTATAGAACGCCCACCCAAGACTGTCGACATAGTATCCGTTGTCGGGCTTGAGTGCGACAGCCTGCCTGGTCAATGACAAGGCCTGCTCCACCTTGACGCCTCGCTCTGCATAGCTATACCCGAGATAATTCAAGGCATCGGCATGGTGCGGATCCAGACTCAGAGCTAACTCCATCGACTTCACCACATCGTCAAATCGATTGAGCTTATCGTAGGCAGTCCCCAAGTTGAAATGCAGATCCGCATTCTTTGGATGATGGCGAATCCCTTCTTCAAAGGCGCTCAAGGCTGTCTCGAATTGCTCGGCTTGGAGGTGCGCGAGCCCCAGCACAATAAAGGGTTCCGGCTGCTTGGGATTGATCCGCGTAGCCTCCGTCAAGTGAGTGATCGCAGCAGGATAGGCTTTGAGCCGATACTGTAACACTCCAAGATGCATGTGGCTGTCAGCATAGGAAGAATCGAGCTGAACGTTAAACTGATACGCTTCCACCGCTTTTTGGAATTCCTTCGTCTCCTCATAGAGATAGCCGAGATAGTCGCGCACTTTGAGTTCGGCAGGCCGCGCTTTCAGCACCGCCTGGAGCAACTCAATGGCCTTGGGAAATTCATTTTTCTCTCCGTAGATCAGTGCCATCCGCAGCTGCGCATCAAGGTCGCCAGGCTCTTCTGCCAACATCTTGTCGAGTTCCGCGAGGCCACCGGCGTAGTCCTTGGTATTGACGTAGAGCTGGATCAAATGCTGGCGGATATCCTTATTATTGGGGTTCACCCGCTCAAGGTACCGCTTGAGCACCGCAATCGCTTTTTCTCGCTCCTGCCGGGTTTCGTACAGTGAGGCCTGAGCAAGGTACGCCGGTTCAAACGCCGCATTGACCGCGATGGCCCGTTCGAAGCTTGCCAACGCCTCGTCCTGTTTTCCTGATTCGAGAAAAATCCGCCCGAGATAATAGTGGCCGATCGGCGACTCCGGCGAGACTTTCAATCCTTGCTTCGCGGTCTGCTCGGCTTCCGCCAGCCGCTTCTGATTGACGAGGATAATTGCTTTGGGGAAATAAGCATCGCCCTGTGCTGGGTCACGTTCAATCGCCAGATCTAACAGTCGAAGCGCTCGATCCGGCTTGCCTGCGCTGGCGAGAATGCCGGCCATCTGCGTCAGCTGTTGGGCATCCTGACCGGTCCCTTCGCCGACTTCCTCCGCATAACGAGCCGCATTGGCCAGGTCACCTAAGCCGAAATAGATCCCGGCCAATCGCGCTTTGACCGAGCGCGAGTTCGGATCGGTTTTGAGCACAGTCCGATATTCCTGAATCGCTTTCTCATTGTCTTGGGCCAGCTCGGCTTGATATCCCAGCATGAAATGATACGACGCTGAGGCATCCACAGCCGGAACGGCGGCTGGCTTTTTCGGTGCTGCGCCGGCTGACGCAGCTTCCTGCGGATGCGGCGCCGCCGCGCAGGCCACCACCACGAGAGGAATGAGGATCCCCAAGAGTCTGGGCCCCGCGCACAGCAGCAGATGATCAGGGAATGACAATGAGGAGGCGACCGAAGACCAGCGTCGTATATTCACAATAGCCTTGTGGAAAAAGGACTCGGAGTGCATCGTCAGCTGGAAGGAATTATACCGACAGGAGAAAAGACCCGTCAAACGACTTCACGATTCGCGATTGTCGAGACTTTCAAACTTGGCAAACCGATCATGGAAAAACAGATCCCGCTTTCCGATCGGACCATTTCGATGCTTGCTGATAATAATCTCAGCAATGCCCTTCCGCTCAGAGTTCTGGTCATAGACATCTTCGCGATAGATAAACATCACCACGTCGGCGTCCTGCTCGATTGCGCCGGACTCACGCAAGTCGGCCAACATGGGGATCGGAGGTTTTCTCGCCTCTACTGCTCGGCTGAGCTGCGAGAGCGCCACCACCGGCACATTCAGTTCTTTCGCCAACGCCTTGAGTGACCGGGAGATGTCGGAGATTTCTTGTTGCCGCGACTCCGAATCACTCCGCCCCTGCATGAGTTGCAGGTAATCGACGATCAGGAGATCCAGCCCCTTTTCAGCTTTGAGACGGCGTGCTTTCCCGCGCATCTGCTGTACGGTAATCCCACCCGTATCATCAATATAGATCGGCGCTTGCTCCAGCCTTCCGGCGGCTTCGGCCAGCCGCCACCAGTCTTCTTTTTGCAGCTTGCCTGTCCGGAGCCCATGCGAATCGACCCGCGCTTCTGAACTCAACATGCGCAACACGATTTGCGGCTTGGACATTTCGAGACTGAAAATACCGACCACCGCCTTGGCATGGATCGCGGCATGCGTCGCAAACCCCAAGGCCAGACTGGTCTTGCCCATACTGGGACGGGCCGCCACAATTACAAGGTCGGACGGCTGAAGTCCTGCAGTCAGATCGTCGAGATCGTAGTACCCTGTCGGGACTCCCGTGACATGCTCTTTCCGCTTCGACAGCTTATCGACAAGATCAAGACTCTCCTTGATGATGTCGTTGATCGGCGTAAACGACCGTTCCAATTTGCCTTGGGCAATGCTGAACACCGAACGCTCGGCAAAATCGAGCAGATCGTCGATGGAGGTCGTCCCTTCATAGCCTTTCGTCAGCACTTCCGTCGAGGTGTGAATGAGCTCCCTCGCGACCGCTTTGTCGCGCACAATCTTGCAGTGATACCGGATGTTCGCGGAGCTGGATACCGACTGGACCAACTCCGCAAGAAAGGCGGCGCCGCCGATCGATTCCAGCTCCCCCTTCGCTTTCAACCGCTCAGTCAACGTGATCTGGTCGATGACTTCCCCGACATCGGATAAGTCGAGCATCGCCCGATACACTTTGCGATGGGCCGTGCGGTAGAAATTCTCTTCAACGAGCAGTTCCATCGCTTTCGGCATGGCCTGATTGTCCAGCAGAATAGCGCCCAAGA
>JABFSU010000044.1 GCA_013140455.1 Nitrospira sp. | reverse complement strand
ATTTAATCATTAATTTGAGAGGAGGGATTATCTGTATGAGAGTTGTGCAGACGACCAACAAGAAATTGGTGTTTAGCATCCTGCTCTCTGCCCTCGTCGTCGGCGTCATGCTGACGATCGGGCAAGTACCCTTGGCCGTAAGCCAGCCGGTGACGATCCCGGCGAAGGCAGTCAAGGGACCGATTCCCATGGATGGCGCCAACCCCGTGTGGGAAAGCGTCCCTGGCGTAATCGTTCCGTTGAGCGGTCAGCTGATTACCACCCCGATGCATCCGAACATCTCGGTGAAGTCGGTGTTCGTGAAGGCCATGAGCAACGGTAAGGAGCTCGGCCTGCGCGTGGAGTGGAACGATCAGACGAAGAATGACACAGCCATCGGTCCGCAGGACTTCCGCGACCAGGCTGCGATCATGTTCCCGGTGACCACGTCCGGTGCGCCACCTTTCCAGTGTATGGGTCAGTCCGGCGGAACCACCAACATCTGGCGGTGGAACGCGGAATGGCAGAAGGACCTTGGTAAGGACAGCGCTGGTATGTGGGACGTTGACGATCAGTACCCAGGCATTTTCTGGGACTACTATTTCGAAGAGCCGGCCGGAGGCGTGACCTATCCTGATCGGATCGGTCGAAGCCTTGGGCCGTTCAATTCAGGTATCTGGTCCGGTAACATCATGTCCGACCCGACGCTCCGTGTGAGTTCGGTTGAAGACCTGAATGCCAACGGATTCAGCACCCTCACCACCCAGGCCCATCAGGATGTGCTCGGGAACGGTGTGTGGGAGCCGTCAGGCTCCGTCAAGGGTGGCGGCTACTCTGGTCCGACCTGGCGCGTGGTCATCAAGCGCAGCCTGGAGACCAGCGATGCGAACGATACGCAGTTCAAGGCGGGAATGTCTGTGCCCATCGCTTTCGCGGTGTGGGATGGGAACAACATTGAGCGCAACGGTATGAAGGCGCTCTCCACCTGGTTCACACTCAAGCTTCCGTGAGCGAAGCGGTCTCGCGAGAGACCATTGCTCATCGCTGAGCGCGTTGAGGTGAAGTGAGAAAATGGCCCCGGGTCTGCGCTATGTGAATAGCGAAGTGACCCGGGGCTTTTTCTTTTTTGTATGTTTGCTGCATAGCTGGTGGAAGGCTATTTTACTCTCCAAAGTGCGATGCAACAGGGTTGCAAATGAAGAAGACGGGAGTGTATAAACGATCAGTGAAATCCTTCGAAACTATCTGATTTTCCGAAGATATTAGAAAGCGGTTTCCATGAAAGTCTCGTTGCTATTTCCGCCTACCTGGCATCCTTCTCAACCGTATCTTAGCCTCCCTTCACTCACCGGATTTCTGCATCAAGGCGGCGTAAAAAATGTCTCCCAGCGGGATCTTGGAATCGAGTTGCTCGACCAACTCCTGACCCGCTCATTTGGGGCTGAGGTGCATGAGCAATTGCTCGCGAAGCAGCGGGAGCTGGAAAAGAGTACGTCTGGAGAAACTGGTCCGGGAAGCCGCGAGCACGCTGCCAAAATTGCGGAGTCGCTCGATCGGTTTCCGTATCTGATCGATCGGGTGGAGCTGGCAAAAGAGACGCTGCGCAGTGAGGCATTTTATGACCTCGATGCCTATCGCGGCAGTCTCTTCATGATCGATAAATGGCTGGAGCTGGTGTCGTCGGTGTATTTTCCGACCCGATTGACGGTTGTGGACAATCAGTTCAGCAATTATTCGATCTATTCCTCGAAAGACCTCATAAAGGTCATTCGAGATGAAGCGCAGAATCCCTATATCAGCCTGTTCCGCGATAAATTCATTCCGTCAATTGTGAACGATCGTCCGGATCTGATCGGGGTGTCGATTACGGCCACTTCGCAGATTATTCCGGGCCTGACACTGTGCCGATTGATCAAGGAAGCGGCTCCCGATCTGCATATCACGATCGGGGGAAGCATCTTTACCCGCCTGGTCGATAATATTCGCCGCTGCCCGAGTCTGTTCGATATCACCGACGACATTGTGGTGTTTGAGGGAGAGACGGCGTTGCTGGAACTGGTCAATCAAATGGCCGGCAAAAAAGATTTCAGCAAGGTGCCGAATCTGATCTATCGCCAGAATGGAAAGATCACGGTCAATCAACCCTTCTACTCTGAAAATGTGAACCAGTTGCCGGCGCCGAACTACGACGGGTTTCCGCTCGACAAGTATTTGTCGCCGGAGCCGGTCCTGCCGGTCCAATTTTCGCGCGGGTGCTACTACAAAGATTGCGCGTTCTGCGCTCTCACGCTTGATCACCAGAATTTCAGGCAGAAGGACCCCGGCCGGACCATTGAAGAGCTGAAATGGCTCAAGCAGCGGTATGGGGCGCAGAATTTCTTTTTTACCGACGAATGCTTTGCGCTCGCACCCACCAAGCGGCTCTGTCAGCAGATGACGGAGCATAAGCTGGACATCAAGTGGACCTGCGAAATGCGGTTTGAAAAGAACCTTTCCCGTGAACTCCTGACGTCCATGCGTGATGCCGGCTGTCTCAAGATCGTGTTCGGATTGGAGTCCTTCAACCAGCGGATCATGGATTTCATGAAGAAGGGCATCAAGCAGGAGTGGGTCCGGCGGATTGCCGACGATTGTGTGGACCTGGGGATCGCCGTGCATTGCTATATCATTGTCGGATTCCCCACGGAGAAGGAAGAAGAAGCTCTGGAAACGATGAATTTCATTGTGGAGAACAAGAAGCTGCACGAGTCGTTCGGATTCTCCTGCCAGCCCTGCCTCTTCGATCTTGAAAAGGAAGCCCCGATCATGAGCGATCCGGGAGGATACGGGATACGCAGAATCATGCGGCCTTCCGCAGAGGATTTGAGCCTGGGGTTCTTTTATGAGGTGCAGGAGGGGATGACGCCGGACGAGTCTGAAAAGCTCTATCAGCACGTCTATGAACGGGTCAGTGAAGTGGTCTGTGAGTTGCCCTTCAATTACTCGATGGCCGATGGGCTGCTCTATATTGCGCACGAAAAGGCACAGGCCGGCCAGACGCCGCAGCCGATCAGCGCATCCTAGCTTCCCCGGAGAGTGCCACGATCCGGCATTGACCCTGTTTTTTTTTGACGGTTATAATCGAACCCTTGGCGGATGGAGTGTGAGGAGGCATGAAGATCGCGACCATGAGCGAACGAATCTCCGGCCGGATCAGCGATTACGGCCCGATGTTCGAATATACGATCAAGCTCGTGCTGCTCACCTCCTTTTTTGAGCTGGTGCTCTATCGCCTGGTCTCTCGGTTGGGCATGCATCTGAGCAAGATGGCCGTGGCGCATCCGTGGATTACCCCGACCTTCACCACGCTCACGGAGATTGGAACCTGGCTCCTCAACATCGTGGCTATTCTCTTGTTCCTTGCGCTGGGTGTGACAATGATCAATCGAAGCACCGGCCAGGAGGTGAGCCGGATGACCAAAGTGGCGATGAGCTGCGTTGTCTTGCTGCTGCTCTTAACCGCGGCCTTTTTGGTGGTGCCCTCAGGGATGGTCGGGTCGTTGGCCTATAACGTCGTGGCATTTCTGGCCTTGACGTTGTTCATGTTTGAGTATGTCTCGACGCAGCAGCAGCGGTCTCATCGGATTCTCGGAGTGACGTTTTACTTCGGCATTTCCGGCTGGCTCTATTACCAGATTCTTTCCACCGCCTACAGCGTGGCGAATACCGTCGCGGCGCCGCCGTTCGTGTATGAGGCCCATCGGATCGGCGAAGCGTTGATGGTATTGGCGAGCTTTCTGACGTTTGTGGCTTATGGACAGGGACTGTCGCTCAAGACCAAGAATCGCGTTCAGCGCAACCGGGCGATCTGGTTCTGGGCGACGACAGGGACGATCTTCACGACCCTCATCTTTACCGATTATCTGCTCGGCCTGTATGATCCGGCCTTAGCGTCCGGGGTCCGGCAGGCCTCCCAGGGGATCGGGTGGATTTTCCAGTTCGGCATGGGCTATACCTTCTATCTGCCCTTTGCCATTTATATGGGGGGGCTGCTGTGCTGGTCTTACACCGTCATTAAGCTGCTCAATATGGGGCGGCTGGCGGGGTATGGGATCGGCCTGATGTTCATCGCAGGGTATGCGTTGCTCTTTTCCAATCTCACGCTGATGGTGATTCTGGGAGTGATGTTGCTCACGATGGATCGGGTCAGACCGGCGGTTTCGGAGTCTCCGTCGACCGCCACGAATACGCTCATGGGCTCTTCGGATGCCCTGGCAACCGAACAGGTATAATCACCGCAACTGAACACAGGGGCATGTATGGACACAACGAACCCAAGCAATGAACCCACGCAGACGGCGACCGCGCTGGATCCCGGAGATCAGCCGCTCTCGCCCGACGAGGAAATCCTTGCGATCGAGAAATTGCTGGCGGAGGAGCCTGACGATTTCCAGGCTCGCTGCCGGTTAGGCGAATTGTATTTCAGCAAAGGGCGGATGGACGATGCCCTGATCGAGGTCAAGAAGTCGATTGAAATGGCTGAGGGATTGCGCGCCGAGATGAATCGCTCGCTCGCCATGTATTATTCGAATCTCGGGACCATCTACGCAACAAAGAACATGGCCGACGAAGCCGAGGCTGAATTCAAGCATGCGCTCGAGGTGTTCCCGCATGACATCCTGGCGTTGTTTAATCTTGGCCGGGTCTATGCGGACAAGAAGAAATTCATGGAAGCCAAGGATTACTACGAGCGCCTCGTCGAGATGACGCCGGAAGATCCGATCGCCTGGTACAATCTCGCCAGCGTATATGTGGAGCTGGATAATCCCCTGGTGTCCGACTACAACACGATCGATATGGGCATCCAGTGTTACATGCGCACACTCGAACTCGAGCCCACGCATCTGGAAGCCAGCTTCAAGTTGATGGAGATTGCGCTAAATCACAAGAAGTCCGATCTGGCGATCAAGGTGATGGAGAGCGCCGTCGAGAACAATCCCGACGAGCCGTTGGCCTACTACAATCTCATCAGCGTGTACGATAAGTGTAAGATGTTCGAGCAGGCCGAGGAAGCGCGGAAGCGGTTGAAAGAGCGGTTTGCCAAAAAAGCCAAAGAAAGTTCCGCATCCTGATTTACCCCTTACGAAGGAGTCCATCATGTTTGGGAGTCTTGGATTCACAGAGCTGATCCTCATTCTCGTGATCGTCTTGATCATTTTCGGCGCCGGCAAGTTGCCGCAGCTGGGTGAGGGGTTGGGCAAAGCCATCAAGGGCTTCAAGAAGTCCGTGCATGAAGCCGACGCCATCGAGGCCGAGGCCCAGGCACTCGCCGCGCAGCAGCAAGCCGCGGCTCCGGCTCCGGCTCCGGCACAGGCCATTACCGCAGCTCCGGTTCAATCGATGACCGTCGATCAGCCGGCTGCCGTCGCGCAACCGGCCTCGCGCGCATAAGCTTTCTTTCCGATGTGAAGTGGAGACGCACAGACGTCTATGGATACAGAACTGCAGTTAGCCGGCGGCTACATCGAGACCTTTGCGGGAAACGGGAAAGCCCGGAGTACGGGTGATGGAAAGCGGGCGGTGAAAGCGGGGATTCCCCTTCCTCACCATGTCGCGCTCGACAAAGAAGAGAAGTGGCTCTATTTTGCCGAGTCCGGGTCGGACCGTATCCGGCGGGTCAACATACTTGAGGGTACGCTCCACAACTTCGCCGGTATCGGGGAAACCTGCTACAGCGGCGATGAGGGGCTGTGCGGGGAAGCCGGTCTGTATCTGCCGCTGGATGTCGCGTTTGACTCTCAGAATAACCTCTTCATTTGCGATTCAGGCAGCAACCGCATTCGCCGGGTCGATCGGGAAACCGGGATCATCACGACCATCGTCGGGACCGGCCAGCACGGGTTCAATGGCGATGGTCCGGCCCTCGAAGTGAATCTGACCTGGCCTGCCGCGATTGCATTCAATCGGGATGATGTCATGTACATCGCCGATACGCAGGCGCATAAAGTCCGCCGGTTCGATGCGCGGACCGGAATGGTGACCACGGTGGCCGGTGCCTGGACCGCAGAAGATGAATTACGGGAGCAGCCGTTGGTGGCGCGTAGCCTCGTCGTGCTCTCCGGCGATGCCATCGGCATCGATTTCAGCGACGATCAGGGTTGGCTGATGCCGGTCTGTTCGGACGGGTTGGATCTCTCGATGTATCTGGATGACGGGAAGCTTGCAACGGAAGCCCGCCTCTACGATCTCGTGGGAATGGCCATCGATAGCAAGGGCAACATCGTTGTCGTGGATAAGGGCAGCAATCGTGTGAGAAAGATCGACATGCAGACCGGGATCATTTCCACGGTGGCGGGGATCTGTCGGTATGGCTACGACGGCGACGACAAGCCGGCCGTGAAGTCGATGCTGCATGCGCCCGAGGGCGTCGTGTTCGATGCCGAAGACAATCTCTACGTGGCCGATACCATGAATCATCGCGTGCGCAGGATCGATGCGGTGACCGGCATGATCACGACCGTAGCTGGCAACGGCGATAGCGGGTATGAAGATAAGAACATGGGCGGATGCGGCGCCGCGCGGTTTGTTGCGAAAGAATCAGCCGGCACGGTCAAGCACGGCGATGGATTGCTGGGTATCGAAGCTGTGGTCAATTCGCCGGTCGGGTTGACGCTCGACTCACAGGACCATCTCTACATTTGTGAGCGTGGCGAGAACAAAATTCGCCGAGTGAAACTGTCCTAGGGCCCCGTTTCTGAGCGTGAGCCATATCTCTTGGCTGGCGCTATGGTAATCTGCAGTGATCCCGACGGATGTCGTCGAATTTCGAATCACTTGCATGGTGCGAATGACGAACTTCAGCCAGTCCCGTCCTCTTCTGCTGGTGTTTTTTGCCGGTCTTTTCGTGATCGCTAGCGTTCTAGCCGGATGGGGAATTCCGCTGGTCAGCTCAGCGGGCATGACCATCAGATCCCATTTCGCTGAGGGTGAACTGCCGTCGGCTCCAGACGATGCGGCCTGGGCCAAAGTCTCTTCCTTAACGGTGCCACTCAGTGGACAGGTCATTACACGTCCTGTCTGGCCTGAGCCGACGGCGCGGGCACTCGTCGTACGCTCTCTTCATAACGGCACCGAGATCGCCTTCCTGCTGGAGTGGCAGGACAATACCAAGAATGATCGCCTAACTCCCGGTACCTTTCGAGACGGCGTCGCCGTCGGGTTGCCGCTCGGCGACGCGCCGGCGTTTTTCTGCATGGGCCAGCTCGATCACTACATCAACATCTGGCATTGGAAAGCCGATTGGCAGAGCGATATCGACCGCCGCGCCTCGCGTCAAACAGAAAAGAAAGAAGGCGGTGTGCGCACGTTCGAAGTCATTCCCCGGCGGGTCTCTTCGGTGGAAGACCTGATCGGCGGAGGATTCAGTACGCTCACCACAAAGGAAAAGCAGGGGCGGATTCAGGGAAAAGCGCAATGGAAGGACGGCGTGTGGCGTGTCGTGATGCGCCGACCGCTGGTGAGCGAAGAGCAGGAAAATGAGGCCAAGCTCGTTCCCGGCCGCGTACAAACCGTCTCGTTCGCAGTCTGGAACGGCGAAAACAAAGAGCGCAACGGACAGAAATCCGTCGCCCCCTGGTTCCAACTGGCCATCGATCCGGTTGCCAAGCTCTAAGTTCCCTGGTGTAATGAATCGTCGGTCGCATCTACCGACGACTCGTGAAAGGATCGCTATTCGAAGCCAACGATTCGTGACCATCTTCTTTCGCCCAGGTCGGAGTCTTCTCCTGGCCGTCTGCCTGCTGGGCTTTCCGATGGCGGGTGTGCCGCCTGCGATATCAGCGGCAGCTGAGACCGGGGCGATGACCGAGGACGAAGCCGTCAGGTTGGGTGAGGAATTCGGGGTGATGGTCGGGTCGGTGGATGAAGAGATACGGAAAGAGCTGAAGTTGCAGGAAGCGAAGGGTGTTGCCGTGTTCGAGGTGATTGGGAACTCCCGGGCCGACTATGCCGGCATCAAAGTGCGATCCGTCATCAAAGAAATCGATAAAACGGAAATCCGAAACATCTTGGATTTCGGACTCGCGATTAAGAAGGCGATGAAGGAATGTAACTTTACCCTCGGGACCTATGAACCGGCCGATCCCGGCGATCCGGTCGGGTGGGGTGTGAATTTCCACTTTGTCGGCTGCAAGCGGGATTAAGGGCAAGAGATGTCATTGACGCGACGCCTGGCCATTGGATGCTTTCTTTTGCTCGCGATCGGGCTGAATGCGCTTTCGCACGAGCGGGCCATCGCGCAAAAATCGGATGGAGCGGCGCTGCCCGACTGGGTGGCCGAGATCGAGAACGTCTTTATCCGCTCCGAAGATTGCAAACAATGTCATGACCGCCACTATGAAGAGTGGAAAGGCATGCGGGAGCAGACGCCGGATCTGAAAACTTTCGGCCGTGTCGATGCCGCGCTCTTGCATGGGACGTCGCTGGAGTCGCCGGTCTTTCGAACGGTGTTGGGCGTGTGGATACAGACGAATCCGACCTCCGATGAGCGTCAGCGTTGCCTGTCCTGCCATGTTCCGTCCACGACGGTATTCCCTCAGCATGCAGAAAAGATTGTCACGCAGGTGTTGGCCG
The DNA here is from genome assembly GCA_013140455.1 of Nitrospira sp. Classification (GTDB taxonomy): domain Bacteria; phylum Nitrospirota; class Nitrospiria; order Nitrospirales; family Nitrospiraceae; genus Nitrospira_D. The sequence goes on along the minus strand of JABFSU010000044.1, from coordinate 84,672 downwards.
GGAAGCCGCAGGTCGAAGGGATCGGCTGCGCCACCTGTCATATGATCGGTTCCGTCGAAACGACGCCCGGTCCTCCGCCGACCTTCAAACTGACGCCGGGGAAGACGCTCTATGGTCCCTTCGCGAATCCGGAAGAAAACCTCGTACACATCGGGGCGCAGTCAGATCTGTTCCGCGGGGCGAATTACTGCACTTCCTGCCATTTCGACAAAGTGAAGGATGTGACGAAGCGGGAGCTGCCCGGTGAAATTCTGCAGGGGACCATCTGCCAGGATTGCCATATGGAGCCCTCGACCGGCAGTTCGACGTCCAAGCGCGGATCGATGACGCGGGCCATTGGCCGGCACTGGTTTCGGGGCGTCGTCATTCCCGGCACGTTGTTGAAGAATCGGAATCTCCAGGCCGAGTGGATGCCGCGTGTCGATATCGAAGTGGCGAAGTCGAGCGGGACAGTAGAAGGGACCGCGCTGGTCAAAGTGGGGAGTCTGCCCCACAGTTTCCCCGACGGGGATCCGGTGCTCAAGCAAGTGATCCTCACTGTCACCGTCAAAGATGCGGCAGGCAAGGTCTTAGCGGAAGAGACGAAGCGGTTCGGCTTGCCCTACGACAAGATTCTTCGCGGTCCGATTCCGGATCCCTTTATTAAGGGCGGCAATACGAGAAAAGTGCCGTTTGCCTATTCGATGCCAACTGGTTCAACGCCAGCCTCGGTGGAGGCCGTCTTGAGTTACGCGTTGATTCCGACGCCGGAACCGGCGTTGCGGGACAAGTATCTCGCGACATTGAAGAACGACAAGGAGCGGGACGAGGCCAAGCATGTGCTCGATGAGTACCAGCAGCCGCGGCTCCTCACTTATCGCGTCAAGACATTGTAGGACGATTGTTGAAAAGGGATTGTGACGTGGGGTTATCCAGGCGCATGAAGCAGGTAGTCGTTGGTATCGCAGTGCTTATCGGTGCTCTGGCGGTCTGGAGCGGTGGCGAGCCCGGCTTATATGCGCAGGATGCCAAGTCTCAGGCTGTGATCGAAAAGGCTTTTCCGAGCTCCAGTAAGTGCAAGCGTTGTCATGAGCGCGTGTTTGAAGAGTGGGAAACCTCTCCGCTCTCCAAGTCGATTCATTCGCCGGCCTTCCGTGCTTCGCTGGATGCGTATCTGAATTCTTCCGCAGGCAAAGATAAGGCGATGTGCTTTCGCTGTCACGCGCCCCACGTGCGTGAGTTTCCGGATCAGGCCCAGCTCTTTGTCGATCAGGCCAAGGCGGGAGATCCTTCATTGGATGGTGTCGCCTGTGCGCAATGCCATTTGATCAAGCAGGTTGATCGGGCGAAGCATCCGCCGGAACCGAAGTACGAACTGGGCAGCAAGACGCTCTATGGGCCCTACAAAGATTTCGTCCAGAATCTCGCGCATCAATCGATGGAGCTGGGCCTGTTTCAGAAGTCCGATCTCTGTCTGAACTGCCACCAGTCCGTGCCTTCTGCGGCGAATCTGGGCAAGGCCAACGATTTGTTGGGGAGCTATGAGCAGAGCCAGGCGGTGAAGTCCGGCAAAGAGTGTCAGAGCTGCCACATGCCCGAACAGGTCGGGGAGTCGGCCAACGGAGAGAAGAAGCGTAAGGTTGCCAACCATACCTTCCCCGGGCGCATCGGCAAGCTACGGCAGGAAGCGGCGAAGCTGGATGTGCAGACCAAGATCGACGGGGACAAGACGACCGTCACGGTGAAAGTGCAAAGCCTCGTGCCGCATAACCTGCCAACTACCCATCCGGCCTGGGCGTCGGTGGTGTTGGATCTCGACATCAAAGGGAAAAATCTGAGGACGGTGTTCGCTGACAAGCGGATCTATGGCCGGACCTATGCCGACGCCAAGGGCCAGAAGACCGTCTTTGATTTTGAGGCGGCGAAAGTGCTTGAAGACACGGTCTTAAAGCCGGACGAAACGCGAGTCGAAATCTTTACCTTCCCTACGCCGAAAGATACGAAGACCTTCGACGTCGATGTGACGCTCAACTACGCGCCGATCACCGGTCCCACACCGTTCCTCCAGCGTGTCGAAGCCGAAGCCTCCAAGGGATCGCAAGATCCGGTCTTCCAGGCGATCGACATCGTGAAACGCACCGAGAACATTCCGGTTAATAGGTAGCCAGCCGTATCTCGTGGCGGAGGCCAAACGGTCTCCATACGCGCGCGCGAGACGAACGACGCTTCGCGAGATACGAAGGATACTAGTCGAAGATGACCTTGGAACTCGGCGATTTCATCTTGAAGATCTGCAGGGCGTTGTAGATGCCCTTGGCGGGATGATTGAGGACCAGGCGTGAATTCGTCACGTGGGTATCGAGCAGTTCATATTGCCCGCCGCTGTAGTAGAGATCGCAATCGTCGATCTGGCAGTTCTTGTAGACGTGGTTGTCCAACGCGAGCTTGACCTTGCTGAACGTCTGTCCGTCGATCACGATGTAGTTCGGTTCAAATCCCATAACAGCTCTCCACCAGCGCGGACTATAGCAAGTCTCGTTTTCTACCGCAAACCACAGAGTAGACTTTCAGCAGGTTGTTTTTCTTGCTATTTCTCCCATCTTTCACCTTGATCCCTTTCAGCCATCTGTATAGACTAGCCAAGTTTTTCGGCTAGTTAGCACCATAGCGGCACCTGCACCACCCTGCGGACTTCTTCTCGAAGTGTCCTTCGGATGGGTTGAAGCCACGGGGAATTGAGCGACATTCAACGGTCGTTTAACCACTAGGAGGGTATCCCGTGAGCGACTCAGCCATCGTTACCTTTGCATTGATCGCAGCCGTCACCGGCATTGCCTACGGTCTTTATCTGGCCATGTGGGTGTTCAAACTCGACGCCGGTAATCCCAAAATGCAGGAAATCGCCAAGGCGATTCAAGAAGGCGCGAGTGCCTATCTGAATCGACAATATCGAACCGTCGGCGTCGTTGCCGCCGTGCTCTTCGTCATGTTGTGGGGAGCGGGGGCGTTCTCGGATAAATTCGGGCTCTTGACGGCAATCGGATTCTTGATCGGCGCCGGCGCGTCATCGCTGGCCGGCTATGTGGGCATGGTCATCGCGGTGCGGGCGAACGTCCGGACAGCTCAGGCGGCTCATAAAGGGATGAACGCAGCGCTGACCGTGGCATTCCGTGGCGGCGCAGTGACTGGGCTGTTGCTGATCGGGTTAGGCCTGCTGGCCATTACCCTCTTCTACACGGTAGCTACGCAGATTGCGGGACAGGAGAAGGCGATTCATGCGTTGCTGAGTCTTGGATTCGGCGGCAGCCTGATTTCAGTCTTTGCGCGAGTCGGCGGCGGCATCTATACCAAAGCGGCGGACGTGGGCGCGGATCTCGTCGGGAAGGTCGAAGCGGGTATTCCGGAAGACGATCCCCGCAATCCGGCGGTCATCGCAGATAACGTGGGTGACAACGTCGGTGATTGCGCCGGTATGGCCGCGGACCTCTTCGAAACCTACGCAGTGACGACGGTGGCGGCGATGGTCTTGGCGTTCACCTTATTCAATGGGAACAGTGCGCCGATTCTCTATCCGCTCGCCCTCGGCGGTGTGACGATCTTCGCGACGATCATCGGGATTCTTTTCGTGAAGGTGAGCCCTGGCGGCGAGATCATGCCGGCGCTCTACAAGGGCCTGTTCGTGGCGGGCGGTATTGCTGCGGTTGCATTCTACCCCGTGACGAACACGATCATGGCCGGCGTGGGTGGCGTGAGTGGAATGAGTTACTACCTGGCGGCGTTGATCGGCTTGGCGGTGACGCTGGCGCTGGTCTTTATTACTGACTATTACACCTCCAAGAGCTATGCGCCGGTGAAGGCTATTGCCAAGGCCAGTGAAACGGGCCATGCGACGAACATCATCGCAGGGCTTGCAGTTGGAATGGAGGCGACGGCCTTACCAGTGGTAGTGATCGGGGGCGCGATTCTGACGAGCTATTCGATCTGCGGCGGCGCGGCCTCGGGTGGTTTGTATGGCGTGGCGGTCGCGGCGGTATCGATGCTATCGATGGCGGGTATCGTGGTGGCAATCGATGCGTTCGGTCCGATCACGGACAATGCCGGCGGTATCGCGGAGATGGCTCACCTCGGCAAAGAGGTGCGGGACATCACCGATCCATTGGATGCGGTCGGGAATACGACCAAAGCGGTCACGAAGGGCTACGCGATCGGGTCGGCCGGTCTTGCGGCGGTGGTTTTGTTTGCCGAATATGCGCGTGAGGTCGCCAAAGGGGCCGGAGCGAGCACGTTCGATCTTTCCAATCCTTCTGTTCTGGTCGGACTCTTTCTGGGGGGGATGCTTCCTTTCATCTTCGGAGCCCTCTGTATGAAAGCGGTGGGAGAGGCGGCCGGTCTTGTGGTGGAAGAAGTGCGGCGCCAGTTCCGGACGATCAAGGGCATCATGGAGGGAACCGGCAAGCCGGAATATGGAACCTGCGTGGATATCGTGACGCAGGCGGCGATCAAGAAGATGATGGTGCCGGGCTTAATCCCCGTGATCTCCCCGATTCTGGTCGGTGTGATTCTTGGTCCGCAAGCGTTGGGCGGCATGCTGGTCGGCAGTATTGTTACCGGTTTGTTCGTGGCGATCTCGATGACGAGCGGCGGTGGCGCCTGGGACAATGCCAAGAAGTATATTGAAGAGCAGGGGAAGAAGGGGACAGACACGCACAAGGCGGCGGTGACAGGCGATACGGTCGGCGATCCCTACAAGGATACAGCTGGTCCGGCGATCAATCCGATGATCAAAGTCATCAACATTGTGGCGTTGTTGATCGTGTCGCTCATTGTGAAATAGGGTTTCGACCTTCGTGGTTCATGATCAGACGGTCGTGAGCCACGAAAGCGAAGAATCGCCACACGATTCTCTGCTTGGCTTGACGGCTGAAATAACCCTAGGGTAAGGTGATCGCAAGGGATCACGCGCCGTGCTGGTCCACGAGAGTTTCCCTGAACTACGGGAGGTGCTCGGATGGAAAAACAGGAGCGCAAGCAGGAGCCGAAACGCGAGCCTCAGTCGAAAGACGAGGTCAAGGCGAATCCGAAGGTCGTTGAGACCGGGAAGAAGCTCACGGAAGATATCGACAAGCTCGTCGATGAGATCGACGAGGTCCTCGAAAAGAACGCTGAAGAGTTCGTCAAGAACTACGTGCAAAAAGGGGGGGAATAGCGAACGACCGGTTCGCGTTCCCCCTTCTTCATTTCCCTCACTCCGCTGGCCTCATTGTCCTCTCCGTTCGGTACATGATCCGCCTCCGGTCTTCTCTGTGTCGACCGTTTTTGCATGGTTTGACAAAGGGATGGTGAGCATTTACCATCCGCGGTATCCGACCCGTTGCCCCTATTCGCCTGTAGCCCGTACCGAGGCATGGATGACGTCTAAGCTCTGGGTGTTTCGTGATATCGATCCCGACCGGCGGGCGACACTGGCCCGGGCCTTGTCGATCTCGCCTGCGACCGCAGGCCTACTGTTGGCGCGCGGCGTCACCACGCCCGATGAGGCCACCGCCTGGATGACTCCGCTCCGTGCGCACGATCCTTTTTTGATCCCCGACATCGAAGCGGCCATCGATCGATTGCACTATGCTGTGCAACATGGAGAGCGGGTCTGTTTCTATGGCGACTATGACGTCGATGGAATGTCGGCCACCAGCATTTACTATTCGTTTTTCCGCGGACTCGGGGCCAACGCGCAGGCCTATGTGCCTCACCGGGTTCGGGAAGGATACGGGTTGAATGAAGGGGCGGTGCGTGCGCTGGCTGCAGAGGGGGTGAAGCTGCTGGTGACCTCGGATTGCGGGACCACCTCACATCATGAAATTGCTGTCGCTAATCAGCTCGGCATGGATGTCATCGTCACAGACCATCATCAAACCGATGAGCAGATGCCGCCGGCGTTGGCGGTCATGAATCCGCACAGGCGGGAGGCGCGCTATCCGTTCCGCGGGCTCTGCTCCGGCGGACTGGCCTACAAGGTGGCCGATGCCTATCGGCAGCGCTACGGTCAGGGAACGGTGGCGCTCGATTCGCTGCTGGATCTGGTGGCCTTATCGACGATCGCCGACGTGGTGCCGTTGCAGGATGAGAATCGGGGGTTTGTCCAGGAAGGGTTGCGCCAACTGTCGCGCGGGTCGCGCTGCGGGATCCGTGCGTTGAAACAGGTTGCCGGAGTCACTCGTGAGTGTACTTCGGAAACGGTGGGATTCAAGCTCGGGCCCAGGTTGAACGCGGCCGGGCGGCTGGACCATGCGATTAAAGGCGTGCAGTTGCTGACGACCGAGTCCGAATCGGAGGCGATGCAACTCGCGCAAGAGCTTGAACAGCTCAATCGTCGCCGGCAGGATCTTGAAGCAGAGATTATGCGAGAGGCGGTCGCGGCGCTCGGGGATGGCGAGGTGCCGCCGGCGATCGTCCTGGCCTCCCGTGGTTGGCATCTCGGCGTGGTCGGCATTGTAGCGGCGCGGTTGATGGAGCGATATCATCGTCCGGCGATTGTGATGGCCATCGATGAGCAGGGGATCGGCAAAGGTTCAGCCAGGACCATTCCAGGCTTCGACCTCTATCAAGCCTTGGCCTCGTGCAAGGATTTGCTCGTAGCGTTCGGTGGGCACCCCAGCGCAGCGGGCATGACGATTCACGAATCCCGCTTGCCGGAGTTCCAGGGGCGGTTTGCGGCGGTGGCGGGAGCCTGGTCTTCTACCGGGAATGCCGTTCCTACCCTGCATCTCGACTCCGAAGTCTCGCTGACGGACGTGAATATGCGCCTCATCCAGGAAATCGGATCGCTGCATCCATTCGGCGCCGGGAACCCTGAACCGATGTTTGCGGTGAAAGGCCTGGCGATCATGGAAGCACGCGTCGTCGGCGAGAAACATTTGAAGATGACGGTCCGCCAAGGGCGGTCGCTGCCGTTCGACAGTATCGGGTTCGGCATGAAGTCGTTGTCGGAGCAGGGCCTGACGCTCAGCCAGCCGGTGGATCTGGCCTTCACGCCCGAGATCAATCACTGGAACGGGCATGACCGCATTCAATTGCGCATCCGGGATATGCGCGCGACGGCTAGGGAGTAACGCGTCGATGGTCTACGAAACCGTTACCGATATCGATCAACTCCTCGACCGCGTGCGGAGCTATCAGCCTGAGGCCGATCTCAGCCTGGTGCGTAAGGCCTACGACTTTTCTGCAAAAGCGCATGAGGGGCAAACGCGCCGTTCCGGCGAGCCGTATGTGCAACATCCGGTTGCGGTGGCCGGCGTGCTGACATTGCTCAAAACGGATGTGGCGGCGGTGGTTGCGGGACTGTTGCACGATACATTGGAAGATACGGTGGCGACGCCGGCTGAGCTGGAGCGCGAGTTCGGGAAAGAGGTGGTCCATCTGGTCGACGGAGTGACCAAGATCGGCAAGATCACGTTCCGGAGCTATGAAGAGAAGCAGGCGGAGAATTTTCGCAAGATGGTGCTGTCGATGGCGGACGATATCCGCGTCGTCATCATCAAGCTGGCCGATCGTCTCCATAATATGCGGACTCTGGAACATTTGAGTGAGGCGAAGCGCCAGGAAATTGCCCAGGAGACCCTGGAGATTTACGCCCCGCTTGCGAACCGGATCGGGATTGGGTGGGTGAAGAACGAGCTGGAGGACTTGTGCCTCAAACATCTCAAGCCCGACGTGTACGAAATGCTCCGGGTGCGCGTCGCCAAGCGTGATGAAGACCGGGAGCAGTACATTCAAGAAGTGCGCGATCTGGTCGAAAAGGCGCTGACCGATGTCGGGTTGCAGGGGACGGTGTACGGACGTCCGAAGCATCTGTACGGCATTTATCAGAAGATGAACAAGCAGGATATTTCTTTTGAGGAAGTCTACGACCTCACCGCCTTGCGGATCATCACCGATACGAAGATGAACTGCTACGCCTTGCTGGGGGTGATCCATTCGCTCTGGCGCCCGCTTCCCGGCCGGTTCAAGGACTACATCGCAATTCCCAAATCCAACCTCTATCAATCCCTGCACACGACGGTAGTCGGACCGAAGGGCGAGCACGTCGAATTCCAAATTCGAACCGACGAAATGCATCGCGTAGCCGAATACGGGATTGCGGCGCATTGGAAATATAAGGAACAGGGCAAGGTTGCTGAGAAGGACAACAAGGCGTTCGGCTGGTTGCGCCAGTTTGTCGAGTGGCACACTGATCTGCCGGACAATCGCCAGTTCATGGACTCCGTCAAGCTCGAGCTGTTTCACGACGTGGTCTATGTCTTTACGCCCAAGGGAATCGTGAAGGAACTGCCGAAGGGCTCGACGCCGGTCGACTTTGCCTATGCCATTCACACGGAAGTCGGTGATCATTGCGTGGGGGCCAAGGTCAACGGCAAGATTGTGCCGTTGAAGCATCAGGTGACGAGCGGAGACACGGTTGAAATTCTGACGTCGCCGAACCAGACGCCGCATAAGGACTGGCTCAAGTTCGTCCGGACCTCCCGCGCCAAAACGAAAATCAAACATTGGGTCAAAGCCGAAGAGCAAACGCGCAGCATCGATATCGGGCGGCGGCTGCTGGAATCGGAATTGCGGCGCCACGCGTTCGCGCCGGCCCAGATGCTCCGGTCGGAGCAATTGTTGGAGGTGGCGCGGCAGCTCGGGCATGACACGCTCGATGAACTGATGGCGGCGGTAGGATTCGGCCATCTTGCAACGGCAGAGGTGATCGCGAAGCTGGTGGCGCCGTCGGCTGGGGCCTCTGTGCCGGTCGCGGAGCCGGTTTCGACGCCGAAGACTCCGGTCGGCAAATCCGACGACAAAGGCGTACGCGTCAAAGGGGCGCGCGATTTGCTCATGCAGCTTTCCCGTTGCTGTAATCCGGTGCCGGGGGATCGGATTCTCGGCTACATTACCCGCGGGCGCGGGTTGACGATCCACTCGGTCGATTGCCCTAATCTGGAAGCGCTGGACTATGATCGTGAACGGCTGGTCGAGGTGGAATGGGATACGGCGACGCCGGGGTTACACCCGGTGAAAGTGTCGGTGATGGCGGTCGACAAGACCGGGGTGCTGGCCAATGTGTCATCGGCGATTGCGGAATGTCATGCGAATATCAGCCGGGCGGAAATCGCCACGCGTGAAGACCGGAAGGCAGTATTGGATTTCGTGGTTGAAGTCAATGACACGAAGCACATCAATCATGTGCTCAAGGCGATTGAACGCGTCGACGGGGTGATCTCGGCGCGGCGTATTCGGGCGTGGCAGGAAAAATAACGGCTGGCTGGCCTGCAGGTCTTACGGATTCGCAAACTGCAGTTTCGTACCCTTCTCGATCTTCAACCCATCCACGGTTCCGGCGGCAATCTCCAGTACGTACATCGCCCCGTCATTCGGGCGGTATTGGGGGCAGGAATCATCCGTTCTGGTGCAGATCGGCACGTTCCGTTCGATGTGAATCACGCGTTTCTTCTCATCCATCCAAATCAGATCAAGGGCGATCAGAGTGTTTTTCATCCAGAAGGTCCATTCCTGGGCCTGATCGAAGAAGAACATCATGCCATGATCTTTTTTGAGATGATCGCGGTACATCAAGCCTGTGGCGCGCTTTTGAGGCGTATCGGCGATTTCGGCTTGAACGACGGTCCCGGATGGCGTTTTCACGGGAATCAACCGTGCAGCCGGGTTGCCGGGAGGAGGCGTGGCGTCTCCGCTGGACGGGCCGGCCAAGCTGAGCACAACGAACCCAATCAGGATCACGCGAATGAACATGGAGGCATGGTACTGGCCAGCATGGCGGCAGTCAAGATATGGCCATCGCGCGATGGCGTAGAGCGATGTCGGCGTGCGGGCGAGCGGGGTTGGCCGTCTTGCAATCCCGAGGAGACCTGTGCGATCCTCGGCCATCTCAGCCAGGAGGGCCGTATGAAGGAAGTTCGCAAGGTTCATTACGTGAAGGGTGTGTTTGTGTGTCCGAGTTGCCGCCAGTCGTATGTCCAGGAGAAATGGATCGAAGCCTGGCGAGTACGTTGCCATCGCTGCGAGTATCGCGGAGCCCTCACGGATGTGTCCGTCGAAGAGCGTATGGAAGAGGAAACGTTTCGCCGGTGATCCGGTTTCCATCTCTTGTTGGGCATGAGGACCATGGTCAAACCACAGGTCCTGTGCCCACCACAGTCCCCACTTCTTTCTTGCCTAACATTTTAGCTGTCTGTCTGCTTATTGGTATCGCCGTTTTTGGAGTCAGTCAGGTCTCTGCTGATGAGTCTGTTCCCATCTCCGTCAAAATTCTGGTCGCCTACCATTCACTTTCAGGAAATACCGAACGGATGGCCGAGGCGGTGGTCGACGGCGCGAAGAGCGTTTTTGGCACCGTGGTCGTGATGAAACGAGTCGGGCAGGTCACGGCAGATGATTTGTTTTCATCGGATGCGGTCGTCGTCGGCTCGCCGGTCTACTGGTCCAATATGTCGGGGGAGGTGAAGACCTTCTTCGACAATTGGCAGTTCAAGTTCGGGGTCTTTCCGGACTTCAAGATGAAAAATAAGGTCGGGGCAGCCTTTGCCACAGGGGGGCAGATCTCGAGTGGCAAAGAGGTGACGATGCTCACCATTTTGGCGGCGATGCTCGGGAATCAAATGATCGTGGTCAGTGGCGGCGGTGCCTTTGGCGCCTCTGCGACCACGGAAGGCGACAGCCCGGGTATCGACAACACAGAGTTGGCCGACGCCAGAGCCTTGGGCCAACGTGTCGCCGAGGTCGCCGCACTCATCCACTCAGTTCCTTCCCGCTAAATCATCTTCAACAATCTGAAGTTCCCTGAATGGCCGGATAGTCAGCGAGGCACCGGAAGGCGGTCTTGATCGCCTGTCGCATTTCTGAGAGGGAGCGTGGTTCGCTGTGAGTTGATATAGGAAAGAGGGTTATCGGTCGGTTGCGCGGGGGCAGGAGGTCGCTGATCCCTGAGTCGCAATCTCGACGAGCTCGCAAATATTCTTTGCGCAACGTCCGCAACAGCCGCTTCCCTTGAGTTTGAACTTGGCTTTGAGGGCGCAGGGAGTCACGTGGCCGGCGCGGCCGGCTTCACGAACATCCGATTCGGTAATCCCGTTGCAGAGGCACACGTACATGGCAACCTCCATGAACGATTATGATAACCATTCTCAGTGTACAGGCGTAAGGAGATTCTGTCAAGCCTCTTCCGGTAAGCCAGGAGTCAGGCGTTTCGCTGTCCTGAGTGGGATGGTCGCTGTATCAGGACAGGGTTGTTTCCAGTTGAACGACCATTTCGCGGATTGTGTCGAATCCTGATTGCCAGAAGGCTTCCGCGGTCATATCGACGCCGACTTTGGCCAGTATATTCCGGGGGGCCTCAGAACCGCCGGTCTCCAGGAGTTCCAGGTACTTGGGGACGAAAGCGGCTCCCTGTTCCTTGTACATGCGGTACAAGGCCAGCACGAGGAGATTGCCGAAGCTGTAGGCATAGCAATAGAACGGGCTGGCGAAGATGTGGGGGATGCTCAGCCATTCCCACTGGAATTCGTCCGGGACCTTCACTGCCTTGCCGAACTGCTGGCGGAGTTCGCCCAGATAGGCCTTCGCTAGTTGGTCTCCCGTCGCGCCTTCTCCCACCATCCGGTGCGCGAGTTTTTCAAAGCGGACGAAGTAGGCCTGGCGCAGGACCGTGGCGTAGATGTCATCCAACTGACCGATCAGCAGTCCCTGGCGAACGGCTTTGTTCCGTTCCTGAGACATCAGCGCATCGGAGAGAATCCGCTCGCCGAAGACCGACGCGGTCTCCGCAAGTGGAAGCGTTGAGTGGAAGGTAAATACGGAGTGATCCTTAGCCATCATTCCATGGACGGCATGTCCGAGCTCATGGGCCATAGTAGCGATGTCGCGGGCTTCACCGGTGTAGTTCAGCATCACATAGGGCGTCATGCCGGGAACAACGCTGTAGCAGTAGGCGCCGCCGAGTTTCCCCGGGCGGGTCGGGCCATCGATGTGCCGGTCTGTGAAGACCTGCTCTGCCAGATCGGCCAGGCGAGGAGAGAAGCCGCGATAGGCCTCCAGCACCATCTTTGCCGCGTCCGCATACTTGTACTTCTTGGCTTCTGTGCGGTGGGGCGTATAGAGGTGATAGCGGCTCATCGGCGCGATCTTGCAGATCTTCGCTTTGAGTTTGAAGTAAGTTTGAAAGATATCGGCGTTCTTGGCGCAGGCTGAGAGCAACACATCGACGGCCTGGTCGGGCACATCGTTCCCGAGGTTGCGTGTGGCAATGGGAGACTCAAAGTGGCGGAGTCCGAGATTTTCCGACTTCCAGTCGTTCACCAGTGTCTTGTAGATTTCCCCCAGCAGGTCGCGCTGACCGGAAAACACTCGGTAGAGTTCTTGATAGGCCGCCTGCCGCACGGAGGCTTTCTGGCTGCGGACATAGGCCATGAGCCCTTCGCGGTTCATCGTCTTCTTTTTCCCGCCGACCGTCAGGGTAAAGGTAAATCCATTGGTGACGATGTCGTAGAGCGTGTGGATCGCGCTACGTCCCGTCACATTTTTCAGATTGACGATTTTCTCCTCCGGCTCGGACAACGTGTGCGGCTTGAATCGACGGATAGTTTCCAGGTGATACCGCAGGTCGCCGGCATCGGCCATCAGGCGGGCGGCATTGGTGTCATCGACACTTTGCCACCAGAGTTCAAAGAACAGCAGACGGTTACTGAGGGCGGTCAGCCGTTCTTCAACCTGTGTCTTAAATGAGCGGGCCGCGTCGTCTTTGGTGTTTTCTGAAAACCAGAGATAGGCAAAGGCGCCCAATCTGGATGAGCCTTGCGCGATGGCCTCGCTGCACCGCAGCAAGGCGAGAAGATCCTGGTTGGGCATCGCCGGCGAAAGCCCCGGCCGTGCGGCTTCGATCTGCACGACTTTCGCTTCCAACTCTGCCAGGAGCGCGTCGAGTTGGCGCGTCGGATTTTTAACGAGATGGGTCAGGTCCCATTTGTCTGAAAACGTCTGAGGTTTGGGTTGGCGCGATGAGGAAGCGGTTCGCGTAGAGGATCTGCCGGCCATCGTCTTCTCCTTCATAAAGCAGGGGTGAATGAGTCAAGATCATACCATTGGAGGCTGGTCACGCGCGGAGAAAAAGAGGGAGAAGGTACGGCGACCGCTGCGTTGACAGCGGTCCGACGGGATGCAAAAATCCCGCTGGAAAGGAATCGAGTATGACCGATCAAGAACTCAATCGAGCGATCCAATATGTGACGGCCAGCACTTCGTATGCGCGGGAGACCGTAGCGGACATCATCAACACAGGTTTGGGTGAATTGTCGGCCATTGCCTCGCAGTCTAGCCGGCAGTTTGAGCGTGAGACATTGCTGGAGTATGTGACTCAATGGGCCATCAAACGCACGGGGCAGCCTGAGCCGTTGGTCCGAGAAGTGCTCGGCTGTGCCAGCCGGTGGCTGGATGAGGTGTATGACGAAGTGGCGAAGCGTCAGCCGGAAGCGTTGGGACTGGCGCACAATGATGATGGGGGGACGGAAGCAGTGTGAATCATGGCGCGGTTTCGACCTCGAAAAACGTTCAAGCTGGTCACTCATCTTCGGGAAGGCCATCAGGCCCCGCTACCCGCCTGGAAGCGGGAAGAGCAGGGGCTGTCCCGCGATCTTGAAGAACGCTGTTCGACGGTTCAGCAGCACTGCGGCGACGCAGCCAGCCACCTGCGCCTAGGCCGTCTCGTCTCTCGACTCACTCATTACGATTACGGTGTCAGAGAATCGGCGCTGGCTGAGCTGGAACTGGCCACTCAGCTGATCCGTGTCGGCGCCCGGGTGAACTTTCTGCCGGAGTCGCAGGCGCGAACGGCCGATTTGGAATGTTATCTGGGTCGGGAGCGGTTCTTTGTCGAAGCCACCGCGATGGTGGGATCCGCAGAGCGCCGGCAGCTGCCGATTCGGGGACTGGCTGAGATCGATGTGCCAGGCGACGAAGAGGATCGTGGCGTCATCCTGATCCACCGCATCCTCGCGCGCATCCGGCAGAAGGCGAAGCAGCTGGCCGGCTACTGCGATCCAGTGGTGCTCTGCATTTCCGTCCCGCGTGCGGATTTGCTGGGGGATAAGACGAGCCGGCATGAAGAAATCTGGTTGGACCTCAAGGCTCTGGCCGGTTCAGTGACGGTGTTGCTGACTACGCTGCAACAGCTCAGTGCCGTAATGATTGTCCTGTGGGATGTCGAGCCGCTGCCGTCAAAGGCGGGGACGAGGCTGGTCAACGTCGATCTTGTTGAACGGCCGAAACGACAACGAGGCTATCCACGGGTCCGGATGTTGGTCCAGAATCCCGGTGTGCGGTCACCGCTCACAGAGTCGCAGGAAGAGACCTTTCGGCAGGTGCTCTGAGCGGTCAGGCGGGAAGCGAACTCTTCAACATTTCCAGATTCTTCGTCACCATCGCGTCGCCGTTCTTCGTGGAGACCTCGATGCCGGTGACTGATACCGCGCGACATTCGTCGATCCGGCCAAGCTTGTGCAGCGATTGCGCGAGGGCGTAGTAGGCGGCAGAATATGTCGGCTTTACCGTGACGCATTGCTGCAGAGCCTTGGCCGCTTCGTCAAAGTTTCCATCTTCCATATGGGCTTTCCCGAGACCGAACCAGGCGACCTCGTCGGTCGGTTCAATCGCGAGTACTCTTTTCAGCGGTTCGATGCGGGGATTGGGCATATTGTCCTCCAGTTCGTTCGACGATAGCAGCGGCGAGCGCTCGTTGTCTATGCCGATTCCTGCGTGATAATCTTATTACATACGTCACGATGATGCATTCTACGTTTTATTTTTAACGTTTCACGGCTTTCGTTATGGGCAAGACCGGACTCGTCTACGATCCGCGGTATCTCGAACACGACATGGGGATGGGCCATCCCGAGTCGCCGAACCGGTTGCGCGCGATCATGCAGCAACTGGAACAGAGCGGCACAATGGCGCAATTGACCAGGATCGAGCCGCGCCTGGCAGAGGATGAGTGGATCACCCTGGTTCATACAGCGGCCTATCTTGCATCGTTGAAGCAGCATGCCCCTGTGAATGGTCGTGTACCGCTCGATCCCGATACATCCATGTCTCCCGGTTCGCTCACGGCTGCGTATCTGGCAGTTGGAGGGGCCATGGCCGCGGTCGATGCGATGATGATGAAACAGGTCGATCATGTATTTTGCGCGGTGCGGCCTCCTGGCCACCACGCCGAAGCCAATCGGGCGATGGGGTTTTGTTTGCTCAACAATGTTGCGATCGCCGCACGCTATGCCCAGAAGAGGCACGGCCTCTCCCGTGTGCTGATCGTCGATTGGGATGTGCATCACGGCAATGGCACGCAGCACAGTTTCGAAGACGATCCGTCGGTCCTCTTTTTCAGCACGCATCAATTTCCGCACTATCCCGGTACCGGCCGTGAGTCGGAGCGGGGCCGGGGCGCCGGGGAAGGCTACACGATCAACGTGCCGATGGAAGCGGGGGCGGGCGACGACAAGTATTGCGCCATCTTCCACAAGGTGTTGGTGCCGGCGGCAGAGCAGTTCAAACCTGAACTGGTCATCATTTCAGCCGGGTTCGACGCGCATAAAGACGATCCGCTCGCCGGCATGGGATTGACCGAATCGGGCTACGCGGAGTTGACCGGTATTGTGGCCGGCATCGCCAAGAAATACGCGCAGGGGCGCATTCTTTCGTCCCTTGAGGGCGGATACAATCTTACGGCCCTGGCGGCCTCAGTCGACGCCCACGTGCGCGGGTTGTTGGCCATATGACGCGGCTGGTGAAAATAGGGTTGGGCGTTGTCGTGCTGGCCGCCGCGATCTACGTCTACTACACCGAGATCAAGCCTGTCGTGATATTCGGTTTGCGCGATGAGTATGCGCATGCGATTCCCTTTCAGAAAGTGCCGGAGGGGCTGACGAGTCTGAGCGCCGAATCGTGCGGGCAGTGCCATCGCGAGATCTATGAGGAGTGGAAAACCAGTATTCATGCCAAGGCGTATGAAGATCCGTTTTTTCAGGCCTACTGGAAGAAAGATAAAAACATTTGGGTCTGTCTGAACTGCCACACGCCGCTGGAAAATCAGCAGCCGACATTGGTGAAGGACATTCCGCGCGGTCGGGTGGAGAAAGCGGTGCAGGAGCCCAACCCGCACTATGATCCCACCTATCAAAAGGAATCTGTCACCTGCGCCGTCTGCCATGTGCGCGACGGGGTAATCTATGGGCCGTTCGAGGATTCGGCCGCGCCGCATCCCACGAAGTTCGATCCGAACTTCCGGACGACCCAGGTCTGTCAGCGCTGTCACAATGTGGTATCCGGACCGGCCCAGTTCTATAACGTAGGTCCTTGCGGAACCTACGCCGAGTACGAAGGCAAGTTCTTCATGCAGGAGCGGGGCTTCATCTGCCAGAGTTGCCACATGCCTGAGGTGACTCGCCCGGTGGCGCCCGATAGCCCTATCCGGCATGGCCGCCGGCATTTGTGGCGGGGCGGGCATGATCCGGACATGATTCAACGGGCGGTGGCCATCGAGGTCAAGACGGACACCCCGCAACCCAAGCCGGGTGACGAAATCGCTTTTACGCTGAACCTGATCAATGCCGGTGCGGGGCACAAGATCCCGACCGGCGATCCGGACCGGCACTTTACCATCGAGTTTTCCGTCGAGGACGCGCAGAAGAACGTGTTGGATCAACAGAAAGCGACGATGGGGCGCTGGATTCTCTGGCAACCGGCCATTCTTGAACTCTACGATAACCGTCTCCTGCCCCTGGCCAGCCGGGAGTACAGTTTTGCCTATCGCATCCCCCCTAAATCAGAGGGCTTGATTCTCAAGGCGCGGGTGCAGTACCACATTCTGACGGACAAGCAGCACGAGATGCTCCGGACGAAGTACGGGCTGACGGGGAACGACCCCTATCGGTTCGTGATCTACGAACGGGAGTTTCCTCTTTCGGAGAAACTTGCGGCGGTCATGGAGCAGGAGAATCGCCGGCAGACCGCGCTCAGCCGTCTGCAAGAAGGAACGAGTTGCAAGGTACAGGCTGCGAGCTGATTCTGTAGGAACAAAGGAACCACATGACACACCCATTATTGATGGATACGGACACGTTGCAGGAACGGCTCGGACAGCCCGGACTGGTGATTGTAGATGTCCGGGGAAAGTCAGCCTATGAGTTCGGTGGCCACATCCCCGGTGCCGTTCATTCAACCTGGCACGAATACAGCGATCCGAATGCGATTCCGAAAGGGCTCCTGAATCCCGATCTTGCGCGGATTGAACGGCAGCTCTCGGCGTTAGGGATCAGCAACGACAGCGAAGTCGTCATCTATTCCAATCCCTTCGATAACTGGGGCGACGAAGGGCGCATGTTCTGGATGCTGGAATATCTCGGCCATCAGAATTTGAAGGTGCTCGACGGCGGCTGGGTCAAGTGGACAGCGGAGAAGCGTCCCTTCGGTCATGGCCGTGAAACGCCCAAGCCCGGGACCTTTAAAGCCAAGCCGGTAAAAAGTGTGGCGATTACCAAGGATGAATTGAAGCTCATTGTCCGGCAGGCGCATCCGCAAACGGCTGTCTTGGATGCGCGCAGCCTGGAAGAGTATCTCGGCAAGGAAGTGTCGGGGATTCCGCGTCCCGGACATATTCCGTCCGCCGTGCATGTCGCGTGGAACACGTTTCTCAACAAGGACGCGACGGTCAAGGATTTTGTCGCGATCAAGGATTCCCTGCAAGACAAGGGGATACAGGATTCCCAGGAGATTGTCTGCTACTGCACCGGAGGTGTTCGATCGGCCTGGCTCTATTTTGTGCTGAAGCTCGTGGGTTATCCAAATGTCCGCAACTATCCGGGGTCCTGGTGGGAGTGGAGCCGGGACTTCGCCTGTCCGGTTGAAAAAGACATACAAGGGTTACAGAAAATTCTGGGGTTCAACGAGTCAGCGCGACCTTCTTGACAGTCAAAAATGCGCTGTGTAAGGTGAATCTATGAGCGCATTTATTGTGTACTGATCTGCGCAATCCTATCAACCTTGAGGGAGGCCACTATGATGATCACCATTCGTCGCAGCGCACTCGTGTTCGCCGCGGTTAGCGCGTTCATTGCCGGTCCGATGATGGCCGGTCTTGCATTGGCCGATAACAAGCATGTGGCTGAGGCCGTTGAACATGCAAAAGAAGCCGCCGCTCACGGCAAGCAGGGTCATGCTGATGCCCTGGTGAAGCATGCCGAAGGCGCCCTCCACCATGCCGAGGCAGCGGGCGTGAAGAATCCGCATCTTGACGAAGGCATCAAGCACCTCAAGGAAGCCGTCGAGCATGGGAAGGCCGGCCACGCCGATGTGGCCACGCAGCATGCCGAAGGCGCCGTCACGCATTTGTCGGAAGTGAAGTAGCACTTTTTCAGCGTACAGTTGCCGGCTGTCAGCTGGTAGTCGTGGTATTTGGAACGGGCAGGGGACACGTCCCCCTGCCCGTTCTT
Organism: Nitrospira sp.; assembly: GCA_013140455.1. Classification (GTDB taxonomy): domain Bacteria; phylum Nitrospirota; class Nitrospiria; order Nitrospirales; family Nitrospiraceae; genus Nitrospira_D. The sequence goes on along the minus strand of JABFSU010000044.1, from coordinate 66,166 downwards.
GCTTGAGGGGAAGTGAGCGCTGTGCGAGTCGGGTATTACCAATATGAGCCGGAGTTCGGCGCAGTCGCGAAGAACCTGGAGGCGATTCGGGCCAAGCTGGAGCAGGCCGAGGCCGACCTCATGGTTCTGCCGGAGCTTTGCGCCTCGGGCTATCAGTTTGTGTCGGCCGAGGAAGTGCATCGGCTGTCCGAGCCGGTGCCGGACGGACCGACGACGAAGATGCTGGTAGATATTGCCAAGCGCCGCCGGATGCATATTGTGGCCGGGTTGCCGGAGCGGGCGGGGGCGAATTGTTACAACTCGGCGGTGGTCGTCGGACCGTCCGGAGTGCTCGGTTGCTATCGGAAGAGCCACCTGTTTTTTGAAGAGACGCTCTGCTTTGCTCCCGGAGATACCGGCTTTCGCGTCTGGGATATCGGGTCCGCCAGGATCGGCGTCATGATCTGCTTCGATTGGTATTTCCCGGAATCTGCGCGGACGCTGGCGCTTATGGGAGCCGACATTATCTGCCATCCCTCCAATCTGGTCTTGCCGAATTGTCCTGACTCCATGCCGGTGCGTTGTCTGGAGAATCGCGTCTTTGCGGTGACGTGCAACCGTATCGGGACCGAGGCGCGCGGCGGCAAAGATGCGCTTACCTTTATCGGCAACAGCGAGATCGTCAGTTCCCGGGGCATCATCCTGCAGCGCGCGCCACGCGACCGTGAAGAGCTGGCCGTGGTGGACATCGATCCGATCGACGCGCGGAATAAGGCCGTCACCTGTTACAATGATCTCCTCGGCGATCGCCGGCCTTCCCTCTATCACAAGTAGTGTGTTCCCGTGGAGCGCGGGTTGTCGCTCACCGGCCGTTCTCAGCGTAGGCTTGCGCCGTGGCCGCGAGCACGGTAGGATCTTCGTATGGATATGGAGCTCGGTAAGGGCATTTTCCTCGTGGCGACGCCACAATTGCGCGATCCGAATTTCAGGCAGACCGTGGTATTACTCTGTGAGCATGGTGACGAAGGCGCGCTCGGTGTAGTCGTCAATCGGCCGACGGCCATGTCCATTTCGGAAGCGCTCCCGCAGGTGCCCATTATGGAAGGGGCGAGTCACGTGCTCTATGCCGGGGGGCCTGTGCAGACGAATCACGTCATGCTGCTGTACCGGGTCGACCAACTGCCGGAAAATTCCCACCATGTATTTGACGGAGTGTGTCTCGGCGGAGACATGGGGGTAGTCGAGCGGATCCTCACCGGTCCGACGACGAAAGATTCTTTCCGCGCCTATCTTGGGTATTCGGGCTGGGGGCCTGGCCAGCTGGAGTCGGAGATGAAGACCGGTTCGTGGATTACCCTGCCGGCTGATTCCAAGATCGTGTTTGAGAAAGATCCCGCGCAGGTGTGGCAGGAGATTCTGCTGACCCTGGGCGATGCGTACAAGCACTACGCGGATATGCCGTTTGATCCTTCCTGTAACTAGCAGGCGCTGCCCCCATTGAAGCGATCAGGCGGCAGTGTTAGGCTGCCCGCATGGGATGCCTTCCCCGTCCTCCTGTTGCAGTCGGTCGGTTCATAAGACTGATCAGTCTCTTCGTGGCAGCGTTTTTCTCTTCCCACTGCGGAGTCGGGTACACCATTTATAAATCCGAGTCGAAGTTGGATCGCTTGGCCGTGCCGATGACTAAGGCGCAGGTGCTCGACGAGATCGGCCGTCCTGATCGTGTTTTGCGGGACGATGGCCGGATGCTCGTGTGGGAATATTCTGTGACCGCCCGCAATCAATGGCTTTATGAGCTGGGCCTCTGTCCGATCTCCGTCTGGATCGGCGGCTGCGTGATCTATCCTTTCACGAACATTGCAATGGAGCGCCAGCGTGAATATCCCCAGCATGTCGTGTTGGTAAATGAAGAGCTCTGTACGTGGGGCCCCCCGGTTGCCATCTTGCAACGGCGAAAGTCGTGTGAGGTGGCAGGCGTGCCGCATGGGCGTACCGGTACAGGGGCGGGGAGACCAGAGCCGGTCGTGACCGGATTGGGGCCGATCAACCGGGAGACGATTGATCGCTACCGCACGATGGCGGTGATGCTGTTTGAAGACGGGCCGAATGCGCCGGGCTCCGGCTCGCGCGTAGCCGGGATCGTGACCACGTTGTTGTTGGATCTCGATATGAACATGGTCGAGCGCGCCAAGCTTGATGAAGTACTCAAGGAGCAGGTGATTCAATTGACTCATGCCGACGATGCCAATGTGTTGAAAGTCGGTAAGCTAGTCGGCGCTCAGGCCATCATCGTCGGCGGCGTGCAGCAATGGGAGCAGCATGGTGAAGCGCGTACCAATGCCGTATCGCTTTCACTGCGGATGATCGATGTGGAGACGGGCCAACTCCTGTTCAACGGCGAAGGCCACGTGACCGATCAGACCACCGACGATCCGGAGAGTTCTGCCCGCATCATCGTTCATCGCATCCTGGCGCGCTTCGGCTCACAGACCGGTCTGCTCGGTTCGGGGCGCATCGGCGTGAATTGGGAACTGCTTGAGTCGGGCGGCTCGTGCTACTACGCCGTGCGGGAACTGCGGAGCGGTCTCCCGGCGGAGAAAGCCGGGCTGCATGTCGGAGATGAAGTCGTCGGCTGTAACGGGTTGTCACTGGCCGGCGTTAAATCCGAACGCGAAGCTAAGCGGGTTTGCCAGATCGAAGCAGGGCAATCTCTCAAGCTCGACATCCGCCGCGGCGGTTCCCCTCTGGAACTTGGCATTATCGCGGAACCAAGACCGGGGTTGTGATGTTATTAGAGTAGAGAGGAGAGAAATCTTCCTGTATGTGAGGTTACCGTTTTCGCCACCTGCTCTGGTCTGCCTTCTGCGATGATTTGGCCGCCGGCTGCACCTCCTTCCGGTCCTAAGTCGATGACCCAGTCGGCTGATTTGATGACATCCAGGTTATGTTCCACGACGACGAGGGTGTTGCCTGCGTTCACCAGTTTGTGCAGGACGGCGAGGAGCTTCTTCACGTCTTCAAAGTGCAGGCCGGTCGTCGGCTCGTCCATGATGTAGAGGAGATCTTTTGCCGATCCGTCTTTTAATTCAGCGGCGATTTTCAGCCGCTGGGCTTCGCCGCCTGACAATGTCGTCGCTGATTGACCGAGGCGCAGGTAGCCAAGGCCGATGGAGGAGAGCAGATGCAGCCGTTCTTGTAGCTTCGGTGAGCCGGTGAAAAATTGCACGGCGTCATCCACCGTCATGGCCAGGACTTCTGAAATTGTCTTTCCACGAAAACGGATCGCCAGGACCTCCGGCTTAAACCGTTTCCCGTCGCAGCTTTCGCATGGCACATAGAGGTCCTCGAAGAAGTACATCTCCAGCTTTTCCACACCCGCGCCTTCGCAGCGTTCGCACCGACCGCCGGCGGTGTTGAACGAAAAGTGTCCCGGCGTCAGTCCCTGCCGGAGCGCGTCGCGTTCAGAGGCAAAGAGCTGGCGGATCTCGTCGAAGGCTTTCAGATAGGTGATGGGATTGGAGCGGGGCGTGCGGCCGATGGGCTGTTGATCGATGAGGCGCACGCCCTTCAAGTGCTCAAGGCCTTTGATGGCCTTGAAGCGTCCCATCGGAAGCGCATCTATCCGAAAGGCGCGGGCCAGGGCGCGGTACAACGTGTCTTCGACAAGGGTGCTCTTGCCGGAACCGGACACGCCGGTGACGCAGATGAACATGCCGAGCGGCAGCCGGACGACGAGATCTTTCAGATTATGTTCGTTGGCTCCCGCGATCACGAGTATTTTGCCGCTGCCGGAGCGGCGGGATTTCGGGAGCGGAATCTGTTCTTCTCCCCGGAGGTAGCGGGCTGTGATGGCGCGCTTGTCCTGGATAAATTCCTTGGTCGCGGCGGCGCAGATGATCTCGCCGCCGCGTTCGCCGGATTGCGGGCCGAGTTCGACGAGATAGTCGGCTGATTCGATCATGTGGCGATCATGTTCGACGACGACGACAGTATTGCCGACGGCGGCGAGGTCTTTGAGGATGCCGGCAAGCAGATCCGTATCGCGCGCATGGAGGCCGATGGTCGGTTCGTCGAGGACATAGAGGGTGCCGACCAGCCGGGCGCCGAGTTGGTTGGCGAGGGACACCCGCTGGGCTTCTCCGCCGGAGAGTGTCTTCGTTTGCCGGGCCAGCGTGAGATAGCCGAGGCCGACCCGCAGGAGGAATCCCAGCTTGGCCTTTAATTGACGCAGGATGTCGGCGGCAACCTCTTGCTCGAACGGCCGTAGCGTCAGTGTTTCCATCCAGCTCAACAGGCCTGCAATCGTCTGGTCAGTGATCTCGTGAATGTCGGTGCCGGCAATCTTCACGAAGCGGGCATCCGGCTTCAACCGGCTGCCGTGACAGGCGGGACATTCCACCGGCGTGCGGTAGCGGCTCAAGAGCACGCGCACATGCAGTTTGTAGCGCTTCCCTTCCATGTACTCAAAGAAGTCGTTGATGCCGTCGAAGGAATCGTCGCCCTCCCACAGCAGCGTTTGGACCGATTTGGGGAGGCTGCGAAACGGGGCCGTCACGTCGATGCCCTTCCGCTTCATCGCCAGGAGCATCTGTTTCTCCCACCAGTCTGTTCCGGGCTTGCTCCAGGGTTCGATGGCGCCTTCAGCGAGGGATTTGCCGTGGTCGGGAATAACGAGTTCTGGATTGTAGTGGAGGACGTTGCCGAAGCCCTTGCATTCTGGACAGGCGCCGATCGGATGGTTGAAGGAAAAGAGAATCGGCCTGAGCGGTTCAAAGGTGCGTCCGCATTGCTGGCAGAGGAAATTGGCGCTGAAGGAGTGAACGCCTTGGCCGATCACGTCGACCGTGCAGCGGTCTTCCCCCTCGCGGAACGCGGTCTCAATCGCTTCGACGAGGCGGGTTCGATTATCCGCACGGATCACGAGCCGGTCGAGCACAACATGCAGTGACGTCTCTGTGTGGAACGGGGGATGGGCGGGCTCAAGCAGATCAAGGATCTCATTGCCGGCTTTGAGGCGGGTAAATCCGCGAGTCAGGAGCGATTGCAGGAATGCCGATTCCAGCTTGGCTGTGGGGGCGGCCACGGAGAAGAGGATCATGGCGCGCGCGTCGGGAAAGCGTTCGAGCAGCTCGGTGGCGACCGTGTCAGGATGGAAGGCGCGGGCTTCCTGGTGACAGTCAGGACAGACCGGCTTGCCGATCTTGGCGAAGAGCAGCCGGAGCAGGTCCGCTATTTCCGTGGTGGTGCCGACGGTCGAACGGGCGGTGCGCACCTGGTTCTTCTGTTCGATCGCAATCGCGGGGCGTACGTTGAGAATGCGGTCCACGTCGGGGCGCGCCACCTTGTCGATGAACATGCGGGCGTAGGTCGAGAGGGATTCCACATAGCGCCATTGGCCTTCGGCAAAGAGGGTGTCGAAGGCGAGTGACGACTTGCCTGAACCGGACAGACCGGTGATGGCTGTCACCCGGTTGTGGGGGATCCGGAGCGAGATGTTTTTCAGATTGTTCTGCCGCGCGCCCTCGACGATGAGGTCGGAAGAAGGAGGTTTGGGCAGAGGGGTGATGTCCAAGCTGATAATTCCTTTCAGACGAATTGGCGATCCTATCAAGCGGGGTAGTAGGCTTCAACAGGGAACGGGGAAAGTCTTGGCGATCACGTTGAGTAGTGAGAGGATGGGGGCATCCACCGGGAGGGCAGCATGATTCTGACGACGACACCGAGCATTGAAAGCAAGCACGCGGTCAAATACCTTGGGCTTGTCAGTGGGGATGCCATTCTAGGTGCGAACATCTTTCGCGATTTCTTTGCCTCGATTCGGGATATTGTCGGCGGCCGGTCGGCCTCGTACGAGGCTGAGTTGCGGAAGGCCAAGGATATTGCCATCGGCGAAATGCGTGAACAGGCCAGAAATCTCGGGGCCAATGCCATTGTCGGGATCGATATCGACTACGAAACGATCGGCGCGAGCAGCAGCATGTTGATGGTGAGTGCGAGCGGCACGGCGGTGGTGGTGGAATAAGGTTTGGTGATGGCACTGCTGTCGAATGTTGAGTACCTGGGATTGGGCCGTCAGATCGCTCGGCTCCTTGGCTCCAGCCTCGAAGGGGCTTCTGCGGATGCCCTCCGCGAACTCGCCCTGGCCTACGATCCCTCAGCCAACGATGCCCGGATCAGCGCCGAGGTCTTTCTCTTTCACAAGTTTCTCCTCATGCAAGCCTGTGTCGGCGTCTTTCCTGAGTCGCATGTGGCGCATGTGGTTGGCGGGTTCTTCGCTGCGTTGAACGAGAAGATGAACGGCTTGGAACTCGGTTCGGATCGGCAGCAGGCCATGGAGCAGATGTGGCAACTCCGTGCCGGGCAATTCGAGCAGCCGTTTTCGAATGATCGCGCCCAGTTTCTCGATGCCAGTCCGGATGCCTCCCACTGGAAACAGACGATCTCGCGTTTTTGTCAGAATGTGAGAGAGATCGCCGATCCGCCCGATATCTGGGCCGGCACCAACAGCCCCTCCCAGGAAGCCAGCCGTACCGTTACCCACGCTCTGAATCTCATGATCTCGACCCTCAATGAGATGAACCGGCTGCATTTCCCTGCTTCTGTCTAACTCCATTACTTCTCACGGCCCACATTCTGTCTGTCGAGCTGGGATAGATCTGTCATCAGATCCTGCCTATAATCGTGTCCGCTCGGTTCATGTGGCATAGGTGGTTATGGATCTTTCCGCGTATCTCGATCGCATTGATTATCCGGGCGAGTCTGCGGCATCACGCGACACGCTACGCGCGCTTCACCTCGCTCATGTGTTGGCAATTCCGTTTGAAAATCTGGACGGCTATCGGGGCGTGCCGGTGTCCCTGGAGCCGGCTGACGTATTTGCCAAGATCGTGACCGCGCGTCGTGGCGGATATTGTTTCGAACTGAATGGGCTCTTCAGTCTGCTGCTGGAGGCGATGGGGTTTGAGGTTGCGCGGCTGATCGCGCGGGTGTGGTACGGGGCGAAGCCGCCGTATCCGCGAAGCCATCAGGTCCTATTGGTGAAAGTCGGCGGGGAGCCCTGGTTGGTCGATGTCGGCTTCGGCGGGAATGGATTGCTTGAGCCTATCCCGCTGGCCGTGGGGCATGAAGCCCGGCAGTTGGAGGAACGGTTTCGTCTCCTCTCAGGGGAATCGGGAGAGTATCTGTTGCAGGCTTGGATTCATGGTGAGTGGGACAGTCTCTATTCCTTCTCGACTCAGCCTTGTCAGCCGGTCGATTATCAATACGCGAACTATTTCCACTCCCATTCCCCCGATTCCCTGTTCATGCAGCGACGAGTGTGTACGATTCCGACGAGAGAGGGCCGCACGACATTGGTCGATCAGAGTTTGAGTATCCGGCGAAACGGAAAGAACGAGAAAACAGTCGTCGGGAGTGATGCCGTATACGCCCGTGTGCTTCGCGAGCACTTTGGCATCGTCCTGCCGTAATCCCGCCGGACCCTACCGGATGATCAACCGTACCAATCCGACGCAACTCATATAGAGCGCGAGCGATCCGGCCATTGCCGGCCAGAAGCCGAACCGCGGGACGCCGACGATCATGGACACGACATAGACCGTCCAGGGCGGCACGAACCACAGCAGATTCTTTGCGTAGCTGACGATCGCGTCGTTGCCGCCGTTCAGGTAGATCAGGATAAAGGTGGCTCCGGTGATGGCGGGGAAGGTGCTGGCAAAGGCCGCGAGAAACGATCGACCCTGCGCGCCAAGGTAGGTCGACACGCTGACGATGGTGCCGCCTAAGAGAAAATAGAGTACATATCTGCCCCAGTCGTTCACGGATCGTTCCTCCTCCGATTGTCTGCTCTCAATTGCGCCGGACTATGCGCAGCGATTCTACCCAAGCGCGACTCGCACCGCACTATACATCACCATGACTTCGACGGCATGCGCGATGATGGGGATGTAGAGGTTGTTTGTCTTGAGCCTTGCAGCACCCCACACGAAACCATCCCAGATCGCGATCCAGTGCAGATGTTGGAAGGTCGTGACCATGAAGGGGTCGAAGGAAAATGCGACGGCGCTCAAGACCAAAGCGAGGGGTGAGGGGTAAGGGGTGAGAGGGTGACTGAAGAATCGGGATTCCAATGAGGCGAGGCGTCCCAGGAGAAATCCCCGAAAGTTAATTTCGACAAAAACGGCAATACCGCAGATGAACCAGGGCAGCATGAGGGCGAGAGGGATGTGGGCATGAGGGGTGTCTTTGAGAAAGGTGATGTCGAAACCCATGGCGGGGATTGCCTTGAGAATCACCATGGTGTTGAGGCAACCGAGGCCGAGGCCGATCATGAGACCCAGCCGGAGGCCGGACTTCAATCCTCGCGGGCGCAGACCGAGAAGCGGAAGCACAGGGTGATTGTGCGTCGTCCATAAGACGAGCGCGAGATAGGCTACCAGTTGCGGGGCGAATTGGATGAAGGTGTGCTCCTGCCACGACGCGGGGAGCATGTAGAACGCGACGGTCGTGGTGATCGGGAGCAGCGCCAGCGCCGCTCCCCGTTCGTTGGTCTGAACCGTGGTCGCGAGTCCGCTCGGTTCAGGCGTCGGCATCGAGGACTATTGCAGTTGCAGATTGTACCGGTCCAACGTGGTGGCTTTGTGCCGAGCCAGATTGGAGAGCGACTTGTTGTAATCGACGACCGACCGGAGCTCGTTGCCTTGGGCCGTGGCGAGGTCGCGCTGGAAGTCGAGCACGAAGCGGGTGGTGCTCAAGCCGACTTTCAGCCGCTCCTGCTCGGCCTGCAATTGCTTTTCGGCCATGATGCGGGCGGAGCGGGTGGTTTCGATGCGTTTGAAATCGGTCTGCACGCGACGGACGGCTTCCCGCACACCCACGATGATTTGCTGGCGCACGCTCACCAAGGAGGCTTCGGCGTTCTTAAACTCGAGTTGGCGCTTGTTGTAGGTGCTGACAGCCGAGCGATTACCGAGCGGATAACTCAAGACGAGCCCGGCGCCAAAGTTGTAAAAGTCGCCGCTGAGGTTTTTGCTGACGGAATCGCCGTAGTCTTTGCCCAGTCCGGCCATGCCCATCGTGCCTTGCAGTGACAGGGTGGGCAGCAACTGGTTACGGGCAAACTGCTTGTTGAGTTCGCCCGATTCGAGGTTCTTCTTGGCCTGGACGATTTCCGGGCGCTGTTCGATGGCGGTATCGATGGCTTCCTGCAAGCTGAGGGGTTCGAGTACCACAACCGGCGCATCGATCGGTGTCAGGCGCACGTCCTGCCGCAGCTCCTCTTCGCCGGGATTGAGCAGGCGGCGCAACTGGTCTTCTTGATCGCGAATGGATTTTTCTGCCACCAACACCTGTTCCACCCGCGAGGCGACGGCGGCTTCGGCTTGCAGGACATCCACGATCGACATGACGCCGGCTTTCGTCTTGGCCCGGTTGGTCGCCAACAGTTCTTCCGCCGCTTTCAGGGCTGCCTGAGCAACCTTCAAGTTTTCGTTCGCAAAGACTAATTCCCAGTAGGTTTGTTCGACAGTGGCGAGGACGGTCAGGACGCGGTCGCGGAACACGTGTTGTTCGACGTCGGCGTTATTCTGGGCGACCTTGATGAACGTCTTGGTGACGTCGATGCCCGCGTTGCGCAGCAAAGGCTGGGTCAACGTGAGGGCGAGTCCGCCGGTGTAGGCTGGATTGAACAAGAATCCGGTGGCCAGGTTTTGGTTCACGATGGAACGAGCAGGACTGTAGTTCAAATCGACGTTACCGCCCGTAATGAGATTCTGCGTGGCGTCGACGGTAACGGAACTGTTGCGTTGATCGAATGTCTGAATGTCAGTCAGGGCACCGCCGGTACCGCCGAAGACCGGCCGGTTGAGCGGGGAGACCTGGCGGTTGTATTGACCGTTCACGCTGAAGGTCGGATCGAACTTGGCCTGCTCGACGGTGATATCGAATATCCGGCTCTCTTTCGTCTGCCGGCTGATGGAAATATCCAGATTGCTTTGCAATGCCCGCACGGCGGCGTCGGGCAGGGAAATGGTTTCGCGCCGTTCAGCCGGGGTTGCCGCTTTGACGGGACCTTGGCTCCAGCAGGGGCTGGTAGTCAGAAACACGAGCGTGATGGCGATACCGCTTCTCCATTCGGAAACAAGACGAGAGTAGGGCCTCATGAATCCTCCTTGATCGACAGACTGAATGGGCTCATATTATACTGATGACCTGGAGATTGTCATGGCTCAACTCCCTCAGTGGGGCAGGATTATGATGCAACGGTTACTCACGGTTGCACTGCTCACGGCAGTCGGGACGGTGGGAGTCGTGCTTGTCGAGAACGGACCGGCCTTGGCCCAATCGGTGTCCGGCGTGCGGTCGTTTGACGGCGGTGTGGGGCCGTTGTTCAATTTGGTCGGGCCAGGTAATCTGTACCTCGATGGGCAGGGAACCCAAGGCTATTTGTACCAGCCCGGTGGCAATATGCAGACGTATAGTTTTCGGAACCCGACGACGGGTCAGGCCTGGAGCGGTGCGGTGATGACGTTTGGCCCACAACTTTCGATCGGACTGATTCAAGGCGCCAACCAGAGCGGGTCTCCGCTGGTCTTACCCGGTCCTCCCAGACAAACCGGCCCTCTCCCTTCGATTTCTTCGACGCTTCTCGACGAGATTCCTTAGCACCTACCGATTACATTCACGGATCACTTGCCAATTGCCAGGCCAATGACAGGACATAGCGCGCCGCAGCCTGGAGAATGTTCGGACTGACGGTATCAGCCGTATCGGTCGGTTGATGATAGTGGGGATGGACCCCGCCGCTGACGACTGTCATGGTTGGTACGCCGGCTTCTTTAAACGGGACGTGGTCGCCTCCGGGAAAGAATCCATAGACATCGAGTGTGGATGTGAGACCAGCCAGCTCCCCTGCCGCCTGTGCCACGCTCTTGTCGAGCCCTGTCACGCCCACCGTCAATCGTCCATTTCCAATCCCGGCATGGTCAATGTTGATCATAGCCTTGGTTGAGGAGAGGGGGATGACCGGTCGGCTCACGTACAGGCGCGATCCCAGCAAGTCCTTTTCCTCGCCGCTGAAGGAGGCAAAGAGAATTGTGCGTTGGGGGCGGACGCCGCTGTTCGCCATCGCGCGTGCTACTTCCACCATCACGGCCGTACCGGAAGCATTGTCGTCCGCTCCTGGGAAGAGCAGTCCAGCCGGACGGCCGAAGTGATCGCGATGGGCGCCGATGATAATGGCGTCAGGTCCGGTTCCGGGGATCAACCCCACGACGTTTGTCAGCAGGCCTTCTTGTACGGTGGTGTTCCAGTGGAGTGAGGCGTACTGATCGGTTTCTTTCGACTGTGAGGACGGCGTCTTGTTGAGTTGTTCCTGGAGGAGGTGAAGGCGATTTATTTTGGCATTGTCCGATCCAGATAGAATTTGTTCCGCGAGTGCGGTGCTGATCCATGCGCCGGGGATGGCTCGATCGGGAAATAGTTGCCCGTAGAATGCGCTGGGCCTTCCCGTGACACCGCGTCGGGCTTCATAGGGATTGAGAATCGGTCCTGTGGCGGTCAGATAAGCGAGGACTCCATGGTCTTGCGCGAATCGGACTTTTTCTGCATGGCTGACTGGTCGCTGGTAATGCGCAGGCTTGCCCCGCAGGAAGAGGACGATTCGGTTGGTCACATCCACGCCGGCATAGTCATCGATGCCGCGAGCAGGATCGACGATTCCGTAGCCCACGAAGATGATGCGGCCTTGCACGTTCGCAGCGGGGGAATCGAACATCGGCAGGTAGTCGGTGCCAAGGGTGGCGGCCGTCAGCTGGTCGGCACTGCCGATTCGAAGCTCTGGGTCTGGTTGGATCGTTGACGTTGGGATGATCGAAGCCATCACGCCGAGCGGTGTGCCATGTTCTCCGCTGACAAAGGGAAAGATGAGCGAGCCGTTCATAATAGGGGGGAGTTGTAGATTTGCTGCGGCTAATTCCTGCGCAACCCATTTAGCCGATTGCACGTCGTCGTCGCTGCCGGCCAGGCGTCCGTTGAACGAGGGGGCGCTGAGTGTGCGAATGTCGGCCAGCATCCGTTCGGTTGAGAGGGTGTTCAGGGAGGCCTGAAGTCCTGCATCGGATGACTGCGCCCGCACTGGTTCGGTATGGACCAGAAACACGATGATGAGACACAGGGCCATGCGGACGATTGCAATAAATGATATGGTCAGGCAGCTCGTCATCTCGGTACCCCGTCCTGTCGTGATTCCAGTGAGGATGATAGCACAGGGCGCCAAGCGGGTTGCACCGCGGGGTTGAGCCAGGTACTATTCGTCACGGAGAATTTTGATACGAAACACCATGACGCAGGCCGATTCGTTTCCCAACCGTCTCATCACTGAATCCAGTCCCTATCTCAGGCAGCATGCGCTGAATCCTGTCGACTGGTACGCCTGGGGGCCGGAGGCCTTGGCCAAGGCCAAGGCTGAAGATAAGCCGATCCTTCTGTCGATCGGCTACTCGGCCTGCCACTGGTGTCATGTCATGTCTCACGAATGTTTTGAGAATCGTGAGATTGCGGCCGTGCTCAATGAGCACTTTGTCAGTGTGAAGGTGGATCGGGAAGAGCGTCCTGATCTCGATGATATTTATCAGAAGGCCGCTCAAGTATTTCTGGGGCGGGGGGGCGGCTGGCCGCTGACGATGTTCCTCACGCCGGATCAGGAGCCGTTCTATGGCGGGACCTATTTCCCTCCCGTGTCGCGACATAATCTGCCGGGATTCCCGCAAGTGTTGCAAGGGGTTCTGGACGCCTACCGGAATCACCGTGATGATGTGGTGAAAAACGTCGAGCGGGTCAAGGCGGGATTAACCAGGGTGAGTACGCATCAGCCCTCTCCAGATCCGCTCACGGATGTCCTGCTGGTTGACGGTGTGAAGAATTTGGGACTGTTCTTTGATCCGGTCAACGGCGGATTCGGGGACGGTCCTAAGTTTCCCACGGTGCCGCCGCTCAGCCTGTTGTTGCGCCATACGTATCGGATGAAAGATGCGACGGCTCAAGAGAAGGTTTTGTTGCAGTTACGAAAGATGGCGGCCGGCGGGATCTATGATCATCTCGGTGGCGGATTTCACCGGTATTCGGTCGATGGGCAGTGGCTCATCCCGCATTTCGAAAAGATGCTCTATGACAATGCGCAATTGGTCCGCATCTATCTCGACGGATGGCGACTGACCAAAGAGGCGCGGTTCCGCCAGGTGGTCGAAGAGACGCTCGAATGGACTCGCCGTGAACTGTCGCACGCGGACGGAGCTTTTTTTGCTGCGCAGGATGCCGATAGCGAAGGGGAGGAGGGCCGGTTTTTCGTCTGGGATCCGGCGGAAATTCAAGCCGTACTCGGACAGGAGTTAGGCGAGGTGTTCTGCCTGGCCTATGGCGTGACCGACGGTGGCAATTTCGAGGGGAAGACGGTCTTGAATCGGCTGGGAGACACCGGATCGTCCGCTGAGGCTCAGGAGCAGCTTGAGGCGACGCTGCGCCCGGCCAGGAAGAAATTGTTGACTGCCCGCGAGCAGCGAGTGAAGCCCCAACGCGATGAAAATATTCTCACGAGCTGGAATGCTCTCGCGATCTCGGCCTTCCTTGATGCTTATCAGACCTTCGGGACCCCGTGGTACCTGTCATCAGCCGAACAGGCCTTAACGTTCCTGATTGACTATGCGATTGCCGACGGTCGCGTGTCTCGCACGGTCACCGGCGGGAGCGGGCGGATTGTCGGCTATCTTGATGACTATGCCTATCTGGCGGCGGCGTTACTCGATGCTTTCGAGACGACCTCGCATAGCTGGTACTTAGAGCAGGCACAGGTCGTGGCGGATGGTATGCTGACGCACTTCTGGGACGAAGGCCTCGGCGGATTCTTTTTCACGGCCAAGGATCACGAGACGCTCATCCATCGGATGAAGTCCGGCACGGATAGCGCCATGCCGTCCGGCAATGCGGTGGCAGTGCAGGTGCTGATTCGCCTCTTTTCTTTGACGGGGGAACGGACGTATTATGATCGCGCTGAGCAGACGTTGCGGGTGTTTTGCCAGTTGATGGATCAGAATGCCTATGGGGCATCAGGACTTCTCTGCGGGTTGGACTTATCCTTGTCCAAGCCGAAAGAAGTGGTGATTGTGGGAGCGCGGGGCAATCCGCAGACGGAATCGCTGTTGGCCACCTTGCATCAGCAGTATGTGCCGAACAAGATTCTCCTGGTCATTGATGAGGCCCGCCGGGGAAAAGAGGGCGAACTGCCTCTGGCGGCGGGAAAAGTCAGTGTGAACGGGCAACCGACGGCCTATGTCTGCCAGCAGTCCACCTGCTCCGCGCCGGTGACTGAGAGTGTTCAGTTGGAAAGTCTCTTATAGAAAGGAGTGCCTGTGGCTGGCGGAGGATCTGGACAGGGCCTGTACGAGCACCTCTATAAGCGGTTTTTCGAAAACCGCGACGACCACCAGGGGTATGACTTTCAACATGCTCCTGGCGGGAGCGCGGCTCCTCCATCTGTCACGTTCGCGCAAAAGCTTCGCTGGTGGACATGGGATCGATGGCAGCGGCGGAAACGGATTCTGGCCGAGCGGGATCGCTTGCAGCGAGAGATCGTCAATATTCGGCGGAACCCGTTACCAGGTTTGAAACCATAGACGGTGTTTCAAGAATGAAGGAGCGTGAGATGCGTGGTACTAAGCGTCTGGTAGCTCAATATATTCGAGCCATGTTCGCCACCGGCCTTTGGGTGGCGGTCTTCGTATTTGCGGCGGTCGGTCCGGTGTCGGCGGTTCCCCGTGAGAACCATGAGGAGAAGGAAGCGAATCTGAAGCAGCAGGCGACCGGCGGCCTTTTCCATAAATGGACGTTCGACAAGGATCCAATCAAAAGTATTCCTGGAGGTTTTGTTCCGCTTTCCTCTGGAGCCGGGGTATCGGCGATCTGGTCGGTAGAAGCTGATGAAACGGCCCCGTCCGTTCCGAATGTGGTGAGGGGGACATCTGCGTGCGAGGAAAGCACCTGCTTCCGACTGCTGATTGCGCAGGGACTTGAATATGAGTATCCGGATCTCACGATGCGCATGCGGTCAGCCGATGGAGTGGCCGGTGTGGGTGGATTCGTGTTTGCCTTGCGGGATGCACAAAACTTTTACGCGGCTCTCGTCGACCTGGGGGCAAAGC
The DNA here is from genome assembly GCA_013140455.1 of Nitrospira sp. Taxonomy (GTDB): domain Bacteria; phylum Nitrospirota; class Nitrospiria; order Nitrospirales; family Nitrospiraceae; genus Nitrospira_D. Next base: position 50,996 of record JABFSU010000044.1, on the reverse strand, counting down.
GCGCGCAGGTCATCCGTGTGATTGAGGGAGTGCTCACGGTGTTAGGTCAGACCGCCGTGACACTAAAGCCCATTGATTGGCATAGTCTTCGGGTCCAGCGGAATACGATTGTCAGCAAAGACTTTATCGAGGCATTTGTCGATGGGGTATTAGTGCTCTCGGTGGAAGATCAGATGCTTGGAACAGGTCAAGTCGGTGTGGTGATGCAGGGGAAAACGTCCTGGTTTTTCGATACGTTGCATGCGGTTCCCTTATTTTCCCATCGGCCACTCTCTTCACCTGCCGCCTATTGAGCGGGATAGCGCTCTGAGCCAATTGATTCTCTGCTTGCCTTTTCTCAGTTTGCTGGAGTAGCATCGGCTTGCTTGGGTGCGAAAGGCCTGGCAGCCAAGCATTGAAAGTGACAAGGCCTGAATCGATGTTGTTATGGTTGTGCCCGGGAATTTGATCGGAAGCCAGAGCTAAGCCGCCGCTGTGTTGACGTCTTCGGCCCATTCCTTCCTTCCTCCGTTCTCGAGTCCAACACAACACCATTTTCTCAAAGGAGGAACCCCATGGGTTCGAAGATTTACGTCGGTGGATTGCCCTACTCAACAACCGAGCAACAGCTGAGCGATTTGTTCGCTGTGCACGGAGCCGTGACGTCGTCACGCATCATCACGGACAAGTTCACGGGGCAGTCCCGTGGATTCGGTTTCGTGGAGATGTCGGGGGACAGCGAAGCGCAGGCGGCGATTACCGCGTTGAACGGCACGCAGCTCGGCGGCCGGACATTGACTGTGAATGAAGCCCGTCCTCAAGAGCCCCGTTCCGGCGGCGGCGGCGGCGGTGGGCGTGGCGGATTCGGTGGTGGTGGCGGCGGTCGGTACTAAACCGGTCACGACCCCCTTAGTGCATGAAAGGGCTGCCGGAAATTCCGGCAGCCCTTTTTTATTCCTCGGTCCCTGCGCCGGTCGTGCAGATACGGTGTCTTTGATAAAATGACCGCCGGAGGTTCCTGTGCCGCCGTTCAAGCTCGAAGCCCCGTTTCATCCCTGTGGCCATCAGCCGGACGCAATCGCCAAGCTGACGGCCGGCATTCGTGCAGGCCGGAAGCATCAAGCCCTTCTCGGAGTGACGGGATCGGGCAAGACCTTTACGATGGCGAACCTGATCGAGCAGGTGCAGAAGCCGACGCTCGTACTTGTGCATAACAAGACTCTGGCCGGGCAGTTGTACCAGGAGTTTAAACAGTTTTTCCCGCAGAACGCCGTCGAATATTTCATCAGTTACTACGATTACTACCAGCCGGAAGCCTACCTTCCCCAGACGGATACCTACATCGCCAAGGATGCGTCGATCAACGACGCGATCGACCAGATGCGCCACTCGGCCACCCGGTCGCTGCTCGAGCGGAACGATGTCATCATCGTGTCGTCGGTCTCGTGCATTTACGGCCTGGGTTCGCCGGAGATCTACCATGGCATGCTGTTGTATCTCGAGGTGGGGATGGAGATCCGGCGCGAGAAGATTTTGGCAAAACTCGTCGAGATCCAATATGCGCGGAACGATGTCGATTTTCATCGCGGGACGTTCCGCGCGCGCGGGGATGTCATCGAAATTTTCCCGGCTGCCAGCGATGCGGTCTCGGTTCGAATCGAGCTGTTCGGCGATGTGATCGATGCGATCCACGAGATCGATCCGTTGACCGGGAAATCGCTGGGCAAATTGCCCAAAGTGCCGATCTATCCCAATACCCACTACTTGATTGCGCCGGATCGGTACGAGCGGGCCATCACGGGGATTGAGGAAGAGCTCGATGAGCGCGTCCTCTATTTTCAGAAGCACAAGCAGCTGGTTGAGGCACAGCGCATCGCACAGCGGACGAATTTTGATCTCGAAATGATTCGAGCCATGGGGTACTGCCACGGTATCGAAAACTATTCCCGCCATCTAAGCGGACGGGCCCAGGGCGAGGCCCCTCCTACGCTGATCGACTACTTCCCCAAAGACTTTCTCATGATCATCGATGAGTCGCATGCCACGGTTTCACAGGTGGGCGGGATGTACGCAGGTGACTATTCTCGGAAGCGGACATTGGTGGACTACGGCTTTCGATTGCCCTCGGCCATTGATAATCGGCCGCTCAAGTTTGAGGAGTTCGAACGGATCCTGAACCAGGTGATCTATGTGTCGGCGACGCTGGGGAACTATGAACTCGAGCATGCGGCGGGGTCGGTGGTCGAGCAGATCATTCGTCCGACCGGATTGATGGACCCCTGCATCGAAGTGCAACCGGCGAAGGGTCAAGTGGACCATCTCTTAGGAGAAGTGAGAAAGGAAGTGGCCAAAGGTGGCCGCGTGTTGGTGACGACTCTTACGAAGCGGATGGCGGAAGATCTCAGCGAGTACTATCACGAGTTGGGGTTGAAGGTGCGGTACCTTCATTCCGATATCAAAACGCTTGAGCGGGCGGAGATCATCCGCGACTTGCGCCGGGGAGTATTCGATGTTCTTGTGGGGATCAATCTCCTGCGGGAAGGGCTGGATTTGCCCGAGGTGACGCTTGTGGCTATTCTTGATGCTGACAAGGAGGGCTATCTGCGATCCTATCGGTCCCTGATCCAAACGGCCGGGCGGGCGGCAAGAAATGTTGAGGGGCGCGTGGTGTTTTATGGCGATGTCATCACCGAGTCGATGAAAATCGCCATGGCGGAGACGACTCGCCGGCGTCTGATTCAGGCTGAGTATAACTCAGCCCATGGGATTACCCCGGCGAGTATCAAGAAAGAGATTCCTGCGTTGGAGTATGCGGTGGCCGAGCTGGATTATGTACAGCTCGATTTAGCTGCCGAGACCACGGAACGCTATGGCAAGGATGAATCGATCGGGCAGATGATCCTTCGGTTGGAAACCGAGATGAAGGCGGCCGCCAAGGAGCTGGCGTTTGAGCGCGCGGCAGAATTACGCAATCAGATCAGGGCGTTGAAGCTGAAAGATTTGGATCTGAAGGCTTAAACGTGCTTGTACAGGTAGACCCCGATAAACATACCGAGGATGCTCAGTAAGTTGACCTTGATGCTGAATCCGATTGTGAACTTGAGGAGCACTAGGTCTATAGTAAGAGGAGGGCTGATTCCAGGGGTAAAATGCGTGGAAAAGATGCTCTGAATGTTACCCTGTGGTGCCATTACATGCAGAATTTCTCCAAGAATTCCGCCAAGTAGCCCGCCGATGAGCACGAAAATGAGAAGAACCCAGGGTGATTTTCTCACGCGCGACGTACGCTCCCCGATGTAGGCCCAACTGAAGTCGACTGAAGGCACCATATCGGAAGGTGTCGGGTCTGTCAACAAATCGGATGGCTTCGCGATCTCTTGACTTCGCCGGACCGGTTTCTATACACTGCCCGATGCTCTTTCTCTAGATTTTACGAGGCGATCGGAGAACTTGGGTAAGACTTCGATTGCCTTTTTCTTTGGGGCCCCATGCTGGACGCGCTGAGCGATAAGTTCGAGAAGATCCTCAAGAAGCTTCGTGGGCAGGGTGTGTTGACGGAGCAGAATATCGGCGAGGCCTTGAAGGAAGTCCGGCTGGCACTGCTCGAAGCCGATGTGAACTTCAAGATCGTCAAAGACTTCATTGAGCGGGTTCGCGTCAAAGCCGTCGGACAGGAAGTGCTCCAAAGCCTGACACCTGGTCATCAGGTCGTCAAGGTGGTGTGGGATGAACTCTGTGACATGATGGGCCGGGAGAAGGCGGGCTTGGCCCTCCATTCTCAGCCGCCCACCGTGGTGATGATGGTCGGGTTGCAAGGCGCCGGGAAGACTACGACCTGCGGCAAGCTGGCGCGGCTTTTCAAAGGCCAGGGGAAGCGGGTGCTCTTAGTCGCTGCCGATCCGCGCCGGCCTGCGGCGGGTGAGCAGCTGAGCAGTCTTGGCCGTGACATCGGGATTGATGTTCACCGGGTCGACAATGCGCAAGCCACTCAGGCGGATGTCGTACGGATCTGTCAGGCCGGGGTCGAGCGTGGACGCGAGCAGGGGTTTGATCTGGTCGTTCTCGATACCGGCGGCCGGTTGCACATTGATGACGAGTTGATGGGAGAGTTGGTCGCCGTGAAGACGGCGGTGACGCCACACGAGATTTTGCTGGTTGCCGATGCTATGACCGGCCAGGATGCCGTCACGATGGCTACCCAGTTCGATCAGAAGGTGGGCCTCACCGGGGTAATCCTGACGAAGGTCGAAGGCGATGCCCGTGGCGGAGCGGTGTTATCCATCCGCGCAGTCACCGGCAAGCCGATTAAGTTTCTCGGTGTGGGTGAAAAGCTGGATGCGCTGGAGGTCTTTCATCCGGATCGGATGGCCTCCAGAATTCTCGGGATGGGCGATGTCCTTTCGCTGATCGAGAAGGCGCAAGCGACGTTTACGCAGGAGCAGGCCGAAGAGGCGCAGCAGCGCCTGACCAGCAACAGTTTTACGCTTGAGGATTTTCGCAAGCAGATGGCCCAGATGAACAAGTTGGGTTCGCTGGAGCAGATTCTCGGCATGTTGCCGGGCGGACAAAAGTTGAAAAGTGTGATCGAGGGGGATAAGCCGGAGCGCGAGATGAAACGGGTCACGGCGATGATCGATTCGATGACGACCCGTGAGCGGCGTGACCATACCATCATCAACGGCAGCCGGAAGAAGCGGATTGCTCGTGGCAGCGGCGCGAGCGTGCAGGAAGTGAATCGCCTGATCAAGCAGTTCTTGTCGGCGAAGAAGTTGGCCAAGGCAATGACGGGGACAGGGGGGCGGCGACAACTCGCCCAACTCATGCGTTCCATGTAGCGAGACTCATTCACTGACCGTGTTAGACGGTTTTTCAAAGGAGGACAGTCGTGGCAGTTCATCTCAGATTGGCTCGGACAGGCAGACATAAACGACCGATGTATCGGCTGGTAGCGGCGGATTCCCGGAAGGCCCGCGACGGGCGGTTCCTGGAAATTCTCGGCATTTTCGACCCGCTTAAGGAACAGGGCCTTCCAGATGTGAAGCAGGACCGGGTGTTGACCTGGTTGCATCATGGCGCCCAGCCTTCGGTGACCGTGCGCACCTTGTTGCGGCGGTCCGGTCTCTGGAAGCAGTTCGAAGCAGAGAAAGCGGCGAAGAAAAAGGCATAGCGCACCATGGTGGCCGAACCGGTCGAGTTGGTAACGGTAGGACGGATCGAACGATCGTTCGGCGTCAGGGGCGAGGTGAAAGTCCGTTCGCTCAGCGATGTGCCCGGTCGATTGGAGTCATTGGGAGCCGTAAGTCTCCTGGGAACCAATGGAAAGACCTGGGACACGCGGGTGACGCATATCCGGCCTGCGGGGCAAGGGTATATTCTCGCGCTGGAGGGTCTGACTTCTCCCGAGGAAGCCGGGCTGTGGCGCGGCGGGTTGATTCAAATCCCGAAAGGCAGTGCGCCCCCGTTGCCGCAGGGGCAGTACTATGAATGCGATCTCATTGGTTTGCGGGTGCAGGATGAGCAGGGGAACGGAATCGGGACATTAACCGACATCTGGGGATTAAGCGGCAATCATGTGTTTGTGGTGCAGGACGGGAGCAAGGAAACGCTCATCCCCGCAGCGCGAGATTTGGTTGTGGCCGTTGATTTACAGCAGCGGGTGATGACCGTACACATGATCGAAGGGTTGGGGGCGTGACGTGTTGCGCATCGACGTTCTGACATTGTTTCCCGAGATGATTCTGCAGGCGGTGGGGCATAGCATGCTCAAGCGCGCGCAAGAGAAGGGATTGCTGGCCATCCAGGCGCATAATCTTCGTGACTACACGATGGATCGCCACAGGGTTGCAGACGATGTTCCCTATGGCGGCGGTGCGGGGATGGTCATGAAGGCGGAGCCGATCCTGCGCGCGGTGGATGCGCTGCGTGCTCAGGCCCAGTCTTGCGGGGAGGAGATCCGTCTGATGTTTCCCTCGCCTCAAGGGCGAACCTTCACGCAGGAATATGCCAAAGACCTGGCTGCTGAGGGCCGTCGGATCGTCATCCTGTGTGGACATTATGAAGGGGTTGATGAACGGATTCGCGAGGCGCTCCAGCCGGAAGAGGTTTCGGTCGGCGACTATATTCTGACCGGAGGCGAGTTGCCGGCTTTGGTCTTGATTGACGCCGCCACGCGATTAGTGCCGGGAGTACTGGGTGATCCGGAGTCTGTGGTCGAAGAGTCTTTTTCGGATTCACTCTTGGAATATCCGCACTATACCAGGCCTGCCGATGTGCGAGGCATGGGGGTTCCCGAGGTGCTGCTCTCCGGGCATCACGAAGCCATTCGTCTCTGGCGCCGGAAGCAGGCCTTGCGCAGCACCTATGCGCGGCGTCCGGACCTCATCCGGGATCGCAGTTTGAGTTGTGAAGATCAACGGTTACTGAGTGAGATTATTAGCGAGGGCGTTGTCTCGACGCCCGTTTGATGGAAGGAAAAGGAGAGTATCATGAATCGGTTAGAACGTCTTCAGCAGTCATTCACCAAAGCCACGCCGCCTAAGTTTGAAGTGGGCGATACGGTGCGGGTCCACGTGAAAGTCGTGGAGGGCGAAAAGGAACGCATTCAGGTATACGAGGGAGCGGTGATCGCTCGTAAAGGAGCCTTGAATACGGAAACTTTTACCGTCCGTAAGGTCTCCTATGGCGTCGGTGTCGAGAGAATTTTCCCGGTGCACTCGCCGATCGTGACCAAGGTGGATGTGGTGCGTCAGGGCCGTGTGCGTCGCGCCAAGCTCTACTATCTCCGGTCCAAGAAGGGCAAGTTTGCCAAGGTTGAAGAGCGCGAGTTTGTGGGTGAGGGGAAGGCCGCAGCAGCTGCAAAAGCAACGGCGGCGGCCAAGGCCTAAGCGCCTTCACCGGGTGGCCGTCAGTCAGCCTGCCCATGCCTCTGAGTCGGCCTCGCAAGTCGGAGGGCATGCCGGTTGGGACCTACCGAGGAATTTGAACAAGAGGCCCGGCGGTGCGGGTATCGCCGCATCGCCGGTGTCGACGAAGCCGGCCGGGGCCCCCTCGCGGGGCCGGTCGTCGCGGCGGCCGTTATTCTTCATGTTCGTTGTCGCCTGATCGGGGTGGACGACTCCAAGCAACTATCCGTATCAGAGCGCGATCGGCTGTATGCCGAGATTATGGATCGGGCCGTCTGTGTCGGCGTCGGGTCATCGACGGCGGAAGAGATCGACCGGATCAATATTCTTGAAGCTACCAAGCTGGCGATGCGCCGGGCGCTCGACGAAATCTTGCCTGCTCCTGATTACGTGTTGATCGATGCCGTGTCGCTTGCAGGGGTGGCGATGCCCATTCGTCCTATCATTAAGGGCGACGCGTTGTCGTTATCCATCGCGGCTGCGTCGATTGTGGCCAAAGTCACGCGGGATCGGTTGATGGCTCAGTTCCATGTGGCCTACCCGCAGTATAATTTCTTGTCGCACAAAGGCTATGGCACAGAGGAACATCTGGCTCGTCTGGCTGAGTATGGTCCATCCCCGATCCATCGACGAACCTTTGCGCCTGTGCTGGCGGCGTTGAGTGTGCCCACATTCGAGTCATTGCGACCCTGAGGCTGCCGGTGATGATGCCTGACTCACGCCATGAATTCGGTCGGGACAGTGAAACGAGTGCCGAACAGTTTTTGCGCCGGAAGGGCTATGCGATTCTGGAGCGGAACCTTCGGACCAGGATCGGCGAACTCGACCTGGTGGCCGATGATCATGGTGTTCTGGTGTTTGTTGAAGTCAAAGCGCGGACCACCGGAGCGTTCGGCGGTGCGCTCCTGGCGGTAGACCGGCGGAAGCAAGCCAAGTTGATCCGGCTGGCAGGACAGTACTTGGCCCAGCGCCATTTGAGCGATCGAGTCTGTCGGTTCGATGTCGTCTTGGTGCAGGGTGGCGCCGAATCCTCGCTACAGATCGAGCATATCGAGCATGCGTTCGAAGTGTCGGATCAAGTGGGCTGGTAGCGGCATTCCCTAGACAGGTTATGATGGATGCGATGATTCAACTGATTCACGTTTCGAAGACGTATGATCGCCGTCCGGCGCTCTCCGATCTCACGCTTGATATCGAGAAGGGGGAGTTTGTTTTGCTGATGGGGCCGAGCGGAGCCGGGAAGTCGACGTTGCTGCGCATGTTGATTGCTGCCGAGATTCCGGACGAAGGGCAAATCTTTGTCCAGGGGAAGAATGTCACGAAGCTGAAAAAGTCAGAGATTCCCTTCCTGCGCCGAAAGGTCGGGACGGTGTTTCAGGATTTTCGGCTGTTGCCGAAGAAATCGGTCTTTGAAAATGTTGCGTTGCCGTTGATTGTCCAGGGGGCGTCGTCGGTCGATATTCGCCGAAAGGTGACAGAGGCGTTGCGGGCGGTCGGAGTCGATCACAAGAAAGATCAGTTTCCAACCAGTTTGTCCGCCGGCGAGCAACAACGTGTCTGCATTGCCCGGGCGATTGTGAATGGGCCGATCGTGCTGCTGGCCGATGAGCCGACGGGCAATCTGGACCCCGAACGAACGGCAGAAATCATTGAACTGTTTAAGCTCATCAATGCGCGAGGCACGACGGTCATTGTTGCCACCCATGACCCTCAGGTCATGGCGCAGATTAACCGTCGGGTGATCGTCCTCCAGGAAGGCGTCATGCTTCCAACCCCTGTTCGTATTCAGCAGGTGAGGGCATGAGACGATTGTTCTATCTGCTCCGTGAAGCCTGGGCCAATATGCGAGCGAATCGCACGACGACGGTCGTGGCGATTCTGACGACGGCTTTTACGCTGTCCTGTGTCGGGATTTTTCTGCTGCTTTATGTGAATCTGCGGAGCGCCGCGGGCTGGCTCCAGGAAGACATCAAGATCATGGTCTATCTGGAGGACCAACTCACCCGGGAAGCCGTGGTCGAGCTGGAAGGTCGACTGAAGGCGGATCGGATGGTGGCGGCCGCGGTGTTTATTTCAAAGGAACAGGCGTTGGGTGAGTTTCGCGCCCAGTTTCCCGAAGATTCCCATCTCCTTGAAGGGTTGGGACAAAATCCGCTCCCGGCCTCGTTTGTGGTGACGCTGGCCTCCCAATTCCGATCCCCCGATGCGGTGAAGCGGTGGACGGAGCGGGTCCGCACGATCGGGGGGGTGGCGAAGGTCGATTACAACCAAGAGTGGATTGACGCATTGGCAGGGCTCATTCGGTATATCGAGCTGATCGCCATCGGCGTCGGGGTGATTCTTTCGACTGCCGCGGTGACGATTATCGGAAATACCATCAGGCTGACGCTGTTTTCACGGCGGGAGGAAGTGGAGATCTTACGGCTGATCGGCGCCACCAGGTGGTTCATCCGTATTCCATATCTGCTCGAAGGCGCGGTGCTCGGCGCCTGTGGGAGTGCGTTGTCATTGCTGATTTTGAAAGGCGGGTTCGAGCTGTTTCGCCAACAGATCAGTTCAACCGGCCGATTGAGCGGCGTCGAACACATGATTACCTTTTTCCCTTTCTCCGTCTGTCTGGCGCTGGTTCTGGTCGGGATCGGTCTTGGGTTCGCCGGGAGTTTCGTATCGCTCAGGCGGTTTGGAGATGGGCGGGCATGAGGGGGTATCTCAGGTTCATGGTCGTTGGGTGCCTCGTGGTGTATGCGGGTGCCGTAGGTTCTGCCTTGGCCGCAGGCGATCCGATTTCTGAAAAGATCGAGCGTGAACGGAAGACGCTGGAACAGTTAAAAGACAAAATCGAGGAGAAACGAAAACGGGCGGATGAAGCGGAGAAGAAGCGGGAGTCCGTGCTTCAGGGGATTCAAACGCTTGATGAACGATTGGTGCGGACCCGCCAGGAACATCAGGAGATTAACAAGAAGCTCCGGAAGAAGGATCGTGAGATAGACTCGATCACTGAACAGCTTGGGGCGATACGTGGCAGTATCCAAGAGCGTCAGGATGCCATTCTCGCTCGACTCCGTGTGCAGTACATGGAAGGCCGGGCCGGCTATGTGAAGACCTTGTTGTCGGCGGACTCCTATGGGGACTTTCAACGACGATTGCAATATCTCTCGGCGGTTTCTCAAAAAGACTTTGAGCTGATGGGGACATTTCGCGCTGATGTCGGGCGGATGGAGCAGGCGGAGCGGCAACGGGCAGAAGCTCGTGCAGGAATGTTGGCGTATAAGGACGCGACAGAAAAGAAACTTTCCGATATCCGGTCTCTGCAGAAAGAGAAGAAGGTGTACTTCACCAAGATCACGCAGGAAAAGGAATCGTTCAGCCGGGCGGCCGAAGAGCTTGAACGGTCTGCCTCGCGGGTGGATAGCCTTCTGCATGAATTGGAGACGCGCCGGAAGGCCATGGCGATGCGGCCTCCGACCGCGCCGGCGGTTCCGCGCGGAGCCAAGGGCGCGTTACCCTGGCCGGCGGATGGGCAGGTCGTGTCATTCTTCGGCCGGCAAAAACATCCGACGTTCAATACCTATGTGCAGCGAAAGGGTATTGAAATCAGAACGGTGGAGGGGAGTTTTATCCATTCCGTCATGCCGGGCACCGTGGTCTATGCCGACTGGTTGAAAGGGTACGGACTGGTTATAATTATGGATCATACGAACGGGTTTTTCTCGCTCTATGCCCACGCCTCAAGGATTTTGACGAAAGTCGGGGAGCGTGTCACGGAAGGGCAGGCGATCGGAGAAACCGGAGATACGGGCATGATCGGCGAAAATACATTATACTTTGAGCTACGTGAAGGGTCTGATGCCGTTGACCCGATGCTGTGGTTGGCCAAGCGATAGAAAACATGGTCTGGAAACGGACTTGATTGGTGACAGGGTTCGGGCATTTGGACGGAAAGGATAGACGCTTTATGGAACAGCAGCCGCGAGGGAAGTCTTGGGTCATCGGGCCAATGATGGTTGTGGCCATCGTGTGTGGAGTTCTGATCGGCAAGGGCTGGGAGCGAACCGGCCATGCGACGGAAACGTACGAGGAGCTCAAGACCTTTTCGGAGGTGCTCAATCAGGTTCAGCGGCATTATGTCGATGAAACGAAAACGAAAGAATTGGTGCAAGGGGCCATCCGCGGCATGCTTTCGACGCTCGACCCCCATTCCGCCTATATGACGCCCGAGATGTACAAAGAGATGCAGGTGGAGACCAAGGGTGAGTTCGGCGGCGTGGGCATTCAGATAGGAGTGAAAGAGAATCGGTTGGCTGTGATCGCACCGATCGAAGGGACTCCGGCTCAGCGGGCAGGGATCAAAGCCGGAGACTTCATTGTGAAGGTCAATGATGAGACGACCAAGGATCTTACGTTGATGGACGCGGTCCAGAAAATGCGCGGACCGAAGGGGACCAAGGTCAACTTGACCATTCAACGCGAGGGGACGCCGGACCCGCTTCAGTTTACGCTGATGCGGGATACCATCAAGATCGAAAGCGTCAAGTCGAAAATCATCGACAATCTGGGGTATGTTCGGCTGACACAGTTTCAGGAAGCGACGGGACGCGATCTCGCAAAAGCCATCAAGCAGTTCCGCGAGCAGAAAGTCCAAGGGGCCATTCTGGATCTCAGGAACAATCCCGGCGGATTGCTGACTGCGGCGGTCGATGTGTCCGAGCAGTTTCTCCCCAACGGGAAACTTGTCGTGTTCACCAAGAATCGCGAAGGCAAGAAGGATGAATGGCTGGCGAAGTCCAAAGATCAAATGGACGAGCTTCCGATGATCATTCTCGTGAATGAAGGGTCGGCGAGTGCGTCGGAGATCGTTGCCGGAGCGCTGCAAGACTGGGGACGTGCAGTGATTGTCGGCACCACCTCGTTCGGGAAGGGATCGGTCCAGACCATTCTTCCGCTTGGTGACGGCTCAGGTCTTCGACTTACTACGGCGAAGTACTATACGCCGAAGGGACGATCGATCCAGTCCACGGGCATTACGCCCGATATTGTCGTGAAGCTCCCGACTCCGGCCCCGACCCCGACAAAGGACGGGAAGCCCGCCGAAAAGGAGCCTGACACAAAGGCCGTGAAGCCCTCCCAGGGGAAAGAGAAGGATGCGGTACCGCATCCTAACGGGAAGGCCCCGGAGGACGCGGCCACCAAAAACGGTGCAACGCCTCAAACGCCGCCGCTCGATAGTGCCGGTGATCCGGCTCTTGAGCAGGATGCGCAATTGCAGAAAGCCGTGGAATTGCTAAAGACCTGGAAGATTTTTAAAGAGATGAAAGTCTCCTAACGCGGAGGAGACGATTTCTGCTGTCGAATGGCCTGGAGCAGTTCATCCTCCGATCCGGTAAATCCTGGAACGGTGCGGAGAAGGTGGGATGAAACCAGTTGCTCCAGGTCATCCAGCGTTCGGATTCCCAGCCTGGCATAGAGATAGCTCACCAGTGAATCGTGGAGTCCCGGCAGCCGCGCCCAGCTCTTTACCTCGGGTGGCAATGGCGTCTTCAGTTCTTCATACGTGCGAATCGTTCCGGTCTCCAGAAACTCCCTGATCTTTCCCGCCAAATCTTTCCCGATCCCGTCGATGTCTTCAAGTTCGTGACGCTGTGCCACGAGAGCGATATCCTCCTCCAGTGCCAGAATCGAATCGGCAGCACGACGATAGGCTCTGATGCGATAGGGATTGGCCCGTTGGGAGGCTAACAGTGTGGCAATCGATTGAAAAACTTGCGCGACTCGTTCGTTTTGCGTAGGCATGTCAGTTCACTCCGGCTATCGACGGACTCGCATTGTGCGTGGGATGCCCCTCTTGAGACAAGGGGGAGAGCTAATTGACAACCAGAATTGTGCTCCCATAGGATGATTGCCATGGTCAACGAGATTCAAATCCAGGTGAATGGCGAACCGCGCGGATGGCGGGACGGCGGGACGGTTGCCGATCTATTGAGCGATCTGGCTATTGCGACAGAGCGCGTGGCCGTAGAGTTAAATCTTGAAATTCTCGACCGGAAGGATTTTGGACAGCGGAGTCTTCGCGAAGGAGACCGGATCGAGATCCTAGGGTTTATCGGCGGTGGATGTGAGAGCAAAGGAGAATCGGATGGACGCGAACGATAGATTGACAATTGGCGGTCATGAGTTTCGCTCACGATTGTGGGTGGGCACAGGAAAATATAAAGATTTTGCCGAGACGAAAAAGGCGATTGAAGCCTCCGGCGCCGATGTGGTCACGGTGGCGGTACGGCGCGTGAATATCACCGACCGTTCGAAAGAGAATCTCCTCGACTACATCGATCCGAAGAAGTACACGATTCTTCCGAACACGGCCGGTTGTTACACGGTCGAGGACGCGGTGCGGTATGCACGGCTCGCACGGGCAGCCGGTATCTCCGATCTCGTGAAGTTGGAAGTGCTCGGTGATGAGCGAACCCTGTTCCCGGACACGGCGGGGCTCATCGAAGCCGCCAAGATTCTCGTCAAAGAAGGGTTCATCGTATTGCCGTACACGAATGATGACCCCATTGTCGCGAAAAAGCTGGTCGACATCGGTTGTCCGGCGGTGATGCCTCTGGCGGCGCCCATCGGGTCGGGGCTGGGCATCCGCAACCCGTATAATCTCAAGATCATTATGGAGACCGTGAAAGTTCCCATCATTGTCGATGCCGGAGTGGGGACGGCTTCCGATGCCGCGCTGGCTATGGAGTACGGTGCTGATGCGGTATTGATGAACACGGCGATTGCAGGAGCGCAGCATCCGATCGCCATGGCAGAAGCCATGAAATATGCGGTCTATGCCGGTCGGTTGGCCTACAAGGCCGGGCGTATTCCGAGAAAGTTGTACGCGACCGCGAGTAGTCCCATTGAGGGCATGCTCTAATTGAGGGTCTCGTGCTGTGCTGGCGGAATGAGTCCCGAATAAGTATGGTTTTCGGTCGCACTGGTCAGATCATTCTGGTGGTCTGCTGATTGACTCATGCCGCCTGTTAATTTCCGTCTACTCTTGGTCACGGATCGTTCGCTGGTTCACGGACGCTCGCTTGAGCGCGTCCTCCGGGAATCGGTGGATGCCGGTGTGCCGGCAATCCAGTTGCGTGAGCGTGATCTTCCGACCCGAGAACTCTTGTCATTGACGCAGCAGATTCGCGCGATGACGCGAGATCGTGCTGTTCCGTTGATCATCAATGATCGTATTGATATGGCGGTGGCATTGGATCTCGACGGGGTCCACCTTCGCGCCAGCAGTCTTCCGGTTTCGGTTGTGCGCCGAGTCCTGGGCCGGCATCGGCTCATCGGCGTGTCAGCGCATTCAGTCACAGAAGTGCAACAGGCCGGCGATGACGGGGCCGACTACGTGATCCTCGGCCCGATCTATGAGACGCCATCGAAGCGGGAGTTCGGTGATCCTCTAGGATTAGCGGTGCTGGCTGCCGCCTGCCGCCATTCATCGGTGCCGGTGTTCGCCATCGGCGGCATCACACGCGAACGAATCGAATCAGTGCGTGGCGCAGGGGCATTCGGCGTGGCGATGATCGGTGGAATTCTCGGCCGAGAGAATGTCGGGAACGCAGCAGCCGATATGCAGTCGGCAGTTCGTGCCGCGTGGCCACCTGATTCGCGCAATGATTCGCGTGCACGGTGAGCTCGTGTAGTTGACCACCCCCAGGTCGGGTGTTAGAATCCGTTCACTGGCTTGAAGATGCGAGTGCGTGCGGTGTCCTAGCGTTACGGCGAGTAGGCACATGGCAGAGAAGAAGAGCGGTTCGAGCCGAATCCGGTCCCTCCGAGATTCCGTGAAGCAAATCACGAAGCGGTTGTCAGAGGGGAAAGCGGACGTGATTTCAAAAAACGACGACCATGCCCGCGAAGTCGACAAACTTCGCGTTCAAATTCAGTCGATGGAAGAAGAAATCCGTCGGCTGTATCAATCCCGTTACCAACTCGACCACGCCACTAAACAGAACGATAAGCTTGTTGCGACGCTGCAGGAAGCCAAAGCTCAGATCGAAGCGCTCCGCGCAGAGATCGAGAAGCTGACCGCGCCGCCCTCTTCCTACGCCATCTATTCCTCCATGAATGCCGACGGCACAGCGAACGTGTTCGTGTCCGGCCGGAAGATGAAGGTCAGCCTGCTTCCTGCGATCAACGGTAAGACGTTGCGCCGCGGGCAGGAAGTCGTACTGAATGAGGCGTTGAATGTCATTGAGGCAAAGGGCTTCGACGGGCAAGGCGAGGTGGTTCGGCTCAAAGATGTGCTGGAGGGAAATCGCGCGCTGGTCACCCTGCATTTTGATGAGGAAAAAGTCGCAGAATTAGCTGATCCGCTCTTGGCCGAGCGGCTCAGCGTGGGCGATCATCTATTGTACGATCCTCGTTCCGGGTATGTCATCGAAAAGCTGCCGAAGTCTGAAGCCGAAGATTTAGTACTCGAAGAAGTACCGGATGTCGACTACGAGCATATCGGGGGGCTTCAGAAGGAACTGGAACATGTCCGCGATGCCGTGGAGTTACCATTCCTCCATGCTGAACTGTTCGCGGAGTTTAAGCTGAGCGCTCCCAAGGGCGTGTTGCTCTATGGCCCTCCCGGTTGTGGAAAGACCTTGATTGCCAAGGCGGTCGCCAATTCGATCGCTAAAAAGTTGGGCCATCTCACGGGAAGGCAAATCCGGAGTTATTTCCTGCATGTGAAGGGCCCGGAGTTGCTCAATAAATATGTCGGTGAGTCCGAACGGCAGGTGCGGGAAGTCTTCAAAAAGGCAAAAGAACAAGCCGCTGAAGGCAATCCGGTCATTGTGTTCTTCGACGAAATGGACGCCCTGTTCCGGACGCGTGGTACGGGGATTTCTTCCGACATCGAGTCGACAATTGTGCCGCAGTTTCTCTCAGAGATTGATGGGATGGAACGTTTGCGGAACGTCATCGTGATCGGGGCCAGCAATCGGCAGGATCTCATCGATCCGGCGGTGCTGCGCGCGGGGCGGCTGGATGTCAAAGTCAAAGTCGGCCGTCCGGATGCCACGGCGGCTCGGGATATCTTTTCAAAGTACGTCTCCACAGAATTGCCCTTTGCGCCGGAGGAGTTGGCGCAGCATGGCGGCGATCGGAAAGCGCTGGTTGAAAAACTGACGACGCTCACCGTTGATACGATGTATGCGGCGTCCGAGGAGAATAAGTTCATTGAAGTGACCTACGCCAACGGGGAGAAGGAAGTCCTCTACTTCAAAGACTTCGCCAGCGGTGCGTTGATTGAGGGCATTGTCTCCCGCGCCAAGAAATACGCGGTGAAGCGGGCTATAGCGAAAGAAGGGGTCGGGCTCCGTTCGGAGGATCTGATCCGGGCCATTCGTGAAGAGTTCAAGGAGCATGAAGATCTGCCGAACACCACTAATCCGGACGACTGGGCCAAGGTAGCCGGCAAGAAGGGCGAAAAAATCGTGCATCTTCGCACGATCAGCGGCGGGCCGACGGAGTCCAGGCAGATTGAAACCGTGACTACGGGCCATTATCTCTAGTCGTTTCATCATTCTATGCAAGACCAGCCGTCGACGAATTTCTCCCGCGTAATCGGTACGGAAACCGAGTTCGGTATTGCAGCCAAGGATGCGGCACTATCGGATCCTGTGGCCGGATCGATTGCCGTGATCGGTCACTATCCCGGGTTGCCGGCTCCCAACGCCATTTGGGACTATGAAAACGAAAATCCCCTCTTGGACGCACGGGGATTCGAGGTGGAGGGGGAGCGAGAACGCCCCAACCCTGAATACAATCGCCAGCTGAATAAGGTCTTGGCGAACGGTGGCCGGCTCTATGTCGATGGGGCGCATCCTGAATATTCCATTCCGGAATGCTCGAACCCCAGGGAAGTGGTTGCCTTCGAACGCATCGGGGAACGGATCCTCGCCAAGAGCCTCAATGAGTTGACCCTCGCGCGTGGACGCGAACAATGCGTCGTCTATAAGAATAATTCCGACGGGAAAGGGAACAGTTACGGGTATCACGAGAACTATCTCGTCTCCCGGGCTGTTCCGTTCGATCAGATCCTCCGCGTGCTGGCGCCGTTCTTTGTCACTCGGCTGATTGTCGCCGGGGCCGGCAAGGTCGGCGCCGAGAATCAGACGAGTCCCGCCGAATATCAGATTTCCCAACGTGCCGACTTTTTCGAATGCCTGGCCGATCTCAACACGATGGTCAAGCGACCGATCATCAATACGCGGGATGAACCGCATGCCGAGTACGGCAAGTATCGGCGGCTGCATGTGATTGTGGGCGATGCCAACATGGCCGAGCTCTCCACCTATCTGAAGGTGGGAACCTTGAGTATGGTGCTGGAACTGCTGGAAGCGGGAGCGGAGCTTCCGCAGATTGAGTTGGACGAACCGGTTCGCGCGGTCAAGCAGGTGTCGCGCGATCTGGATATGAAGCAGTCCTTGAAACTCTCAAGCGGACGACCGACGACGGCTTTAGCGGTTCAACGAGCTTATTGGGATGCCGCGAAGACGTATTACGCGAACCATCCGACCTCTGAGATTATGCAGGACGTTTTGCGCCGATGGGAGCATGTCCTGGATTGTTTGGAGAAAGATCCACGGCTTCTTGTCGATGAGTTAGATTGGGTTGCCAAACGCCATATGATCGAGTCGTACTTGGATCGGAAGGGGTGCGGGTGGACGGATCCACGAGCCAAGCTCATGGATCTTCAGTATCATGATGTGCGGCCGGACAGAGGGCTCTTCTATACGCTCGAGCGAGGGAACCTGATCAAGCGTATCGTCAGTGAAGAGGAAATTGTGCGTGCGGAAACGATGCCGCCTCCGGGGACGCGCGCCTATTTCCGCGGGCGCTGCGCGGCCAAGTTTGCCGCCTCACTCTACGGGGTCAGCTGGACCTCGGTGCTGTTCGATTTCGGGAATACGACTATCACGCGGATCCCGTTGATGGATCCGAACCGAGGCACGGAAGCCATGACCGGTGTGCTGCTGGAGAGTTGCCTGACAGCCGAAGCGTTAGTCGCTAAGTTGAAATCCTAAACCAGGGAGCCGCGTCACGCGCCGTATATGAATCTTCCTTTTTTGCCGAACCACGATGAGTCGAGCTTCTTCGATTTTATCTCCAAGCAATATCCCGGACTGACGCTGGGAGGAACCGGTGGCGGTGTGTTTCCCGGTGCCCAGGACTCGCCACGAGGGGGAGGGGCCTTGACGGTTCCGCAGGCCACCACGGTGCTGGCCATTAAGTATCAGCAGGGCGTGGTGATTGCCGGCGATCGCCGGGCAACGGAGGGCTTTCAAATCGCCGACCGCCGGATCGAGAAAGTGTTTAAGATCGATGATCATTCGGCGATGGCTATTGCCGGTGCGGCCGGGCCCTGCATCGAGATGGCGAAACTGTTTCAGACCGAATTAGAGCATTACGAAAAGTTGGAGGGGATGTCGCTGTCGTGTGAAGGGAAGGCCAATAAGCTCGGTCAGATGGTGAAGGCAAACCTGCCCATGGTGTTTCAAGGACTCGTCGTGATGCCGCTCTATGTGGGATATGATCTCAAGCGCGACGAAGGGCGCATCTTCAAATATGACCTCACCGGCGGACGGTATGAAGAGTCGGATTATCATGCGATCGGGTCAGGCGGGAAGGACGCGCGGAACACCATGCGCGAACATTTTCAGCGTCAGCTTCCGGAATCAGAGGCTCTCAAGCTCGCGCTGATGTCGCTCTACAATGCCGCCGACGACGATGTGGGGACCGGTGGTCCCGATCTGGTGCGGGGGATCTATCCGACCGCCAAGTTTGTGACCTCGCAGGGGATCACGGATGTGCCGAACGACAAGATCCGCGCGGTCTATGATGTGTTGATGGCCGCCCGCCGCTCGAAGGAGACGTAACGATGCCGATGCCCTACTACGTGTCTCCCGAGCAGATGATGCAGGACAAGGCGGAGTATGCCAAGAAGGGCATCGCCAAGGGCCGCTCAAGTATTGCCATGGAATATGCGGACGGGGTGTTGTTCACCGCGGATAATCCCAGCGCGTCGCTCCATAAAATCTCCGAAGTGTATGACTGTATCGCGTTTGCCGGGGCCGGGAAGTACAGCGAGTTTGAGAATCTCCGAAAGGCCGGCATCCGTCATGCCGATCTGAAGGGCTTCATGTATAGCCGGGAAGATGTCACGGCTCGCTCGCTGGCCAACGGCTATTCGCAAAGTCTCGGTACCATCTTCAGTCAGGAAATGAAGCCGCTTGAAGTGGAAATTCTCGTGGTCCAGGTGGGGCTGAACAGCCATGCGAATGAAATTTACCGCATTTCCTTCGACGGCAGTATCATCGATGAAAAGACCGTCGCCGTCATCGGCGGCCGGTCTGAGGCGGTGCTGGCGGCGATGAAGGACAAGGTGACCGGTCCTTCCCCGTCTCTCAAAGCCGCGCTCGGTTTCTGCGTGTCTGCGCTGGAGCAGACGGCCAATCAGAAGCTCAACCCTGAAGGGTTGGAAGTGGCCGTGCTCGAACGGGCGCGTACCGGCCGCAAGTTCAGGCGGCTCACGCCGGGTGAAGTTCAGCAACTCCTGACGGCCTGATGTGGGTGTGAGGTCGTGTGCCGGATGTGGAAGTTGAAGCTCGCTCTATGGCCGTGTATTGTGTTGTAATCCTTCATGCTATCTCCCGGTTCTATAAAGCAGCGGATCTTCGGTCTGGAAAATGAGTACGGCCTGATCTTCTCGCCGAACGGGCGCATCTATCTGCCGATGGAAAAAGTCCTCGGCTACATCTTTGAAGGTCTGATCCCCAACAGCTGGCCCTCCAACGCATTCCTCGTCAACGGCGCCCGGTTCTACCAAGACACCGGCTGTCACCCCGAATACTCCACGCCCGAGTGCGACAATATTCTCGATCTCGTCATTCACGATAAAGCCGGTGAGCGGTTGCTGGAAGCCTGTCTTCCCGCGGCGGAAGAGCGGCTGCGCGAAGAGGGCCTGTCCGGCGAGATTTACATCTTCAAGAACAATACGGATTCGCTCGGGAATACCTACGGCTGTCATGAAAACTTTCTGATGCGGCGCGACGTGGATTTCTGGAAGGTCACGGAGCAGCTGATTCCCTTTTTCGTCACCCGGCAAGTCTACGGCGGAGCAGGCAAAGTGCTGAAGGTGTCCGGGAAGCCGCAATATTTCATTTCTCAGCGCGCGCAGCATATTCACGAGAAAACGTCGTCCTCCACCACGTCCTCTCGCAGCATTATCAATACTCGCGATGAGCCGCATGCCGATGCAGAGCGCTACCGTCGGCTGCATATTATCGTCGGGGACTCCAATATGTCGGAGTTCGTCACCTATGTGAAGGTGGGCACGGCCGCGTTGGTGCTCTCGATGATCGAAGATGGCTATGCCGTGCAAGGGATGGAGTTGGAGGATCCGGTCAAGGCCATTCGAGAGATCTCGCGCGATCCGACCTTGAAGAAGAAGGTGAAGCTGGATGACGGACGCCAGATGACGGCCATCGAAATTCAACGGGTCTACCTCGATCGCGCGCAGCAGTATTTAGCGCAGCAGCAACACGATCCAGTCCATGACGACGTGTTTCACAAATGGGCGACGTTGCTGGACCGGTTGGAAGATGATCCGATGCAACTGGTCCATCAGGTGGACTGGGTGACCAAGAAGCACCTCATTCAGTCGTATGTCGATAAAAAAGGCTGTGGATGGGACGATCCCCGTGTGTACCTGCTGGATTTGCAATTCCATGATGTGAAACGGACACGAGGATTATATTATCTCATGGAGTCCAAGGGGCTCATCGAGCGGGTTGTGGAGGAGGCGGCGGTGCAGCGGGCGATGTCGACGCCGCCGCAAACCACGCGAGCCAAAGTGCGTGGCGACTTTATCCGGTTTGCCAGGGCCAAGAACAGGTCCTATACCGTGGACTGGACCTATCTCAAGCTAAACGGGTATTGGGAAGAGACGATTCTCTGCATGGATCCGTTCAGCGCCACGAATCGTCGGGTCGAAGAATTAGTCTCACAAGTGTCAGGAACGAGGTTCTCTCGATGAAGGCCATGATCCACGCCGTCCAACAGCGCGCCTCGCAATTCGATCGCATGATTCTTACCGCGATTGTCTTACTCGCGAGCATTTTCCCGATCGAACTGGTCCCTGGGTCGATGCCCGCGCCGAAGGGGGCGGATGGACAATACAGCGGGAAACAAGGACAGATTGTGTTGATTAAAGTGCCAGGTAACGATTCTCTGGCAGAAGTCCGGGGCACGTTCATGGGGCGGACTCTGTCGTTCTTTCCGGACCCGCGAAGCGGCGAAGTTCCGGGGTATGTCGGATTGCTGGGCCTCGACATGCAGGACGAGCCGGGTACCCATGAATTGGCGGTGGACATCAAGGCTGGCGACCAGACCAAGCACGTCAGCATGAACGTGCTGGTGGTCAAAGAAAAGTTTCGCGTCGAGCACTTGAAGTTGCCGAAAGAAAAAGTGGATTTGGATGAGAAGGCGCTGGCCCGGTGGAAGGCTGAACAGGATCAGGTAAAAGCGGCGCTGGCCGAGGATTCACGCTCGAAGCTTTGGCAGGGTGGCTTTCTGGAACCGGTCGGGGGCAAGCGCACGGGGATTTTCGGCAGCGTGCGAATCATGAACGGTCAGGCCAGGAATCCCCACAATGGAGAAGACATCGGGGCTCCTCAGGGAACCGACGTGCTCGCGACGAATGACGGGGTGGTGCGGCTGACGGTCGATCACATTTTCTCTGGCAAAGGAGTCTATGTTGATCATGGACTAGGTTTCTACTCCATGTATTTCCATCTCTCGGAGGTGTCGGTCAAAGAGGGCGATCAGGTGAAAGCCGGGCAGGTAGTCGGCAAGGTCGGCGCCACCGGTCGGGCAACCGGTCCACATTTGCACTGGGGCGTGAAGCTCAACGGCGCCCGCGTGAATCCCTATGCTTTGCTTGATCTCCCATTCAAGGGAGCCATTCAGTCGGCTGTCCCTGCGACGGTGATCGAGCCGACAACTGGCGTGGGTTCACCGGCTCCATAGCAGTCGTGTCGCTTCAACAGTGTTCCTGCTGCGGTCTGTCCGAGTCTCTTCGCAGATTAATTCGGTGAAATTCCTAATCCCCCCAGCAGCGGTATGAGCGCCGCTTCATCCGGGCCTTGGCCGTTCTTCATGGCATTGCTGATTTCATCAAGAAGTTGGCCTGCCTGGGGATTCAGGTTTTTGAGTTTTTCTCCCAGATGTCCTGACATCATGCCTTGTTGAACCTCTGCTTCTGAAAGTTTGCCTTCTTTGATGCCTTGTTGCAGGTGTTGGGCAAGGGCTTGAACTTTCGCGAAGAGGTCGGGAGGCATGCTGTTCAGAATCTTTGCGGCCTCTCCCGTTCCCATTTGAGCCGAGCAGGGTAGTGCGAGCAACAGCATCATTCCCCAGGCGATGAGATAGGTTTTGCAATAGGTCAGCATGGTTCCTCCTGCACTATTTTAATCAGGTGAAGGACTTCCGGCACCGCACTTATTATCCTTGCCAACCAGACAGGGGGATAGAAAAATCACAAAACAGCATGATGCGCGCGATCGACAGGTCAAGGCAGAAGGAAACGGGATTCTCCTAGGTGCCGACATGCACCAGTGGTATCGTCAGGAAAGTACGTAGATTAATGACGAGGAGGATGAGATGTTAGAAGGCATCGAGATCCCCGATATGACGCTATATTTAGTGGCCATTCTTGCGCTGCTGGTCATTTGGCAATACTACCAAATGCAGATTATGGCCGGGCGAATCCTCGCGGTTGATATCTTCGACCGGTCGGGGATTCGGATGTACTTCTTTGTGACGGCTGATGATGATCATATCTGCGAGGTCTGTTCGGAGGCGAACGGACGGGTGTTTTCCTCGTCTCAAGTTGCGAAGCGGTCATTTACTCCGCTTGGTGGAAAGTGTAAGCGGGCGGTTCCCTGCGCCAGTGTGCTCGTCGGACTGTACGGAGGGTGGCTCGAGGCCAGAGGTGTGTTGGAGCGCTTGCGGGCGAATCTCAGAAGTAGGAAAGGCGTTCAGTTATCTCCGGAAGAGCTGCGAGCCATGGTGAATGGGCAATGGGAACGTAGCATCAGTGCGGATACGGACCGGCTGGGGATCCATATCATGGAAGCCATGTGTTATGAAAAAGTAAATCCGGATGTCGCGGTTGCAGGATATCGCTTCGTCGTCGACCAGGCTAAAGAAATTCGCCACCTCATGTTATTGGTGCCGGCCTATCTTCGACTCACCCAGTTGTTGATCAGGGCAGGGGAAGCGGCTGAAGCTCTTGAATTGGTCGAGCGGTTTGAAACGCGCTTCCCGACCAACAGACGGGGGCCGCATTTCCCCTCCGATGAGCAGCGCGAGATGATGCGGACCAAGAAGACGCAACTGCTGAAGGGCCTGCCGTTGAAGATACCTGCCTGAACAATCCATCTGCGCACTTTCAATCGTGTGGCTGATAGGGAATGCTTGTCCAGCAGTCGAGAAGCGGGAATCCGGCTAGTAGTTTGATTCGAGGCTGGAGGGAGTCTTGTTGAGGACGGTGGCTGTGGCGCGCGACAAGGCTGCGTCATGGCGGTGGTCCAGACCGTAGACTCTGAACTGAATCAGGCGGGTCGGAAGCAAATCGAGAAATTCTTCCAGCGGTTCGGCTGAGACCTGTCTGGTCCCGGGGTCATAGACATAGAGTGGATTTCCGCGGCGATCTTTCGGGTCCGGCCTGGGGTCGAGCGGGGCCATATCGACCCGAAACTCAACTTTCCTCAGTTCCTTTGGAAGCTCTTTGATAATTTGCAGCGCGAAATGCTCGTGGCCCGGGAATGCCATGCCCCGTTCCTGCCCCTTCTCCTTTAACGCCGTACTATAGGCCATCTTCCATTTCACGTCGCGATCGAGAATGCGTGCCCATTCCTGGCCGAGGTGGCGGCGCACTTTCTGGCGTGAGGTTGTCCATTGGCGGACTTCCTCTAAGAGTGACCAGTCGGTGAGTCTCAGATAGTCTTCCATCTTTTTGCGCGGATCGTTCGGGAACAGGAGCTTCATCGTGTCCCCGAAAATGTCCCGCAGGTGGATGTCGATGGCTCTCGTCGTGCGGTGAAAATACACGTTGGAATAGAGGTACATCCGGGTGTTCAGGAACATTTGCAAGGCCGGAAGTCCGGTCTTGTGGATGGTGAACCCTCTGTCGGTGATGATGGTGTAGTGGATCAAGCGGGTCAGATCGACGGGGCCCACGGCCACGCCGCACATGTATGAGTCACGGAGGACATAGTCCAGGTTGTCGCCGGTATAGCTGCCGGAGATGACCGGTTGCAGCATGTCGAGCCAGCGCGGGATCTTGGAGTTGTCTTTTCCCTTTTCTTTCAGAATCAGATGGGCGATCTGATCAGGATTCAGCTCCTCGCCTTTGTCGAAGGGGCCCGACGGGCTGCGCCGGATTTTCCGGATAATGGAGCCGAGATGTTCACGGATAATGATCTGACCCAGTTTTTCGTGAGTGAGGTGAAAGCCGTGGAGATAGTTGTCGTCGAAGAAGTGGCAAAAGGGGCCGTGGCCGATGTCATGGACCAAGGCGGTCACCCGCAGCAGTTCTTCGACATAGTTGGCCGACGGGACGTCCTTCACGACCTTTTTGAGATAGGGGTACAGATGCCGGGCGAATCGGCCGGCAACGTGCATGGTGCCGAGAGAATGGACGAAGCGGGTATGTTCGGCCGAGGGGTAGACCCAGCGGGCGCTCTGGAGTTGGTAAATATAACGGAGCCGCTGGACCCAGGGCGAATCGATTAGGTCCTTCTCGGTGCGCTCGTGCGGATCGGGAGTCGCGTAGGGGACGGTGAACGACACATACTTGTGGATCGGATCGGCGATGAGGGCTGAGCCGTCATAGGGGGCATTGATGGGTTCGTCAACTTGTTGCATAGCAGAACTGCATCTTAGCCCAGCTGATCATGGGGCGGCAATGGCGCCTGATCCGATGAGGAGGTTGAACGACGATATTTTGAAATGAAATAGCAGGCGGCCGGGTAGGCCAGGAGCGATCCGATGAGGCTGAGGACGATGCCTCCCAGGGCGAACGGCGCCGCATACGGCAGCATTTGCTGGTACAGACCGGCGAAGCTGAGATCGTGCCAGTCGAATGCCGGCGCATCGGTTTTCCCGATCAGCAGGGCGCCGCTCCAGTAGGTCGCGCCGAGAATAGGAACGATCGTCCAGGGATTGTTGATGAGGGCTCCGGCCAGCAGGGCCACAAAGTTGAGTTCGAATAGCCAGGTGAACAAGCCGACGAGAATCATGTGAAAGCCGTAGGCGGGGCAGAAGGCAACGAACACGCCGAGCGCGAAGGCAAAGGCCGTTCGCTGGGGCGATTCCTGAAGGTGCAGGACCTGGCGAAGGAGTGTGCGGAAGGAGCTTCGGTCAGCCACAGTGACTCATTCGTTAGGTGAAATGACGATAGCTGGTGACCGGCAATGGCGCCTTGGTTCCGTCGGATGCGACGGTCTGCAGGCCGAACCGGCGTGGCCGGATTGTGCCGATTTTCGTGACCTGAAATCGCCTGGTCCGGGCCTGACGCTCAAGCTTCTGCTCGTCGCGCGGAGCGACGGTAAAAAGGAGTTCATAGTCTTCCCCGCCTGCCAGCGCGAGTGCGCCGGAGTCTGTCTTCTGCCGGTCGGCATACGCCCGACAGGCCGATGATATGGGGAGGCGCGCGAGGTCAATAACCGCGCCTACCCGGCTGGCCTCGCACACATGGCGGAGATCACCGGAGAGTCCATCGGAGAGATCAATCGCGGCGGTCGCCAACTGTGACTGATTGAGCCAGAGGCCTTCCCGGACTCGAGCGGTCGGGTGCCGATGCCGTTCGATTAGAAAATCCCGGTCGGTTTTCGTCAACCGTGTCCCACGGTGTGGTGCATGATGGTCTGTGAGGAGTTGAAGCCCTGCGAGTGAATCTCCGAGCGTGCCGGTGACGTAGATCCCATCTCCGACGCATGCACCGTTACGAAACAAGGCATGGCCCTGTGGCGTGGTGCCGAGCAGCGTAATGCTCAGGAAGAGGCCCCGGCGTGAGGATGAGGTATCTCCTCCGATCAGGCGCACATCATGCTGATCGCAGGCCGACATGAGTCCCCGATACAATGCGTGAATGTCGGCCGTGCGGATAGCAGCGGGAATGGCGATTGAAATCAGGAGGAAGCGCGGGGTGGATCCCATAGCCGCGATATCGCTCAGATTGGCCATGGCTGCCCGGTAGCCAATTGACGCCGGTGAGGCGGTATGCAGGTTGAAATGGATGCCTTCGGTCAGGAGGTCGGTGGTGAGGACGGCCCAGTCGCCGGCAGGGATTGAGACAACCGCGGCATCGTCACCGATGCCTTTCCGAATCAACGGGCTGCGCCGCTCATGCCGGCGTTGGAGTTGCCGGATGAGCGGAAATTCCTGGATGGACTGCGTGGCCTTCCGGCGGGCCATAGGTGCCAACGTTATGAACGGAGATGAACCGGCAAGGCCATAATGGTGGCCCGTGCGACCCCGCCTCCGGCGGTTTTTCGGCTCTTTTGTGTCCGTGATGGTTTGCTCTGTGCGGCTGCCGAAGGTGTGGAACTTTTCTTTGGCGCTGGCGCCGATTTTGGTTTTCGGCGCAGCGCGACTTTCATGACGTCGTCCATCGTGTCGGCAAAGTGTAGCTGAATGCCCTTTAAGATGTGTTTGGGGATTTCTTCGAGGTCTTTCTTGTTCCGCCGCGGGAGAATTACGGTGGTGAGCATGGCCCGCTTGGCCGCGAGAATCTTTTCTTTGAGTCCCCCGATGGCCATGACGCGGCCACGCAAGGTAATTTCACCGGTCATCGCAAGGTCGCGCCTGACAGGAATGCCTGACAGTGCCGAGGCGATCGCTGTGGCCATGGTAATGCCGGCGGATGGACCGTCTTTGGGGATCGCTCCGGCCGGGACGTGGATATGGAGATCCTGCTTGCTGAACATGTCGGGATTGATATTCAAGGTTTTTTCCCGTGACCGTACATAACTCAGGGCGGCCTGGGCGGATTCCTTCATGACATCACCGAGGTGTCCGGTGAGCGTCAGGTGCCCCTTGCCCTTCATGGCCGTAGCTTCAATGTAGAGGACATCTCCGCCCGATTCAGTCCAGGCCAGTCCTGTGGCAACCCCGACTTCGTCCTTTTCGAGTTCTGCTTCCGGTACATATTTGGGAACGCCCAGGTATTTGTGCAGGTTGGCCGGGTTCACAGGAAAGCCCTGGCCTTTTCCCTCGGCGACTTTCTTGGCGACTTTCCGCATCACATTGGCGATTTCGCGCTCCAGATTTCTGACGCCGGCTTCGCGCGTATAGTTGGTGATGATTTGGCGCAGCGCGGTGTCGCTCACCTTCACATGCTTGGTGGTGATGCCGTGTTCGGTGAGCTGGCGGGGAATCAGATAGGTTTGTGCGATACCCAGCTTTTCTTCCTCGGTGTAGCCTGGAATTTCGATGATCTCCATCCGGTCGCGCAGAGCCGGAAGGATCGGATCGATCAAATTCGCCGTCGTGATGAACATGACTTCGGTCAGATCAAACGGCACTCCGAGATAGTGATCGGTAAAGGAGTTGTTTTGTTCAGGGTCCAGGACCTCGAGTAGCGCCGCAGAGGGGTCTCCGCGAAAGTCCATGCCGACTTTGTCGACTTCGTCAAGCATGAAGACGGGGTTAGCCGTGCCGGCTTGCTTCATCCCCTGGATCAGGCGGCCGGGGAGCGCGCCGACATAGGTGCGGCGATGGCCCCGGATTTCTGCTTCATCGCGCACCCCACCGAGGCTGATGCGGACGAACTCTCGTCCCAGGGCTTTGGCGATGGATTTCCCCAGCGATGTTTTCCCGACACCCGGAGGGCCGACGAAGCAGAGGATCGGGCCCTTCATCTTCTCTTTGAGTTTCCGAACGGCCAGATATTCGAGGATGCGTTCTTTGACCTTTTCGAGATCGTAGTGATCTTCATTGAGCACCCGGGCGGCGGCTTTGAGGTCAAGGTTGTCCTTAGACCGTTTCGACCAGGGCAATTCGACCATCCATTCGAGATAAGTGCGAACCGTGGCGGACTCGGCCGTATCCGGGTGCATTTTTTCCAGCCGTTTGAGCTGTTTCTCCGCTTCTTTTAAGACTTTTTCCGGCATCTTGGCATCAGCGATCCGTTTCCGGAACTCTGTCACTTCTTCCGCCCGCTCGTCGAGTTCACCCAGTTCTTTTTGGATCGCTTTGAGCTGCTCGCGCAGGAAGTACTCCCGCTGCGTCTTGTCCATCTCGCCCTTGGCCTGCGCCTGAATCTTTTGCTGCATCGAGAGGACTTCGATTTCTTTGCCGAGGATGTCGCTGACCCGTCGGAGACGTTGGATGGGGTCCGGAAGTTCCAGCACGCTTTGCGTGACGTCGACTTTGAGGCCGAGGTTTGACGCCACCATGTCGGCTAAGCGTCCGGGCTCTTCCAGATTTTCGATGACGACCATGACGTCGGGAATCAGGACCTTCCCCAGGCTGACGATCCGTTCGATCTGCTCCTTGACCGTCCGCATGACGGCCTCGGATTCCAGTGTCGTGGCCGTAATCTTGGTGTCGGGCATCTTGTCGATGCGCACGGAGTAGTAGGGGTCGGATTGAATATAATTCGTGACCTTGGCTTTGGCGATGCCCTGCACAAGGATCTTGATCCGTTCATCGGGTAGCTTGAGCATGCGCATGATGATACCGACAGTGCCGATAGCATGAATGTCTTCAGGCTTTGGGTTTTCGACGTCGAGTGCTTTCTGTGTGGCCAGGAAGATCATGCGATTGCCGGCCAGGGCCGCTTCGATGGCCTTGATGGACATCTCGCGTCCGACGAACAGCGGCAAGACCATATAGGGGAAGACGACAATATCGCGAACGGGCAGGAGCGGCAGCTGGTCCGGGACTTCTACGTTTTGTGGGGGCTGAAGGTCTTGTTCAATCGAGTCAGTCATGGAGCATCTGCCCTTTTCTGCGTTGGCGTTCCAAGCGAGCGGTGACCCATCCGGCGTTGCAGCGGTTGTGGTCCTGCGATCAGGTACGACGAGTGCCCGTGGCCGGACGCATTCTGTTTGAGAGGTATTCGTGAAACTCAGGCCCGAGGGAGGGGTTCTTGAGCGCAAATTCCACCGTTGCAATTAAGAATCCCAACTTATCTCCCGCATCGTGGCGGTGTCCCACAACCTCGTGGGCGTACATCGGTGACTTTTTCGCCAGTTCCTTCAGGGCGTCGGTCAATTGGATCTCTCCATTTTTCCCCGGGCGCGTCTTTCGTAAGATCGGGAAAATCTCCGGCGGGAGGATATAGCGTCCAATGACGGCGAGATTGGACGGCGCCTCAACCGGTGATGGTTTCTCCACAAGGTCGTCCACGCGATGGAGGCCTTTCCCAAGCTTCGTCGGCGTGACAATCCCGTAGCGCCCCACATCTTGTTTCGGAACTTCTTGTACACCGAGGACGGCCCCATGGCGTTTCTTGTATATGTGGATGAGTTGTGCGAGTGCCGGAACCTGGGCGTCGATGATTTCATCCCCGAGGATGACCGCGAAGGGTTCATCGCCGATCAGGTGCTGCGCGCAGAGCACCGCATGGCCCAATCCCAAGGCTTCCGACTGGCGGACATAGCAAAAATTTGCGAGGTTCGAAATTTGGCGGATCTGGTTAAGCATCTGGGACTTGCCGGTCCCTTTGAGATTTTCTTCGAGCTCGACGGAGCGGTCGAAGTGATCTTCGATGGCGCGTTTGCCTCGGCCCGTGATGACGATGATGTCTTCGATGCCTGAGGCGACGGCTTCTTCAACCGTGTACTGGATCAACGGTTTGTCGACCAGCGGCAGCATCTCTTTCGGGGAAGCTTTCGTGGCGGGAAGGAAGCGAGTGCCAAGGCCTGCCGCAGGGATGATGGCTTTTCGTACGGTGTGCGATGACATCGGTGGGATAGTATGTGATGGGTGAAGTGAAGTCAAGAAATGGACAATCTTTCTCGGCCGATTCACGCGGCTGTTGCGGTGCTGCCATACTCCTTTACATCATTGAAAGGGCTCAATATAATTCGAGAGTTTTGCGCCATGGG
Organism: Nitrospira sp.; assembly: GCA_013140455.1. Lineage (GTDB taxonomy): Bacteria > Nitrospirota > Nitrospiria > Nitrospirales > Nitrospiraceae > Nitrospira_D. The sequence goes on along the minus strand of JABFSU010000044.1, from coordinate 20,965 downwards.
TCGCAGCTGCTTCACTGCACATGCGTGTGGAGAGTTTTCTCTTACCGGAGGGAGCGCCGCGCAGGTGGTTCCTCAGAATAGGATCGGCCGAGTGACATGACTTCGGCTCAGGCCTTGTGGGAGTTTCGGATACGGTCTCAGGACATCGTGGCCGTCTATACTATTATGGTAGGGGGATCGGGGTTTGTGTTGTTGAGCGGGTATAGCAAGGTACAGTGGTGTGTCGTGATGTTGGCGCTCATCGTTTCCTGCCTGGCGGTAGGGGATGTGGTCGCTCAGATCGCCGGCATCAAGGTCAAGACCATCGAGATTCGCGGAAATAAACGGATTGAGCTGCCCGCGATTGCCGGACGTCTGACGCTGAAGGTCGATGATCCATACACGCCGGAAACGGTCCGCGGACAGGTCAAAATCCTGTACGATACGGGATTTTTCGAGGATGTACAGGTTGAGACCGAAGCGGGTGATGGAGGCACGGCGGTCGCATTTGTCGTGCGGGAGAAGCCCTTTATCACCGAGATCGTCTACGACGGAAATGAAAATCTGAGCGACGATAAGCTCAAAGAAAAGACGACGATCAAGAGTCAATCCTTTCTGGATCAGCAGCAAGCCAAGGAGAGCGCCGAGAAGATTCGCCTTGCCTACCAGGAGGACGGCTATTACACCGCGCAGGTGATCCCGGTGGTGCAGACATTGGACGAAGACCGTAAGCGTCTGACCTTCTTTGTGAAGGAAGGGGACAAAGCTCGGGTCAAGGCCGTTGTCTTTGAAGGCATGCGCGCGGCGACGAAGGAGGAAGCGTTCAAGGTCACGGCCACGCGCGAGTGGATTCCTTGGTACGGGCTCTTCACGCAATTGAAGTTGCCTTCGTTCTTATCGGACGCCGGTATTCTGAAACATGATGAGTTGGCGAATGACGTCGAGCGGGTGAAGGAAATCCTGCTGAACAAAGGCTACCTGAATGTGCAGGTCGGATTGCCTACGGTAGAACTGACGGAAGACAAGAAGTGGTTCATTATCACCTACAGCGTGTCGGAGGGAGAACCGTTTACCGTCGCGGAAGTTGGCTTTCGAGGATACACCGTCTTCGAGGAAGCGGAGCTTCGTGAGAAACTGAAAATCAAGGACGGCGAGATCTTTCAACGGGCCAAAATTCGCGACGAAATCACCCGTCTTACGGACATGTACGGCAGCAAGGGATATGCCTTTGCCGATGTCGTGCCGAACGTGAATCCGAACAATGAAGAGCGCACCGCCAGTATCATTCTCAGCATCAAGGAAGGCGAGATGATGCGGATCCGGCAGATTAACATCAACGGGAACGACAAGACCCGCGATAACGTGATTCGCCGGGAAATTCGTGTCGACGAGCAGGATGTCATCGACACGCCCTCGCTGAAGCGGAGCTTCCAGCGTCTTAATAACCTGAATTTTTTCGAGACGGTTGAAATTCTGCCGGCGCAAGTCGAGGCCGACAAGGTCGATCTGAATGTGCGGGTCAAGGAAAAGCCCACCGGCCAGTTCAGTGTCGGCGGCGGATTCAGCACGCTGGATAAGCTCGTGGCCATTGCGGATATCACGGAGGGCAATCTTGGCGGCAATGGCTACATGGGCCGTATCCGCGGCCAGCTCGGTCAGCAACGGTCCCTTGGTTTGATCACCTTTCGAAATCCCTATCTGAATGATGGGTTGACGTCGCTTCAGCTCGATGTGTATCGCAGCATGACGAACTACATTTCTTACTTTGAGGAAAAGTCAGGCGCGAGCGTGACGTTTGGGCGTTGGTTGTCCGAGTATGTGACCGGAAGCATCAGCCTCGTCGCCGAACAGTTGAACTTCTCTGATCCCCAGGAAGGGCTTTGTCCGGATTTGTTGCCCCTCATTTGCCGTCAGCTCGGGAATCAGACGACGACGGGATTCCGGACGACGATGTTTCGGGATACACGGGACTATTACCTCGATCCTCGGACCGGCTGGCGGGTCGGCGGCGGCGTCGACTATGGCACACCGTTTTTGGGAGGCTCCAACAATTTTGTGAAATACACGCTGGATGTGAGCAAGTATACCCCCCTGCCGTTCGATACGCGATTCTCGGTGCGGGCGCGGTTCGGAGCCATTGAGAGCTTAGGCGATAAGCCGATCCCGCTGACCGAGCGGTTTTTCGTCGGAGGTATCAATACCATGCGCGGGTTTGTCTTTGGACAGGCCGGTCCCGTGGTCCCGAATATCTATTCGATCGTCGGAGCGGCAAAAGAGTTGATATTCAACTTTGACTATATCTTTACGATTTCAGCCGATGCCAAACTCAATGGTGTGATCTTCTTCGATTACGGGAAGGGTTTTGACGACAATGAGAAGCTCTCGCTGAACCTGAGAAAGGCGGCCGGTCTCGAAGGGCGATGGATCTCTCCGTTCGGGCCGTTGCGTGTCGCCTATGGGCTCAATCTTGCGCCGAGGCAGGGAGAACGGCAGGGCGTGTTTGAGTTCACGATCGGATCACTATTCTAATGAGCGATGGAAGGGGCGGTGTGACAAGAATGGCCGCAATGAGGGAGCGCTGTTGGAACGGCGGTATGGGCCTGCTGGCCGTTGTGCTGCTTACTGCGAGCGGCTGTGCGGGGACCGGTGCCGGAGCCAAAGTCGAGGGGAAGGTCGGGGTATTGGATCCCGCCCGAATTCTGTCCGATACGAATGCGGGGAAAAAAGCCAAGGACAACCTCACGGCCTTTTCCAAGAATCGACAGACTCTGATCGAGCTCGATGAAAAAGAGTTGCGCCGGCTGGAAGAGGATTTCGTCAAACAGGCCAGTGTCCTCAGTCCCACGGCCAAACGTGACCGGGAAGAAGCGTTTCGCCGGCGCATGCAGGAGTATCAGCAAAAGGTCACGGAGCTGAATCGGGAAGTGCAGGAGAAGCAAAAAGATGTGATGGACGGGTTCCGCGAAAAGATCGAGGCAGTGGCCGGCAAGGTCGCGAAGCGGCTGGGCCTTCAACTCGTCGTGGACAGCAGCAAGGGCGGGGTGACGCTCTACCGCGAGGATGCACTCGACATTTCAAATCAGGTGATCGAAGAGTTCAATCGGGACTATCCCTAGCAGGAGGAGAGAGACTGTATGAAACGACAACACGTACTCGGGATGTTTGGGGTGTTGGCGGCGAGCCTGTGGTTCACCCATGCGGCCGTTGCGGCGGAGGCGTTTAAGGTCGGAGTGATGGATCAGCAGGCGGTGATGGAGCAATCCAAAGCCGGCAAGCGGGCGCTGGAGGAGATGAAGAGTTATTCGCTGACCCGGCAGAAAATCGTCAATTCCGATGATCAGGAATTGAAGGAAATGGAGGCGTCGCTTCAGGATCCGAACAGCAAGTTGAGCGAGCAGGCGAAGCAGGAAAAGCAGGAGCAATTCCGGACGAAGCTGGAAGCCTATCAACGCCGGCTGGCTGACTTTAATCGGGAAGTACAGCAGAAGCAGCGCGAGATGGTGGCGGAGTATGCCAAAAAGATTGCGGCGGCCGCGCAAACCGTTGCGCAGAAGGATGGGTATCAGGCCATTCTCGACAAGGGCAGCGATGCCATGGTCCGGATCGTCCTGTACCATCAGCCCGCGCTGGATGTGACGGACCGGGTCGTGAAGGAATTCGATCTCCAGAACAAGTAGCGTGGTGGTGGCACAGAAGGCTGGCTATCAGGACCTTTTTCGGCAAGGGGCAGCGATGGCATGGTCCGGGTCGTGTTGTACTATCAGCCCGCGCTGGATGTGACGGACCGGGTGGTGAAGGAGTTCGATAGTCAGAATAAGTAGCGGCGGTGTGGTGGCGTGACGGGGAACAGAGGAGGCAACGGCCATGGCAGTGATGGAGCAGGCAGAGATTCAAGCATTACTCCCGCACCGGTATCCGTTCCTGTTGGTTGATCGGGTGCTGGAGTTGGATCCCGACCGTCGGATTGTGGCGATTAAGAACGTGACGATCAACGAGCCCTTTTTTCAAGGCCATTTCCCCGGGCGGCCGGTGATGCCGGGCGTGCTCATCCTGGAAGCGATGGCGCAGGTCGGCGGCGTGTTGGCCTTTAAGTCCGTGCAGGTCACCGGTCGGCCGGTCGTCTATCTGACCGGCATCGATAGCGCGAAGTTCCGGAAACCGGTGGTGCCCGGCGATCGCCTGCGGTTTGAGGTGGATGTGGTCAAGAAGCGGGCGCCCTTCTGGAAGATGCAGGCCAAGGCCTATGTCGATGACGATGTGGTGTGTGAAGCGGAAGTGACGGCCATGGTGACGGAAGAGAAAACAGAGTCGCGCCCATAACGGGGCCATTTGCGGAGGTCTGGCGTGCAGATTCATGCGACAGCAATAATTCATCCGGGTGCGAAATTGGCGGACGATGTGGTCGTCGGACCGTTTTGTCTGATCGGCGAGCATGTCTCGATCGGGAAGGGAACCAAGCTGCTCTCCCACGTGACGGTCGACGGGTGGACCGAGATCGGCGAGCGGAACGAGCTGCATCCCTTCTCGTCCATCGGCGGCCCGCCCCAGCACTTGGGCTATAAAGGTGAACCGACTAAGGTGGTCATCGGTGACGACAATATTCTTCGGGAATATGTCACGGTCAATCGGGCCACGGTTCAAGGCGGAGGGCTCACGTCCGTCGGCAATAAGAATTTCCTGATGGCCTATGTGCATGTCGCCCACGATTGCCGTTTAGGGAATCACCTGATTCTCGCGAATGCCGCCAGTCTGGCCGGGCACATCACCATCGGTGATCATGCCATCATCGGCGGGTTGACGGGCGTGCATCAGTTCGTACGCATCGGTGCCTATTCGATGGTCGGAGGGTGCTGCGGAGTTGTACAGGATGTGCCGCCGTTTACGCGGGCCGCCGGCGGGTATCGATCGAAACTCTACGGATTGAACTCGATCGGATTGCGCCGCCACGGATTTTCCGGCGAGCGGATCTCGGTGTTGAAGAAGGCGTACGATCTGCTGTTCCGCGAGGGCCATCGATCCGCCGAAGCGATCAAGCTGGCGCGGGTGGAGTTCAAGGATCAGGCGGATGTCGCCCAGATCCTGACCTTCATGGAAGCCACCAAGCGTGGGATTTCCCGTTCGATCGGGAAGGACCAGGGCGATGAGGATGAATCCGCGTGACCACCTCAACGCCCACTGAAGACAAACGTATCGGACTGATCGCCGGGAACGGGCGCTTCCCGATCATCTTTGCCGACAATGCCAAGAAATTGGGCTACTTTGTGTCGGCCGTCGCCCATGTGGGAGAGGCGGAGCCTGAACTCGAACAGCATGTCGACAGCATCCACTGGGTGAAGATCGGGCAGCTCAACAAGCTGATCAATGCCTTCAAGAGCGATAACGTGAAGCGCGTGGTCATGCTGGGCGGCGTCAAGAAGACGCATGTCTTTACAACGGTGCGGCCGGACTTGCGGGCGCTGGCCTTGTTCGCACGGGTCGCGCTCTGGAAGGACGACGACATCCTCAGGGAAATTGCCGCGGAGATCGAGCGGGAAGGGATTACGATTTGCGAGTCGACCTTCGGTCTTGAAGGCATCCTTGTCGAAGAAGGGACGCTCGCCTCTCGTGAACCGTCCCAAAAAGAGTGGGACAATATTCGATACGGCTGGGAGATGGCCTATGAAATGGGGCGTCTCGATATCGGACAATGCGTCGTGATCAAAGACAAAGTCGTGGTGGCAGTCGAAGCGGTCGAAGGGACCGATGGCGCCATCAAGCGGGGCGGCGAATTGGCGAAAGACGGCGCGGTCGTCGTGAAACGGTGCAAGCCGCAACAGGATCTCCGATTCGATTTGCCAGCCATCGGGCCGCGAACGATCGAGGTGATGGCATCGGTGAACGCGACGGTCTTAGCCGTGGAAGCCGGGCGAACCGTGATGCTGGACCGGGAGCTGTTGTTGGAAAAGGCGCGTCAGGCCGGCATTGCCGTGATCGGGATCAAGCATCTCGAACCGATCAAAGCCTGAGTGAACGAGGGGAAGGGAATTCAGTGAAAGATTTGCGGGCGGGCGTCATCGGTGTCGGGCATCTGGGGCAGCACCATGCGCGGCTCTACGCGTCCATCCCCGGCGTGACGCTCGTCGGAGTCACGGATCAGAGTCCTGAGCGCGGGCAAGAAATCGCCGGACGTCACGCGGCGCAGCCCTATCGCAATCCTGAAGATCTGCTGAAAGACGTCGATCTGGTCAGTGTGGCCGTGCCTACCTCAGCGCACTACGCAGTAGCCAAGATGTGTCTCGAAGCCGGCAAGCATGTGCTGGTGGAAAAACCCATCGCGGTGCAGCCGGCCGAGGCGCATGAACTGGTCGCGCTTGCCAAGGCAAAGGGCCGCCGGCTGCAAGTCGGACATAGCGAACGCTTCAATCCGATCATGCGGCTGATGCGGCCGCACATCCGGCGCCCGGCGTTTATCGAGGGGCATCGGCAGAGTAGTTACAGCCCGCGCGGGACGGATGTCGACGTCGTGCTGGATCTCATGATTCATGACCTCGACCTGGTGTTGTCGTTCGACCTTGGTCCGGTTGAAGAGGTTCGGGCTTCCGGAGTCGCGGTGCTCTCCCCGACGATCGATATTGCCCAGGCCCGGATTCAGTTTCGCGGCGGCTGTGTTGCGAATCTCACCGCGAGTCGCGTGTCGATGAACAAGATGCGCCGGTTGCGGATGTTTCAGCGGGATCAATACCTCTCAATCGATTTCCAAACCCGTCAAGCGGTGATCTTGCGGCGCCGTATCCTGTCCGGTGCGCCGCCTGAACTCGATACTGAAACATTTCAGGGGAACGCTGACGAACCGCTCAAGCTCCAACTGGAGTCCTTTGTACAGGCCATCCAAACCGGAACGCGGCCCGAGGTCTCCGGTGAAGACGGTGCCGCGGCGCTGGATGTGGCGCACCAGATTTTGGCCGCCATTGCGGAGCATGCAGCTCGTCAGTCTTAGTGGGACATGCGAGGCGAGCGAGGCCGAGGGTAGGATCGCCTCATCGGGCCGGATCCCGCTAGTCATGCGGTTCATATCCATCTGACGCTTCACGATTGATGAGTGACGAATGACGAAAATTCTCATCGTAGCCGGAGAGGCTTCCGGTGATCTGCATGGCGCCAATCTGGCCCGGGCGCTTCAGGAGTTCGATCCCACTGTGCGGTTAGTGGGGGTCGGCGGGGCTGCCATGAAGTCTGCCGGTGTACAGCTCGTGGAAGGGTTCGGGCATCTCGACGTGATGGGGATCGTCGGGTTCTCGGCCCTGCGCGCGATCATCCGCCGATTTGCCGCCATGCGCCGGCTGCTCAGATCTGAACGCTGGGATGCCGTGGTCTTCATCGACAATCCCGGACTCAATCTTCGCTATGCCTGGTTTGCCAAGTCGGCCGGGCTGCGGGTGATCTATTACATCGCGCCGCAGATCTGGGCCTGGCGGCCTGGCCGCATGAAATATATTCAACAGCGTGTCGATCATGTGATGGTGATCCTTCCGTTCGAACCCGAGCTGTATCGTAAGGTCGGATTGCCCTGTACGTTTGTCGGTCATCCACTGCTCGATGCCGTCGCCCCGCACTATGATCAGGCGAAGCTGCGCGAGCAATTTGGTTTACAGCCGACAGGCCGGGTCATCGCCTTGCTGCCGGGAAGCCGGTCGGCTGAAGTACGACTGCATCTTCCGATCCTCCTGGAAGCGGCAGAGCGATTGCTGCGCGACGACCCGAAGACGCAATTTCTCATGGCGCAAGCGTCGACGATCGCCGATGATCTCGTCCGGCCGCTGCTGCAGAAGAGTTCGGCGGTGGTCACGGTAGTGGCGGAACAGGCGAGTGAGGTGATGGCGGCCGCCGATCTCCTCTTCGTGGCATCGGGGACTGCGACGCTGCAGGCGGCGGTCGTCGGAACGCCGATGGTGCTGCTCTATCAGGCGCATTCCTGGTTGACCTATCGGTTGGCCCGGCTGTTGATCCGGGTCAAGTGGATCGGGCTGGTCAATCTGGTGGCCGGGCGGACCGTGGTGACGGAATTGATTCAGCATGAAGCGACGGGCGCGAGCGTGTATGATGAAGCTCGACGGCTGTTGGATGATCGTGCCGCGTACGATGAAATGAAACGGAGTCTGCAGGCGGTGAAAGCCAGTCTCGGAGAGCCCGGCGCTTCCCGCAGAGCCGCCCAGGTGGTATTAGACGCATGTCGAGCGTAGATCGATTTCTTCGATTGCTGCAGTATGTCCGGCCCTATCGGGGCCGGTTTATCGCAGCTATTGTCTGCTCCGGCATGGTGGCTGCGCTGTCCGGCGTCTATGCCTGGCTGGTCAAACCGGTGCTGGATGGTATTTTTATCGAGAAGAATGAATCCCTTCTCTTGGTCCTCCCGCTTGCCCTCCTGGCGGTGTCGATCGTCAAAGCCCTCTTCAGCTACGGACAGACCTATCTCATGAACTATGTCGGCAATCGGGTGATCGCCGACATTCGCCAAGCGCTGTTTCTCCATTTAATGCGGTTGCCGGTCGGCTATCACGACGCCAATACTTCCGGGCGGTTGGTCTCCCGCGTCGTGAACGATGTGGGGTTGATGGCGAATGCCGTTTCCAATGTCCTGAAAGATATTTTTCAGCACGCGTTGACGTTTATCGTGATGCTCGGTGTCATTGTCTACCAGAATTGGCAACTGGCGGGATTATCGATCATCGTCATTCCGCTGGCCGTCGTGACGATGTCCCGCATGGGCCGCCGGCTTCGAGCCCTGGCCACCAGCGGACAGGAGCGGATGGGGGATATGTCCTCGACCGTGCAGGAGACCCTGTCCGGGATTCGGATGGTCAAGGCGTTCCGTCGCGAAGAAGCGGAGGCCGCGCGATTCGAGCAGAGTAACCGGGCTTTTCTGAGTACGACGCTGAAGGCCAACCAGGTCTGGTCGATCGGATCGTCGCATATGGAAGTGATCGGCGTGGTCGGCGTGGCCGTGATTATCTGGTACGGCGGTTACCTGGTTCTCCATGGCAGCATGACGCCGGGCGCCTTCTTTTCGTTTCTGACGGCGATGTTCATGGCCTACACGCCCATTCGAAAGCTGGCCGGAGCGAACAATCTGATTCAACAAGCCCTGGCTGCGTCGGAGCGGGTGTTTGAAGTGCTGGACCTTGCGACAGAACAGGCGCAGGACCGGGGCACGCTCGTTTGCCAGGGAATCTCCGACCGGATCGAATTGCGCGGGGTGTCGCTCAGCTATAGCGGGCAGACGACGCCGGCTTTGACGGGAGTCGACTTGGCCATTCGTGCGGGCGAAATGGTCGCGCTGGTCGGGAGCAGCGGCAGCGGAAAATCAACACTGGTGAGTCTGTTGCCAAGATTTTACCAGCCGACGAGCGGGCAGATTTTCCTCGACGGCGCTCCGTTAGAGTCCTATACCCTTGCGTCGTTGCGCACGCAGATCGGCATCGTCTCACAGGATGTGGTGTTATTCGATGACACGGTGGCCAGCAATATCGCCTTCGGGCGTCTGGGCGCGAGCCCGATGGACATCGAGCAGGCCGCCAGGCAGGCCTACGCGCATGATTTTATCTCCCGGCTGCCTGAGGGCTATCAGACGACGATCGGCGAACGGGGGGTGAAGCTGTCTGGCGGTGAGCGTCAGCGCGTGGCCATTGCCCGGGCGATTTTGCGCGATCCCCCGCTGCTCATTCTGGATGAAGCGACGTCCGCGCTCGATACGGAGTCGGAGCGCATCGTGCAGCTGGCGCTGGCGAATTTGATGAAGAACCGCACAACGGTGGTGATTGCTCATCGGCTCTCGACCGTGCAGAATGCCACCAGGATTGTGGTGTTGGACCATGGCCGGGTTGCCGAGATCGGCACGCACGAAGAGCTCTTGCGGCACAACGGGCTCTATCAGCGGTTGCATGCGATGCAGTTCCAAGACGTAACCAATGTCTAGCAGGATGCTGAAAAAGGCCGCCAGCGGCGTTCTCGCATCGTTCAGACCCTCAACGTACCCAAGCGGGTACGCTTTCGGTCCTTCACTCGCTGCGGCCTTGCTGAACGGCCTTTTTGAGCATCCTGTGGAACATAAGATCGTTGCGATAGGTGAACGGTAATGAGTGAGACTGCTCAGAATCGACCGGGTCTGAAGAAACGGGTGGAGCAGTGGCTCAAGTTTACCGTGCTGCCGCCGCTCGGAGCCCTGGTCATCCGTGGGATAAAAGGGAGTATGCGGCTGGAGCAGCGCGGCTATGAGCCGGTAGATGCCTTGTATCGCGAAAAGCGATCCATCATTCTGGCGTTCTGGCATGCCCAGCAGTTGATGATTCCGTTCGGGTATCGCGGGCCTGGGTCGCATGTGTTGATCAGTCAGCATGGCGATGGAGAAATCATCGCCCGCATCATTGCCCGGTTCGGCCATGAGGCCGTCCGCGGGTCGAGTACGAGGGGCGGCGCCGGGGCGCTCCGCTCGCTCATTAAGCTGGGGCGATCGGGTAAAGATGTCGTCGTGACTCCGGACGGTCCCAAAGGCCCGCGGCAGGTGGCCAAGTTAGGCGTCATTCAATTGGCGAAGGCTACGGGGCTGCCGATTGTTCCCCTCGGCTTTGCCTGCTCAAAAAAAAACTCTTCTCGAGCTGGGATCGCTTCATGGTGCCGTACCCGTTTTCCCGCGGCGTCTTCCTCTGGGGAGCCCCGATCTGGGTTTCGCGCGAGGCGGAGGACGCCGCGCTTGAGTCCGCTCGTGTCGAATTGGAATCGACCTTAAACCGGCTGACGGCTGAGGCTGAAGCGGAGGTCGCATCCTAGCCAACCCATGTGGCGACTGCTCTACAATACTCTTCTCATTCTGGCTACGCCGATCATCCTCTGCATTCTCCTCGCCAAGAAGCGGTGTCGGAGGGGCTTGCTCGACCGGTTCGGGTTGCGCATCAGTCCGGTCCTGGAGCCATCCGGAGAGCGGCGTCCCCTGATCTGGATCCACGCCGTCTCGCTCGGTGAAGTGGTGGCGGTCACGCCGTTAGTGAAAGAACTGCATCGCAACCATCCCGATCACCGGCTTATCGTCTCGACGGTGACGGAAACGGGGCGCGAGGCGGTTGAACAACGACTGGTTGGGATTGCCGAGCATCGCTACGCCCCGCTCGACGTTCCCTGGGCCGTGTCCCGCGCGATCACGCAGTGGCAGCCGGTACTGTATGCGTTTGTCGAAACCGAACTCTGGCCGAATCTCTTATGGACCTTACGGGACCGGCAGGTGCCGACGATCATGGTGAATGGACGGTTGTCGTCGCGGTCGTTTGCCCGGCAGCATATCGCCGGCCTCATCTCGTTTTATCGTTCAGTGCTGCGGTCGCTTACGCTGTGTCTCATGCAGTCGGAGCGTGATGTGCAGCGAATTGTGGCTCTGGGGGCCGACGCCGGTCGGGTCCATAGAACCGGCAACATCAAATTCGATCAGCCCATGCCGACGATGGCGGCTGATGCGTCATTGCGTGCTGAGTTGGGCCTGCGTGAAGGCGAATCGCTCCTTCTCGCCGGGAGCACGCATGCGGGCGAGGAGGAGGCGCTGGTTGCGGCGTACCGGCAGATCGTCGTCACTCATCCTCATGCCGTTCTCATGCTTGCCCCGCGCCATGTCGAACGAGTGGCCGATCTCGTGACGATGATCCAGGCGGCGGGATTGCCGGTGCTGCGCAAGAGCCGGCTCGATTCAGTTGGATCCGGGGCGCGAGTCGTCATTCTAGATACACGAGGTGAATTGGCACGGGCCTATCATGAGGCGACAGTAGCCTTTGTCGGCGGCACCCTGATTCCCGTGGGCGGGCATAATTTGCTGGAGCCGGCCGTCTGGGGGAAGCCCGTTCTTTTTGGCCCCTATACGGATCATTGCGCAGAAATCGCGACACTTCTTTTGGAATCCGGCGGTGCGGTTCGAGTGTCCGGTGCAGACGATCTTGCGCGCAGGGTCTGCGCATGGCTGGAGGATTCGACGGTCCGTCGCCAGGTTGGAGAAGCCGCACGCCAAACGGTCGTGGACAATCAGGGCGCCCTGCAGCGGAGTCTGGATTTGATCGAAGCCTGTTTGACTCAGGCGCAGTCTCCTTCTTCCCGGCCTGTCGGTTCTGCGCCGCAGCCGGTGATTGCGAGGCCGTGATCGTGGCATTGTTGCGTCCAGGCGATCCGGTTCGTCCCTGGCTGAGCGGGGCGGCCTTTCTCTACGGACTGGTGGTTCGGGCCAGGATGTGGGCCTATGACTGCGGATGGAAAAAACAAGTACGATTGCCCTGTCGAGTGGTGAGTGTCGGAAACCTGACCGTCGGCGGAACGGGGAAAACCCCGATGGTGATTCTGTTGACAGAGTGGTTGCAGGCGGAGGGTCACCGGGTCGCGGTGCTCAGTCGTGGCTACAAGCGGACATCGGCGGCGGCGCAGGTGTTGGTATCGGACGGGGAGCGAGTCTTGGTCGGTCCGGCAGAGGCCGGTGATGAGCCGTATCTCATTGCGAACCGCTGTCCCAAAGCCATTGTCGCCGTCGGGGCGGATCGCGCAGCGGTCGGACGATGGCTGCTCGATCGATGGCCGGTGGATTGGATCGTGCTCGACGATGCCTTTCAGCATCGCGCCCTGTATCGTGATCTTGATGTGGTGTTGATTGACGCGATGGATGCGACGGGATTGGATGGTCTGTTGCCGGCCGGGCGCCTCCGTGAGCCGTTGGCCGGGCTGGGTCGTGCCGATGCGGTCGTCATCACCCGCGCCGATTCTGAGCGGGACGTGGCAGCCGTGCGTACCCGATTGCAGGCGGTCATGACGGGAACTCCGGTTCAGGCAGAAGTGATCTTCAGGCCCGATGAAGTGGTATCGGTGACGACCGGTGAACGGCATATTGCGGACTGGTGCGTGGGAAAGAAGGCCTGGCTGGTCAGCGGGATCGGCAACAGCGAGTCCTTCCGCCGGTTAGCCATGGAGAATGGCGTGCAGGTCCTTGGGGAAACGGCGTTTGCAGATCATTACGTCTATCGGAGCGAGGATCTTGATCGTATGCGTGCTCAGGCACAGCGATCGAATGTCGAGATGGTGCTCACGACCGAAAAAGATGCCGGGAAGCTCGCCCCATTGTTGAGGCCTGACGATTCATGGTGGGCTTTGCGGCTGCAGGCCGATGTGAGGCGCGGGCAGGATGCGCTCCAGCGCTTGTTGTGCGAGGCCTCCGATAGGCCTAAGTTCCAGGGAGACGTGCGTGCGTAACGAATCGCCTTCGCGAATCCTTGTACGGGCGCCGAATTGGATCGGCGATGCCGTGATGTGCGAGCCGGCGCTTCGCGGGCTGCGCGCGCACTTTCCCAAAGCCGAGATCACGTTGCTCGCGAAGCCAGCCATAGCCGAGCTGTTCATTGCCTATCCGGGCATCGATCGCCGGTTGGTCTACGATGATCGTGGGATTCATGCGGGATTGTCCGGAAAATGGACGCTGGCGGGCCTGCTGCGCCGACATCAGTTCGATCTGGCAGTGTTGTTCCAAAATGCGTTTGAAGCGGCGTTGATTACGTGGCTTGCCGGGATCCGCCACCGGTATGGATATGTCACCGACGGGCGCGCGTTCTTGCTGACCGATCCTGTCGCGCGGCCCGATCGCGCCACGCTTGTGCATCAAGTGCATTACTATTGGGATCTATTGAAGCCGCTCGGCGTGACCGGTTCGCCGTCAGTCCCCGCGTTAGCCGTCTCTGATGACGAAACGCGCGCGATGGATGAACGGTTGGGGGATCTTGGCGTAGGGCCGGACGATCTGATTGTCGGCGTGAATCCTGGTTCGACTTATGGAAGTGCCAAGCGATGGTTGCCGGAACGATATGCGGAGGCTGCTCTGCGGGTGTGCCGTCAGATCGAACAGCAGCAGGGGCGGCCGGTCTCAGTCCTGATTCTCGGTGCCAAAGGGGAAGAGGCGCTAGGCAATTCGGTCGCTGAACGTCTCACTGTGCGATCAGCCGTGTTATCGGGGCGGACGAATATCCGCGAGCTGATGGCTGCCACAAAGCGGTGTACAATATTACTGACTAACGATACCGGGCCAATGCATATGGCGGCGGCGTTTGCGGTGCCGGTGGTGGCGGTATTCGGTCCTACCGATTGGAAAACCACGGCGCCGTATAGACAGGAGGCGTCGATTGTCCGGCAGCCGGTCGACTGTGCACCCTGTTTGTTGCGGGAGTGTCCCATCGATCATCGTTGTATGACCGGTGTCACGGTGGACATGGTGACACAGGCTGCGGTCGGGCAGCTGGCGCATAACGTTCAGCCATCGGCTGTGGCTCATCATCCGCCAACTGTCACAGGGCACTCTCCCTTGCAAGGTGTGACGGTTTTTCTTGATCGTGACGGGACGCTGAACCCTGATCCCGGCTACATCGGCTCTCCTGACCAGTTCGAATTGTTTCCCGGTGTTGCCGTAGCACTCGCAAGATTGACGCGTGCGGGAGCTCGACTGGTGGTGGTAACGAATCAATCGGGAGTCGGGCGCGGATTGTTTTCTTCCGCCGACCTTGATGCGATTCATGCGAAGCTTCGGCGATTGCTGCGTGACGCGGGGGCATCCTTGGATGCGATCTATGTGTGTCCGCATCATCCGGACGAGCGCTGTCTCTGCCGGAAGCCTGAGACGGGGATGGTTGACCAGGCGGTGCGCGAACTGGGAATCGATCTGTCCCGATCGTATCTCATCGGGGACCATGCCAAAGATATGGAGTTGGCCAAACGGGTGGGGGCGAAGCGCGTGTGGGTGACAACCAGTGAGCATGGGGAACTAGCCCGATCGGAGTCCGGCGAGGCTGCGGCAGTGGTCGCGCCGTCATTTGATGAAGCGGTGACGTGGATTCTGGGGGATGCCGGGGCGCAGGAGCAGGGAACACCTGTCGGCGAGGGGACGTCGTAAATGATATCGATGGCTGAGCCTCGACGAATTCTTCTGATCAAGCCAAGTTCACTTGGCGATATCGTCCATGCCATGCCGGTGGTCGCCGCGTTGAAGCGGCGCTGGCCGTCAGCGCATCTGACCTGGCTGGTGAAGCGCCAATGGGCTGAGATCGTGCAGAGAATCGAAGGTGTCGATGCTGTATGGCCGGTCGGTCCTACCCTGGCCTCGTGGGTTGGTCAATCGATGGCATTGAGGGGGCAGCGGTTTGATCTGGCCGTCGATCTTCAAGGACTCTTGCGCAGCGCCCTTGTGGCGCGGATGACCGGATGCGCTCAGCGGGTGGGGTTTGCCAACGGGCGTGAAGGGAGTCCGTGGCTGTATTCGCAGCGCGTGGCTGTGCCGACGCCTGAGATGCATGCCGTGGATCGGTATCTGCTGATTGCGAAGGAGCTGGGCGCGTCGGTTGACGCCGGGCCGCAATTTCGATTCAGACTGCTGTCGCAGGATGTGACGGCGTTGCGTGATCTGTTCCGGAGGAAGGGTATCGATCTGGATGCGCCGTGGGTGGCCATGAATGTCTCGGCGCGCTGGCAGACGAAACGATGGCCGGCCGCATCGTTTGCAGCCGCGGCGACTCAATTGGCGGCCCGCGGCATCGGGCCTCTCGTGGTGATCGGCGGGCCGGACGAACGGGAAGCGAGCGGACTGGTGCGGAGTCTGACGGCTTGTCCGGTTGTCGATCTGGCCGGTGAGACCCCGATCGGATTACTGCCGGCTCTGTTGTCGAAAGCCTGTGTGTTGATCACCAACGATTCCGGGCCGATGCATGTCGCGGCAGCAGTGGGGACGCCGGTGGTGTCGATCTTCGGGCCAACCAGCGCGGTGCGTACCGGTCCTTATGGAGCAGGGCATACCGTGCTGACTCATGATCTGCCGTGCCGTCCTTGCTTCAGCCGCGTCTGCCGCAATGCGGTGCCAATGGAATGTCTCGAATCGATTACGCCTGAACAGGTCGTGGCGGCCGTTGTGTCCCAACAGTCCTGCCGTGCGGTGTCACGATGAATGTGCTGATCGTGCGTCCGGACGGGATCGGAGATCTGGTGCTCTCGCTTCCTGTCGCGGCGCAATTGCGACAAGTGATGCCCGGAGTTCGCATCGGCGTGCTGGCGAATCCCGTGGCGGCGCCGATCTTAGCGCACCATCCCGATATCGATTATGTGCAAACGGTGTCGTTGCAGGCTTCGATTCCTGACATGATGCAGGCCTTCTCCGGTGGGATTGATGCGGTCATCTTTCTCAAACCGTTTCGCCGCTTGATGTGGGCGGCCTGGCGGGCCGGCATTCCGCTCCGCGTGGCGACGGGCTTTCGGTGGCAGAGCGTCTTGGCGAATCGCTGGATTTATGAACACCGAAGCAGTTTTCAGAAGCATGAGTCTGAATGCAATGTAGAGATGCTCAAGGGACTTCGGCTGACGCCCTTGCCTGTGGTCGCTCCGGTGCTCCGACTCACCGATGCTGAGCGAGCCGATGGGGAGCGACGATGGAGCGGCGCGACGATGCCGCGAGTCGTGATTCATCCCGGCGGTGTGTCGGCCCGGCATTGGCGGCCGGCGCATTATCGGGATCTTGCCCAGACGTTGGCGCAACAAGGGTATACGGTGGCGTTGACCGGCAGCCAGGTGGAATGTGATCAATTCCGGAGCGAGGCCTTGGACGGTGTCGTCCTCCATCCAAACGTCATCAATCTCATGGGGCAACTCGCTATCAGGGAATTGATGGCGGTGATCGGGGCCGCTCATGTGGTGGTGTCCGGTGCAACCGGTCCGGCCCATCTGGCGGCGGCCCTCAGCGTGCCTACGGTCAGTCTGTTTGATCCGCGCCGAAACAATTTGCCGACTCGTTGGAAACCCTTGGGGCGTGGCGTGCTGCTTCGCCCGGATGTGCCGACCTGTGAGAAGTGTATCGGCGAGGCTTGCCCGTATTGGGATTGTCTCGATCGATTTACCGTTGAGAATGTCGCCGCTCGACTCGGCGCTGTGGTTCAGTCCGCCCAGCCGTTAACGATCCACCATATCTAGTCGCCACCGACTTGGCCAATCTTTCCCCTAGATCGTTGATATCCCTACCTATTGTGGAATTCTTTCTTGACTCCCTCTCCTAATTGTGTTCATATCCTGAACGTTTTTTGGTGGAGCCTCTAAATGAGATGAATCTTCAGGGACAACGAGACCTTATTCTGCTCACGGAGTTGGAGCGGGACGGTGCGGTCACGCAACGGTCTCTCGCCATTAAATTGGGTGTGGCGCTTGGCCTCACGAATCTGTATGTGAAGCGACTCGCGAGGAAGGGATACGTCAAGGTCACGACCATCCCATCTCACCGGATTCGCTATCTGCTGACGCCTCAAGGATTTGCCGAGAAGTCCCGTCTCACCTACCTCTACATGCAGTACTCCCTGTCTCACTATCGGGATATGCGCGCCCGGCTGCGCGATGTCCTGTCGCGTGTCACCGTAGTGGGGGGGCGGCGGATTGTGATCTTTGGAACGAGCGAATTTGCTGAAATGGCCTATCTCTCTTTGCGGGAGATGGATATGGAATTAGTGGGGTTTGTGAGTGACGGGACGACTGGAACGTTTCTCTCGTATCCCGTTTCGCATCCGAGTGTGTTGAAAGAGTGGGAGTTCGATGCCGTGGTGCTCGCCGATCTCGATCGGTCGCATGAACACGGTGAAATGCTGTTGCAGTACCAGGTTCCGAACGGCAAGGTGTTCGCGCTCGGACCAACGGTCTGAGTCGGCCGTCAGTGCAGGTCGTTTTTTGTGTTCACTGTAAGTGAGAGGGCGAAGCTGTGTGTGAGGCCTCTTCCCAATCTCAGTGGTATGCGCTTCGGACGAAATCGCGCCACGAGAAGTTGGTGCGGGATCAGCTGGAAAAGCAGGGGATTGAACCGTTGCTGCCGACCGTCAGGCGACTCAGTCAGTGGAAAGATCGCAAGAAAGAAATCGAGGTCCCGCTTTTTTCAGGGTACTGCTTCGTACGGCTATCGCAGCAAAACAGACTCCCGGCGCAGAAGGTTGCGGGCGTGGTTGAAGTTGTGGGGAGTGGACACCGTCCTGAGCCGATTCCGGATGCTGAGATTGAAGCCTTGAAGACGCTCATGGCGAGTGTGCTGCCGTATGATTCTCATCCGTACCTTCATGAGGGAATGATGGTGGAAGTGGTGCGGGGGCCATTGCAAGGTGTGCATGGCATCCTCTTGCGGAAGGAGAAGCGCCATCGGTTGGTCATCGGCGTGCGGTTGATTCAGCAGGCGGCCGCAGTGGAGATCGATGTGCAAGATGTGGTGCCGGCGTAATGGAAGCGATGGCAACGTCGAGAATCTATCGCGTAGCGGATCCCATCGGGATCAGTGAGACAGGAGGCCGTGTCACTGCCAGGCCTATTCCTCTTATGCACATTGAGAATATTGACAGCATGATGGTGCTGAGTGTTGCGCTCGCGGGGCAAGCCGGCGAGCGATTTGAAACGGCACAGCTTCGCAGACAATTGATCCGTCGCGTGGTTTAAATGAACTCTTCCCTGAAACTCTGGGGCCTCCTCACTTCCCGACAGCGGCGCGTGGCCGCGATGCTCTTGGGCATGATGCTGATTGGGATGGTGATGGAGATGCTGGGGATCGGTTTGATAATCCCGGCTTTGAGTTTGATGATGCAGAGTAGTTCGGTCACTCGGTATCCGATCTTGACGCCCTGGCTCGAAAGTCTCGGGACTATGAGCCAGGAGAAGCTGATTGTGGCGGGAATTGTAACGCTGGTGGGGGTCAATGCGGTCAAGGCGCTATTCTTAGGGTTTCTCGCTTGGAGACAAGCACGGTTTGTCTATGGCCTGCAAGCCGATCTCTCTCAGCGGCTCTTTGATGGCTATTTACGTGAGCCCTATACGTTTCATCTCCAGCACAACTCTGCTCAGTTGATCCACAATGCGGTCGGTCAGGTAAACGACGTGATCGGGGTATTCAAACATGGCCTCGCGTTGATCGCGGAGCTTCTCGTGATGGTCGGCGTCTCGGTGGTGCTGCTGCTGGTCGAACCTCTTGGGGCGATCATGGTGCTGGTCACCTTTAGTCTGGCGGGCTGGGGGTTCAATCGACTGACCCGCAAACATATTTTGCGCTGGGGGCAGGAGCGTCAGCACCATGAGGGGTTGCGCATCCAACACCTGCAGCAGGGGCTGGGCGGGGCCAAAGAGGTGAAGCTGCTCGGGCGGGAGGGCGATTTCTCATCTCAATACCGGCAGCACAACGCACGCAGTGCGCGGCTCGCCGAGCGCCAAGCGACGCTTCAGGCATTACCAAGGCTCTGGCTGGAACTGTTGGCTGTGATGGGGCTCGCGGCTTTAGTCCTGGTGATGCTTGGTCGTGGCAAGGGAATCGATGGGGTGTTGCCTACATTGGGTCTCTTTGCTGTCGCCGCGTTTCGCGTCATGCCGTCGACCAATCGTGTGCTCAGCGGGATTCAAAGCGTGCTCTTTTCCTTGCCGGCGATCGAGGCCATCCACACTCAGCTAAGCCTGCTGCGCGCCGCTCCTGCTGTGCGCCAGTGTGTGCCGATGTCGTTCGGCCATACGCTCGAAATCGACCATGTCAGCTTCCGTTATCCTTCGGTCGAAGTTCAAGCGCTGTGCGATGTCAGCCTGATCATACCGCGGGGAGCCTCGGTTGGGTTTATCGGCGGCAGTGGTGCGGGGAAGAGCACCTTGGTAGACATTCTTCTGGGTTTGCTCACGCCCATCAGCGGAGCCGTAAAAGTTGACGGCTGTGACATCCAAACAAACCTGCGGGGATGGCAGGACCAGATCGGCTATGTCCCGCAGTCCATTTATCTGACCGATGACACGCTTCGACGGAATATTGCATTTGGTTTGTCCCCGGACAAGATCGATGAATCTGCCGTGTTGCGGGCCGTCCGTGCCGCCCAACTCGAACAATTTGTCAACGATCTGCCGGGGGGCCTCGATACTATGGTTGGGGAGCGAGGTGTCTGTCTGTCAGGCGGCGAGCGGCAACGAATCGGCATCGCCCGTGCGCTGTATCACAGTCCATCGGTCCTGGTGCTGGATGAAGCCACGTCTTCTCTCGATACGGCCACAGAAACTGCGGTGATGCGGGCAGTATCTGCACTAAAGGGCGGGAAGACCATCATCATTGTGGCGCACCGGCTGTCCACAGTTGAGCAGTGCGATCGATTATACGAGTTCGAGATGGGGAAAGTGGTGAAGGAAGGTGTGCCTCGTGAAATGTTGGTTCGGACGCACGTTGTCGAAAAAGCGCTCGGTGCGGCGGGCCCAAACGAATGATGAATGGCACTTGCCCAGTTGTTGGCTTGTCGTACTGTGGGAGGTGTGCGGTGGTGTGAATTGGGTGAGCAGCGATCGGGTGAATCAATCGACGCAGGCGTGTCTTCATCGGTTCTCTCGACAGAGTGGAAGAGTGACGGTTGATAGTTTTAGGCATGTCAAAGCGTCCTCTGGTTAACGTGACGTTCATTTTGAATTCATCCGGGTTTGTGTCAGGAGGTGCGTCGCATGAGCTATGAAATGGAACGCTATCAAGGGGCCAATGACGTCTTTGTGATCGCAGAGATCGGCCATAATCATCAGGGCTCACTCGATATGGCGCGGGCAATGTTTCTGGCCGCCAAGAACGCGGGGGCCGATGCCGTCAAGCTCCAGAAAAGAAATAACCGGACCTTATTCACGAAGGCTCTGTATAACCAGCCGTATGACAATGAAAATAGCTACGGGGCAACCTACGGTGAACACCGCGAGGCATTGGAGTTCAAGCGAGAGGAGTACGTTGAGCTGCAGGGCTACGCGAAAGAACTGGGGCTCATGTTCTTTGCGACGCCGTTTGACTTTGAAAGCGTGGACTTCCTGGCAGAGCTGTCAATGCCCGCCTACAAGATTGCTTCGGCGGACCTGAACAATATTCCATTGCAGAAATATATCGCAAAGTTAGGGAAGCCGATTTTTCTCAGCACCGGCGGTGGAACGATGGCCGACATTCGCCGGGCTT